>JAPLCZ010000248.1 GCA_026391915.1 Bacteroidota bacterium | reverse complement strand
CAGTTGGATAATAGGGTGCGCTTAACAAATTTACCTCAAAAATGCAAAGTATCTATCTATACTGTTGATGGTTCGTTGGTTCGCAGATACAATATTGATTACACCAATAATGAAGACCTTAGTTACCTTGATTGGGATTTGAAAAACGCTGCAGGGGTACCTATTGCATCCGGTGTTTACATCATCCATATTGATAGCGACTTTGGAACTAAAGTGCTAAAATGGTTTGGCGTAATGAGACCAATTGACCTTGATACTTTCTAAATTTTAAAGATTAAAGAAGAAGATAATGAACATGAAAAATATATATTTAGCCATCCTTTTATCAGCAGCTTTTACAACAGCTTTTGCTGGTAACCCTGATAGGATTGGGCAAGCTGGGGCTACACAATTACTCATCAATCCATGGGCAGGAAGTAGTGGCTTGAACAACGCTAACGTTGCAGGCATTTCCGGCACTGAAGCTATGAGTTTAAACCCTTCCGGAATTATAAATCATAATGCTACTGAATTTGCATTTTCCAATTGTAGTTGGTTGAGTCCATCCCTTGGTATTAAAGTAAATACTTTTGGGTTTACCCGTGTAATTGGTAAAGATAAAAATGATGCATTAGGCTTTACAGTTGGGTCCATGAGTTTTGGTGATATCCCAATTACCACAGTTCAACAACCTGATAATACCATAGGTACTTACAACGTATCCATGTTCAATTTAGCAATAGCTTATTCTCATAAATTTTCTGATGCTATTCATGCTGGTGTTACGGTAAGATCAATTTCCGAAGGACTTGCCAGTGTCAAAACTCAAGGTGCTTCTTTGGATGCCGGTATTCAATATTTTGCAGGTAAAGAAGACCGTATGAAGTTTGGAATTTCTCTCCGTAATGTTGGTCCTCAAATGCGCTATTCGGGAGGCGTTGAACTACCATCCATGCTGCATATTGGTGGTTCATATGATTTCTTTTTGGGTGGTGATAGCGCTGCAGAAGTGGGTCATGTAATCACATTGGCAGGAGCATTTACCTCCAATGCTTTTGATAAAGACCAAGGTTCTTTTGGTTTGCAATATAGCTTCCGTAGGTTTTTAATGCTGCGTGCTGGCTATACCTATGAAGATAAAATCATGGATAAAACTTTAGGAAGAAAAGCTTATTCAGGTCCATCAGCAGGGGTTTCTTTGGATATTCCTTTTACAAAAGATAAGGCAAGGCGATTTGCTATTGATTATTCTTTTAGGGCTGCAGCTCCTTTTAGCGGCACACATACAATTGGCGCAAGATTGCTTTTGTAGAAATCTAACTTAAATTTGCACAAACATTATAAGCGTCCTGACAGCAATGTCAGGGCGTTTCATTTTTAAATAAAGTAAAACAAAATGGAAATTATTTATCTAAGTAAGGATGGATTGGCAAGGCTTGAGCTAGAGTTGCGCACCCTTAAAACCACTGGTAGAAGCAATATGGCAAAGCAAATTGAAGAGGCTAGGGATAAAGGTGATTTATCAGAGAATGCAGAATATGATGCAGCCAAACATTCGCAAGGATTGATGGAAGCAAAAATTGCTAACTTGGAAAACACCATTGCCAATGCCCGCGTTGTGGATGAAAGCACTATGAATACTAGCAAAGTGATGATACTTTCTACTGTACATCTTAAAAATCATACGACTAAAAAGGATGTTAAATATACCATTGTTTCAGAATCTGAAGCCAATTTTAAAGAAGGTAAAATTTCCGCAAAATCTCTTATTGGCAGTGCCCTTATGGGGAAAAAATTAGGCGAAGTGGTTGATGTTACTGTACCTGCCGGTGTTATCAAATTAGAGATTTTAGAAATCTCAATTTCATAAGCTATGGCTTCTATTTTCACACAGATTATTAACGGTGAAATACCCTGTTATAAAATTGCCGAAAACGAAAACTATATTGCCTTTTTGGATGTAAACCCATTGGCTAATGGGCACACCCTTGTGGTGCCTAAGCAAGAAACCGATTACATCTTTAACCTTGATAATGAAACCTACAATGGGCTTTGGCTTTTTGCTAAAGAGGTAGCTGCAAAAGTTCAAAAAGCTATTCCTTGCAAGAGGATTGGTATTGCTGTAATTGGGTTAGAAGTGCCACATGCTCACATCCATCTTGTACCCTTGCAAACCATAGGAGATATTAACTTTGAGAGGGTGAAACTGCATCCTTCCCCTGATGAGTTAGCAGAAGCACAGTTCTTAATTCTGGGAAGTTTTTAAGTGCATATATTAAGAGATGCCGGTTTACATTTTAAGCTAAAACCGCGTTTTTAAGTGTGCTGATGCTATACCAGATTTTTAGTATAGGCTTATACAAGTGTTTTATGCTATACTAGATTTCTAGTATAGGCTTATACAAATGTTTTATGCCATAGTAAGTTTTTACCATAGGCTTATACAAGTGTTTTATGGCGTAGTAAGTTTTTACCATAGGCTTATACAAATGTTTTATACCACCCTAAGTTTTGATGATAGGCTTATACAAATGTATTATGGCATCCGAAGTTTAACGTATGCCATCAGAAGTTTTTATGAGTACCAGCCAAATATGTTTCTAAAATTCTAGCCTTTTGTTAATTTAAAATTTAAAATTTGCCATTGATAATTTATGACAAACCGCCTCTCCCAAGAAACCTCACCTTACCTCCTGCAACATCAGCATAACCCCGTGGATTGGTATCCGTGGACTGATGAGGCATGGCAGCGCGCCAAAACCGAAAACAAATTGGTGATTATTAGTATTGGCTACAGCGCCTGCCATTGGTGCCACGTGATGGAACGCGAATGTTTTGAGAACGATGAAGTGGCAAAGCTGATGAATGAAAATTATATCTGCATAAAAGTGGATAGGGAGGAACGCCCCGATGTGGACCAGCTATATATGGATGCCTGCAACCTAATGATTGGGCGGGGTGGGTGGCCGCTTAATGCCTTTGCTTTGCCAGATGGCAGACCTGTTTACACGGGAACTTATTTCCCCCGCAACCAATGGATGGGGCTATTGCGGGAGATTGGCAATGGCTATAAATACCAAACCCAAAAGTATATTGATTATGCCGAAAAGCTTATGCGGGGCATCCATACCATGAATGATATTGTGGCACCTACCACAACAAATATTTTTGATGAGAGGATTTTAAACACTGCCTTCAACTTCCTTGCGGCGCAGTTTGATAGAACCCACGGCGGCAAAGGGCAAGCACCTAAGTTCATGATGCCGGGCATCTGGCAGTTCTTATTGCGTTTGCATGATGCCACTAAAAATGAGGATGCCCTAAAACATACTTTCTTTACGCTGGATAAAATGGCTACTGCTGGTATCTATGACCAATTGGGCGGCGGCTTTGCCAGATACTCCACCGATGAGGAATGGAAAGTACCCCATTTTGAAAAGATGCTTTATGATAATGCGCAGTTGCTATCTTTATATGCTGAAGGCTATCAAATCAACCACTCAGATTTATATAAAAAGATTTGTTACGAAACCACTGATTGGATTTTGAGGGAGATGACCTCCCCTGATGGTGGTTGCTATGCCGCCCTTGATGCCGACTCCGAAGGCGAAGAAGGTAAGTTTTATGTTTGGAAAGAAGATGAAATAGATGCTCTTTTGGGCGATGATGCTGCCCTTCTCAAAACCTATTTTGGTGTTGGTAAGGAGGGTTATTGGGAACATGGGAATAATATCTTAGTTACACATCATGCAATAAAAGAGGTGACAGAAAAGTTTGGTATTGCGGAGGATAAAGCTGAGAAAATAATAACATCAGCCAAAGAAAAACTATTTGCTGCAAGAGCTCAAAGAATAAAACCTGGGCTTGATAATAAAGTCCTTACCTCATGGAATGCACTTACTATTTCTGGCTTCTTGAGTTGTTATGAAGCTTTTGGGGATGAGAAGTTTTTAACCCACGCATTGCGGATAACCAATTTCATCAACCAAAAATTAATGGATGGCAACCAACTTTACCGCACCTTAAAGAATGGAGAAAAAGCCATCCCCGCTTTCTTAGAGGATTACGCTTTTTTTATACAAGCTTTGATAGATTTATACCAACTCACCTTTGATGAAGCCCACCTCCTGCAAGCAAAAGAACTTACCGCCCACGCCATGCAAAACTTCTTTGATGATGAGAAAGGCTACTGTTATTTCACTTCCAAAAACTCGGAGGAATTGGTGGCAGGCAAAATAGAATTAAGTGATAACATAATGCCCGCCCCAAACTCTGTGATGGCGCATAATCTTTTTACCTTAGGGAAATATTTTGATGATGAAAACTACCTCCACATCTCTCAAAAAATGTTAGGCGGCGTATTGGAAAACCTCAAAGAACACCCTGCTTTTTATAATAATTGGGGTAGCTTGCTGATTAAACATCTTTATAACTTCCATGAGGTGGCTATAGTAGGTGAGGATGCCCTTACCCAAATCCCTAAGCTCAATAAACTCTTTCCTTTTAATAGAATAATGATGGGGGCAACTACTGCCGAAACTTCAATCCCCCTCCTCCAAAACAAATACAAAGCAGGCGAAACCAATTATTTTATTTGTGTAGATAAAACATGCGGGTTGCCAGTGAGGTGTTAGGTGATTTTATTTCTACTTAAACTCCGTCTTCACTTCCCTAAAAACATCACTCCAATTTTTGGAGAGGTCTTCTTCCATTGCGGGGTGCGGTGTAGTGAGTTTAATTGTAAATAGCGCTGAATTGCCCTGCAAAATACAGTAGATGGAGGAACCAATTTTGGCATCGGGGCACTCAATGGTAAAGATTATCCAAGGGGTTTCGGTTTTGTCTTCTTGGTCAAGCTGTGTGAGGCGGGCTGCCGGGCAGGTAGCTTTTATGTTGTCATAAATCTGCTGCATCTCGGTACCTACAAGGGCGTTGGTGGTGCCTTTTATCTTTCTAATCTCTCCTTTCATGGAGAACTTTTCCGCAGTTTCATCTTTCCTCCAATAGGCTTGGGTGGATTGAAGCCCATACACTTCTTCTATAGGAGTTTTCCAGTTCATGGTATCTGGCCATGTGATGATGAGGTCTTCTTTTTTTACCACTACTTTGGTTTTGGAATCGCTGCATAGCACGCGGTAAACGGACTCCACACTTTTATCACCCAACTCAATGGCAGTTCTAAAATCTTCGCATGCGCCACCTTTGTCTTTTGTATTTTTTTTGAGTTGCCCACGCAGGGCATAAGCTTTGGCGTAGTTGGGGCGCATGTCCACTACCTTTTCCACGTCCTCAAGGGCAGCATCAAAATTCTTCATTTTGGCTTTTGCCACACTGCGGTTGTAGTAGGCAGATGCATAATTGGGGTTTAGTTTTATCACATTATCAAAATCCAAAATAGCCCCAGGGAAATCTAAAAGGGCAAGTTTGGCTGTGCCTCGGTTGTAGTAAGCATCCAAATAATCTACTTTTATTTTGATAGCATTATCCAAGAGTTTGATGGCTCCTCTCACATCATCATTGGCTAACTTCTCTTGTGCTTTTTTAAAGAGTTCTTTTTCCTTTTGCGCAAAAATGGATTGGCTTGCAAGGATGCAAAGAAGGATAAGAATAAGTTTTTTCATGAGATAGAATTGATGATTCTAATAAGCCTCCAACACTGCTTTTACTTCTTCCATCTGCCATAGCGGTGTGGAGGTGGCGCCGCAAATGCCAACTTTATCATTGGGGGAAAACCACTCCTGCTTTACCTCGCTAGCACTGCTCACAAACCATGAGTTTGGGTTATTGCGTTTGCACACATCATACAGCACTTTTCCGTTGCTGGATTTAGTGCCAGATACAAAAACAATCTTATCAAAATTCTTTACGTAATCCCGCAATTGCACATCCCTATTTGAAACCTGGCGGCAGATGGTATCATTAAAATCTATCTCAATACCACGGTTAATGAGCTCTTGTTTTACGTTATAAAAACGTGCAGTGTCCTTAGTAGTCTGGCTAAAAAGAGTAATCCTTTTAGGTAGCACTTTGCCATCCAATTCGCTTATGTCTTGGAAAACTACGGCATCCCCACGGGTTTGCCCAATGAGGGCTTTTACCTCGGGGTGGCCATGTTTCCCAAAAATATAAACTGGCGCTTCCGCACCGGTTTGGTCATAAGATTCTTTTACTCTGTGTTGGAGTTTTAGCACTACAGGGCAAGAGGCATCTACCAATTCTATATTGTTTTCAAGCGCCATTTTATAAGTGGATGGTGGCTCTCCATGTGCCCTTATAAGTACCCGCACATCATGCAAATCTTTTAGCATTTCATGGTCAATAGTTATCAGCCCTTTTTTGGTGAGGCGTTCTACCTCTTCATCATTATGCACTATATCACCAAGGCAATAAAGTTTGCCATGCTCTGCAAGGTAATCCTCTGCCATTTGTATGGCATACACCACCCCAAAGCAGAAGCCGCTATTATCATCAATGCTTGCGTTTAATTTATATTCACTCATCACTTAATTTTTTATGCAAAGTTACAGCATTCTATTTCCGCTTTTTCTTTCTATCCACGCCCAATTTTATTCCAATTACATGAGAGTAAAGCCCAATGTTTTGGTTTCCTAAATCAGTAAACGCATAATCAATACATATTTTATTGAGGCGCACCCCTGCCCCTACCGATGGGGTGAAACCAATTATCTGTTTGCTACTACCAGGGATATCATTAGAGTACTTTTGAAACTGCCCTACCCCTGCCCTTAAATATACCAGCTTTTTGAAGTTGCCCTCTAGCCCAATGTGGGGGTCAATGCTGATGGCTTTTGTAGAGATAAGGGTATTTCTTCTGCCATCAAAAGTCATATCCAAGGCGGCTTCAAGGTTATAGCCAATACCATTTTTTGTTTCATCATGAAAGCAATACGCAGGGATTAGGCGGGGTATTGTAATCTCTGTACTGCGCACTGGGATGTCATTGCCTGTATTGGCAAGTACTTGCTTTTGTTGTTCTGTAAAACTAAAACTCCATGCATTTACGGTGGTGGTTACGTCCCTTGCGGTAAAGGATATGGTGTTGTAATCATCAATTTCATAGATGCCACCAACATCAAACCCAAAACCCCAGGCGTTGCCAAATTCACCCACAGTTCTATGGATTACTTTCAGCGTGCCACCATAACCATAAGAGTGTTTTTTGTAATAGATGGATTGTTTGTAGTATCCATAAGAAATCAGTGCGGCATAATCTGCAATGCTAAATGATTTTATTGCCAGATAATTTATTGCCCCATCCTGCCCAATAAGGTCATAGGTATTGGGGATATTATCTGCCGCAAAACGAACTACAGATACCCCAACAGCTGAGTATTTTGATGCCTTAATTGCCACGCCCAAATAATCAAAATTGGTGATGCCTGCAAAGTACTCTGAGTGCATAAAGCTGGCATCAATAGTAGTTTTTATTTTGCCCAAACCAGCAGGGTTATAGTAGCAAGATGTTACATCATTCACTGAGGCAACTACGGTATTACTCATGCCCAATCCCCTTGCGCTGGCACCAATAGCCAAGAACTCATTGCTGTATTTGCGCACCTGTGATTGGGCAAATATGGGTATGGAGATAAGTATGAGAAACAGGTAACGGCTCAAGGGTTGGCGGGGGGCTGTTTTAATTCTTCAAAGATGCTGATAAATTTTGATGCAATATAGTTTTCTGCCTCAAAACTAATACTTTCAAACAATTGTGTGGCAGTGTTTGGCAATTCCGGCAAGCCTGCCCGCATCATAATGCGCTTAAAGGCATAAAAAAGTCCTTCATCATCGGCATATCTATAAATGTATTTTGACTCTTTAAATTTGGTGAAGAAAGCCATAAAATCATCATGCCTCATGGTATTATTTTCTTTTAAAAAGATGCTTAATTTCCCTGGATTTACGGCTTCTAAAGAGGCATAAAAATCATCAGCCACTTTAATATTTTGTTTGATGATGAGCCTATCCAAAAGCAATTCATATAGTATGTGTGCGCCAAAAAAACTGCGGATGCTGTATTGTTGTATGTCTTTTTCATCCATTAAAATACGGATGTGGCGTGTGCAATCTGTAAAACTTTGCACGTTATGAAACCTCCTATCCACCTCAAAATGGCGTAGGCAGCCGTTGTGCAAATCTTGATGCCAATTATAACTTTCCAAAAGTTTTGAACTTTTGGAAAGTTCCAACGATGTTAACCGCCACCCTCTATGAAATCCACCAATCAAATCGGGGAATACCAGCCCGAGATTATAATAGGGTTTGGCTGCAATTCCATCAAGGTAATAGTGGCTGAGGATGTTCAAGGATTAGTAATCAGTTGTGAGGTATGAACTCTGAACCTTTAACTCTCAACTAAAAATACCTAACGGCCCTTACTCTGCATTTGGTTTTCTTGCTTACGTTATAGTAGGTGCTGCCTGAGAAATCAACTACTTCTGCGGAGTCTCCATTGGAGGAGTTATCATGGGTATCCCAATATTTATTGAGGGTAAAGCTGCCCAATTTGTCTTTATTATCCCTCATTTTGAGGAGCTCAAACCTTGAGGGGAGGTACCAATCATCATATTTGCTCACTAACAGGCTTGCACACATGCTGGCGGGGTACTCACCACTGCCTTGGGCATTTAATATTGCCTCTGTGGTGGATTTGCCTGAGCCGTATTTGGTACTTATGGCGCCAGTTTTTACATGGGTGCCTGCATCAAAAGCCATGGCTACGCATTGGTCAAAAGGGGCAGCGAGGAGACCATGCTGGGTGTTGGCATCATAGCCGGAATCTCCACTTACAAGTAAGTATGCCACTATACCTTCTTGGTATTTATCACCTATGGCAAGGAGTTTTTCATCGGGGGTTTTGGAGCAGGTGGATGCGGTGAAAACTAATGCGGAAAGTAGTAGCAGTAGGATGGTGTTTTTCATTTTAACTATGAGTTATGAACTATGAACTATGAGTTATTATTGCAGGAGACTACAAATATAAAGTATTTTGATACACGAGATTATTTTGGTGGATTAAAAAATCTTTATCTCATCACCGCAAGAAATAATAACTATAGTAAAAAGTACCGGATTACAAATCCAGCACATTGCGGCGGAGCAGTGTTCTATAAATACATTACTTTATATTTTAACTTTATATATATTCATATTATTCAATCTTCTTTATAAAATATTATACAACTATAAAGTTTATACTAACAACTTTATAGATTATACATTATACTATTTATAACAATGAAGCGACTTTATGTCTTATCATACTACGCTATAAAATATACAATCTTCTTTATATATTATACAATTGATAATCTTTAAAGAAGATTGATTAATGAGTAAAGTAATAAGGTTAATATATAGCTAAGTAGAGTTCAGTTACTAATTTTTCTATTTATCTAATAAACATATTGTTATAAAAAATATACAACTCTATTCTAAAAATAAAGGCTAATAATTTATCTTTATTTAAAGATGATTAATCTATATTTGTAGTAAATTTTAACATATGGCATCAGAGCAGGAAATAAAAAGAAGCTATACTGGGCAGGATAGCGTGTTGCACACCACCGCCCAAACTATGGTAAACAGCCTCCGCAGCGAGTTGGGGGTTTTTACCTCACGTTTTAGTTGGATGGATGCCAGCTATGCAGATGCATTTCAGGCAAAACTCACTGCCTGCCGCAATTTCCCTACTGATGATGGTATGGCTACGGATTTAAAAGTGCTAAGTGGTGATTTGAAAAAGGGCGTTGTGCAAAGCTATAAAGCCCTGCAAAACCTTAATGGCTATGCAAAAATTGCCTTTTTGGCGGATGATGTGCGCCGCAGTGTGCAAGGCAAAGAGGATTGGCGAAAGGCGCAGCAGGATGCTGTATTGATGTATAGGGCGTTGCAGCAAGCCTATGAATATGCCAATACTGACCCTATAAAAACGGCTTTGATTGCTAAAGGATATACGCAAATTGAGATAGATGCATTGGAAACGCTATCAGAAACTATAAACGACCTAAACAATGCGCAAGATGCCGCCAAAAAGAACCGCCAAATAGCCACGCAGCAGCGCATACAACTCAATAATGAGCTTTATGGCATTATGCAAATAGTGAATACCAGCGCCAAAGTGGTATGGCAGGGCAATGCAGCGCAAATTGGGCTTTTTAAACTTTATACTGCACCCACCAAACTCCCTACTATTATCCTTGCCACTGTTACCAATGCCGCCACTGGCAAGCCTTTAAAAGATGCCACAATTTCTATTGAAGAACTCCCGAAACTTGCCCCCAAAACCACCAACAAAAAGGGAATAGGCAAGGTTAGTAGCCAGAAAATGGGTGAGGTTATTCACCTAAAAGTGGTGTGTGTGGGGTTTGAGGTAACTATTATTGAGGTAAAAGTAAAAAAGGGGAAGGTGAATGGGGTGGGGGTTTTAATGAATAGTGAATAACCTGTCCCGCTTATTGCGGGAGTGAAAAAAGGGGTGCGTCATTCTTCAACATTAAATAAAAATCCCGCCCTGAACTTAATCAGGGCGGGATTTTAAATCTATAATTTATAATTTTTAATTAGCTCCGCTGAGCCCTTCGGGGTTCTTAATTACCTTCGCCACCACCTCAATAGTTTGCTTTTTAACCTCTTTTTGTGCAGATGCCTCTTTGGTGGTAGGTAGTAGTGGTGCAATTACCACGGCTACTATACTTACCAACTTAATCAAGATATTAAGTGATGGGCCAGAGGTATCTTTAAAAGGGTCGCCTACTGTATCTCCAACTACTGCGGCTTTGTGTGCATCAGAGCCTTTGTAGTGCATTTCGCCTTTAATTTCTACGCCTGTTTCAAACATTTTTTTGGCGTTATCCCATGCACCCCCTGCGTTGCTTTGGAAGAAAGCCATCATCACCCCACTAACTAATACCCCTGCAAGGAAACCACCCAATGCCGCAGCACCAAGGGTAAACCCAATAATTACAGGTGATAATATTGCCAATGCGCCGGGTAGCATCATGTGGCGTAGCGCTGCTTTGGTTGATATTTCAATACATTTTTGGTAATCTGCTTCGGCAGTGCCCTCCAAAATTCCTTTTATCTCGCGGAATTGGCGGCGAACTTCTTCTACCATTGCGTTGGCGGCATCACCTACTGCGCGTATAGCGAAGGATGAAAACAAGAATGGAATCATACCACCTATTAGCAATCCGCCCAATACATAGGCATCTGCAATATCAATTACTTTTACATTAGCTGTAGTCATAAATGCTGAGAACATGGCTAAGGAAGTTAGTGCTGCAGAAGCAATGGCAAAGCCTTTACCTATAGCGGCGGTAGTGTTACCCACTGAGTCTAAAACATCCGTTCTTTCACGTACTTCTTTGGGTAGATGGCTCATTTCTGCAATACCCCCTGCGTTATCTGCAATAGGGCCAAAGGCATCAATAGCCAATTGAATTCCGGTAGTTGCCATCATGCCAGATGCTGCAATGGCAACACCATATAAGCCGGCAGTGGCGTAAGCAGCCATAATTCCGCCTGCCAAAATCAATACGGGTATGGCAGTGCTTTGCATCCCAACACTTAATCCTGAGATGATATTAGTAGCCGCACCGGTAGCTGATTGGCGGGCAATGGTTTTTACTGGAGATTGTTCTTTAGAGGTGTAATATTCTATTACCAATGATACCAAAGTACCTACTGCCAACCCAATTACTACACTATAAAATACACTCATCGGTGTAAACTGAACTGTGCCACTCATCATAGTAGCAGGTAATAAATAATTGATGATAAAATAAGAAGCAATAGTCATCATGATTACTGCGCCAAAGTTCCCAATGTTTAATGCTGTTTGTGGATTACCACCTTCTTTCACCCTCACAAACCAAGAACCTATAATAGAGAATAAAATCCCTGCAGCAGCAATCATTATAGGCAGCAACATAGTTGATAGCCCATTGAAATTATCACCTACCGGGTGCACTGAGTATCCTAAAACCATAGTTGCAATGATGGTACTTACAAAAGAGCCAAAAAGGTCAGCACCCATACCTGCTACATCACCTACGTTATCACCCACGTTATCTGCAATAGTTGCAGGGTTGCGTGGGTCGTCCTCCGGGATGCCGGCTTCTACTTTACCCACAAGGTCAGCACCTACGTCAGCGGCTTTGGTATAAATACCACCACCCACACGGGCAAAAAGGGCAATGCTCTCAGCCCCTAAAGAGAAGCCAATAATTACTTCTAATACTTGGTTCATATCACTCCACATATGGGTGAAAGCAAGCATTAAAGCTGCTATACCCAATATACCAAGGCACACCACATTTAACCCCATCACCATACCGCCACTGAAAGAAACATCAAGTGCTTTTGATAATGAAGTGCGTGCTGCATTGGTAGTGCGCACATTGGCTTTGGTGGCAATGCGCATCCCTATAAAACCTGCAAAAGCAGATAGAAAAGCGCCTATAACAAAGGCAACCCCAATCAACCAAGATGATTTTTGTGGGTCTGCCAATACTGATAATAATACGGCTACTACAGCCACAAATAAAGCAAGTACTCTATACTCTGCTTTTAAGAAAGATATTGCGCCATCGGCAATATACTTTGCAATTTTTTGCATGGTGGCATCTCCAGCTTCCTGTTTGCCCACCCACATAGCGCGCCATGCGGCATAAACTAATCCTATAGCGGCTACTCCTAAAACGTAATACAATAAATCCATAATGTGTTTTTTCCTTTTTTGAATTGGTGGGCGAAATTAGGAAAACAGATTGATTTAAGCGGAATAGGATTGCGAATTTTGATGAATGAGAGAGGATTGGGCGGAGTAAAATCCAACAGAATTCATAGCTTTATACTTGAAAATAGGAATAAAATCTGTTACTTTGCGGCAAAATCAATCAATCGCAAATCTGATGGTTATAAGTGTTCTTAAGGCGTTGCCTTGGTTATTGGTGTTGGCTCTTCCTATGTTTTTATATCTTGGTTCAAAATTTAAAATTGCAAAAAGTATCATTTCTTTTTTGCTATTGATTGTTGTTTTTAGCAGTTGCGTAACCAAAAAACAGTTTACGTATTTTCAGGATTTGAACCCATCCACCACCAAATCAGATTCTGCGGATAGTAAAGTTGAAAATATCATCCGCATACAACCCTTTGATGTGCTGGATATCAAAATTAAAAGTGCTGATAAGGCTTTTGACAATATCTTTGGCAATCAGGTGCTTTCTTCAGGATCCAGTTCAGGTGGTGCAGTTAATAATACAACCGCGGGTACCTACTACACGGGGTTTTTTGTTGATGCCAATGGGGTTACTAATTTACCTTTACTTGGTAATGTCATTTTAAAAAATCTAACACTTAATCAAGCCAAAGATTTATTAAAAGAGAAAGCCAAAGAGTACCTGGTAGACCCTTATAT
>JAPLCZ010000257.1 GCA_026391915.1 Bacteroidota bacterium | reverse complement strand
TTGGTTTTTATTATTGCCAATTTCTGTCCTCTTTATCAGCGTTTTTCTTTTACCAAAAGTGGAGTCCTTTTCAGTTTTAACTTTAGGCTGTATGCTCTTTTTCTTTTGGGCAAACCCATCAGAAATCTGCAATAGAAATACGCAAATAAGGAGTGAAAGTACTTTCATTTTTTGGGTGAGATAATTATTTGTTTGGCGGGTTCAAAGATAATGCAGCTATGGATAGAGGGGCTAAACCTATCTTTGCCTTCAAATCTCTTTGCCTTGGCAGCACTCCGCAAATTAGCATCTCAAACACTACTTTATGGCTTCACATATTTTGCCGCAAGGTTGCTTAATTTTTTTCTTACGCCCTTCTATACCCGCGTGTTTCAGGATACCTCTGATTATGGTGCAGTGTCCGAGATTTATGCCTACATCACTTTCATCAATATCCTCTATACCTATGGCATGGAGACCGGTTTTTTCTATTTTGCCAATAAGCGAAATGATGACCTTGGCATAGCAGGCACTTCGTTTATTTCGCTGCTCTTTTCTTCGCTAATTTTCAGTGGCGGGATATTGCTTTTCAGTAATAGTATTGCTACGGCGGCGGGCTATAGCCTGCACCCTGATTTCATTATTTATGCAGCCATTATTTTGTTTTTTGATACCGCTGCGGTGATACCCTTTGCCTACCTCCGCAAGCAGGATAGAGCCATGCGCTTTGCCTCTTTAAAGTTTATCAATATCATCCTTACCATTGGTTTCAACTTTCTTTTTTTGGTGGTGATAGCTTGGGTAGCTAAGCAATACCCTGATTCCACTTTAGCAGAATATTCTGTTTGGCTCAAGAATAATGTAAGCCCCGTTGGGATGGTTTTTCTTGCCAATGTTTTATCCAGCATCATTACTTTTTTGATGCTGCTGCCAGAGGTTTTCTCCTTCAAAATTAAGTGGGAGAAATCTGTTTTTAGGGAGATGTTGGTGTACTCATGGCCTTTGCTAATTCTTGGTTTTGCAGGGATGATTAATGAAACCCTTGACCGCATTTTACTAAAGAGATTATTGGTGTTACCACCCCAAAATATGAGCTTAAAAGAAGCCCTTGGGCAGGTAGGGATTTATAGCGCCTGCTATAAACTTTCTATTTTTATGACACTGGCAATACAGAGCTTTAAATATGCGGCAGAGCCCTTTTTCTTTGGTTTGATGAAACAAGAAGACTCCAAACTTATCTATGCCCGTGTGCTGAAATACTTCACTTTTATAACCTCCATTATTTTTATGGGCGTGATGTTTTATATGCCCCTCCTCATCCAACTTTTAGGAGAGAGATACCGTAGTGCGGTGGATGTGGTACCCATACTTTTATTGGCAAATCTTTTCCTTGGGATTTTCTATTACCTAAGCCAATGGTATAAGCAAACGGAAAAAACAATTTATGGCGCCTATATTTCCATTGGGGGTGCTTTGCTAACTGTTGGTATAAACGTAATTTTTATTCCGCTTTATGGCTATATGGCTTCTGCCTATGCCACGCTGATTTGCTACTTTAGCATGGCTGCTATTTCTATGTTGATGGGCAAAAAATATTACCCTGTGCCTTATGAGTATGGCAAGATTGCTTACTGCATTTCATCTGCTGTAGTGCTCTACTTTATAAGCAAATGGGTGCTTAGGGATGTGCTACACTTTGCACCCTTAGATTGGAATTTTGCTGTTGCCACAATCAACTCTGCACTGATAATAGTTTACATTTTTATCTTTATGAAAATAGATAAAATCTCCCTTAGCCCACTCCTTAAAAAATTGAATAAGTCATGATAAAAGTAAAGATTATTAACAACTCCCCCTACCCATTGCCTGCCTACGAAACCATAGGCTCTGCGGGGATGGATTTAAGAGCCAATATCATAGAAAATATTGATTTACTACCCATGCAACGGCAACTAATACCCACGGGGATTTTTATTGAATTGCCAGATGGATTTGAGGCGCAGGTGCGCCCCCGCAGTGGCTTTGCCTATAAGGCAGGAGTAACCGTCCTCAACACCCCCGGCACCATAGATTCTGACTACAGAGGAGAGTTAAAAGTACTGCTAGTGAACCTCTCCGACAAAGCCACAACCATAGAACCCGGACAGCGCATTGCCCAAATGATTATCTCCAAATACGAAAAAGTAGAATGGCAAAACACAGAAGCCCTTGCCGACAGCGCAAGAGGTTCGGGGGGCTATGGGCATACGGGGAAGTGATTAAAAAAATAAAAGGTAGTTTTGAAAACCCAAATCTTCCTAATTAAATGAGTTAACACTCACATTAAAAACAACAAGACAACACAAAGACAATGGATAAAGAACTAGAAAAATTAGCTCCCTCAAAACAGTCTGCTGCCAAGACTATGTTTGCGGCTTTTAAGATATTGAAGGATGCTGGTGGACAGCTTCCTGGAAAGCAAGTAATTGATAAAATTCGTGAGACAATTGAACTTACTGAATGGGAAAAGCTAGTATATGAAAAGACTGGCTATGTAAGGTGGGAATCATTATTACATTTCTATACAATAGATGGAATTAAAGCGGGATTTTTAAGAAAAAATAAAGGCGTATGGTATTTAACAGAAGAAGGCGAAAAGGCTATAAATCTTGGACCTACCAAACTGCTTGAGACTGCTTCTCAACTTTATCGAACTTGGGCAGCCGACAACAAAGACACAAAACTTAAAAAAGGGAAAAGCACAGAAGACGAACCGACTGAACTCGAAGAGAATAAAACACAAACCCAAAAAGCGAACCTTGATTTACTTGAGGAACAAGCCATTTCTGGAATAAAAGATTTTATAAGAAGTAAAAATGCTTATGAGTTTCAAGATTTAGTTGCAGCTTTATTGAGGGCAATGAAATATCACACTCCTTTCATCTCGCCAAAAGGTAAAGATGGTGGTTTGGACATAGTTGCTTACAACGACCCACTTGGTGCAACTGCTCCAAGACTAAAAGTTCAAGTAAAACATAGACCAGACGCATCTGTTCCAGTAGATGACATCAGAAGCCTAACAGGTCTTCTAAACAAAGATGGCGACATAGGGTTATTTGTAACATCAGGAACATTCACTTCTGAGGCAGAACGTTCCGCAAGAGAAAGTCATAGGCATATCAAACTTTTAGACATCGATAATTTTATTGACCTATGGCAGGAATTTTATAATAAAATGACAGATGATGACAAGAATATGCTTCCACTACATTCAATATACTTTTTAGGAAGCAATGACTAACTTAGCTCTCCCGAATGTTAGCGTAGCGCATTCGGGAGGATAGATAAAAGAGGGTTTTTAACCCGACAAAAACGGTTCTGGTGAACCTAAACTATCTACTCTCCCAAATGCCCTTCGGAACATTCAGGAGAGCAGCTTCTGCCGAAGAGGCTAGTCCTTCTTGAGACAATCCCTTTTCAAGTCTCAATTTTCTAAGTCTTTCTCCAAATACTTTTTAGATATCCATTGTCCAAAGGTGGAAGGATGTTGACTTTCACACAACGGACTATTGTCTACATCCATGGCATTATAACCGTCATGTTTTTTATTATCCCAAAAATTCTTAGTAGATTTCGGGTTCTTTAAAACCCGCTATGCAGCGCCAGATTGTACATATTGATTTAGATTCCTTTTTTGTGAGTGTGGAAAGATTGGCTAACCCCAAACTTATAGGTAAGCCTGTGCTGGTGGGTGGCACTAGTGACCGCGGTGTGGTGGCATCTTGCAGCTATGAGGCGCGGGCTTTTGGCATCCACTCCGCCATGCCCATGCGTATGGCGAGGCAGCTTTGCCCCGAGGCAATAATTGTAAAAGGTGATATGGGGCAATATGGAAAATACTCTGATATGGTCACCGAAATTATTGGTGGCGAAGTACCCTTGTATGAGAAAACCTCTATTGACGAATTTTATATTGACCTCACGGGGATGGACAAATTTTTTGGCTGCTACAAACTGGCTACAGAAGTGCGGCAGAAGATTATGAAGGAAACTAATTTGCCAATTTCTTTTGCGCTATCCACCAATAAAACGGTATCAAAAGTTGGGACGGGAGAAGCCAAACCCAACGGACAAAAAGAGATTCCGTTTGGTACAGAGAAAGGATTTTTGGCACCGCTTTCCATCCGCAAAATACCCATGGTAGGTGAAAAAACTTATAGCCTCCTGCGCAGCATGGGGGTGATGTGGATTAGGACTTTGCAGGAAATGCCCTGCGAACTGATGGAAGGTGTGCTGGGTGAAAATGGTGGTATGATTTGGCGCAAAGCCAATGGCATTGATAACTCGGCAGTGGTGCCGTATTCTGAGAGGAAATCTATCTCCACAGAGCGCACTTTTGATAAGGACACCATTGATGTAAAAGCACTAAAAGGTTTGCTGATTGGGATGACGGAGAAGCTTGCTTTTCAGTTGCGGTCTGAGCACAAACTCACGGCTTGCGTAACGGTAAAAATCCGCTATTCGGATTTCAATACTTTTACCATGCAGGCACGGATTCCCTACACTTCTCTTGACCATGTGCTCATGGAAAAAGTAAACGAACTCTTTAATAAACTCTACCAAAAACGAATGCTGATTAGGCTGGTTGGGATTAAGTTCAGCCATCTGGTGCATGGGGGGCATCAGTATAATTTGTTTGAAGAAAACACAGCGCAAATACAACTCTGCGAAGCCATGGATAAAATCCGAAGCCGCTACGGAAAAGACGCCGTAAACAGAGCCGCCGGTGTAAGTTTTAAGCAGCATGATTTCAATGCTTTTAATGGGCTAAAGATTGGGGCTGGGAAGATTTGAATTCGCCATTAACTCAGCTATAAATAATCACTGCCACAGATCAATTTTATCTTTCATTTAATCTGTGAACCGAAGTTGATTGATTCCAAATTAAAAAATAAAAATAGTTTCAATAATCTGTGGCGAAAAAATTTTCTAACCTAATCCAAGGCAACCATGCTCCTCAACTGCCACACCTACTATAGTTTTTGTTACGGAACTTTCTCCATTGAGGGGTTGTTGGATGAAGTGCAGCGCAATGGATTTTCGGAATTTGTACTTACTGATATCAATAATACTTCTGCGGTTTTAGACACTATTCGTCAGGCGAATGAGAGAGGATTAAAGCCCATTGTTGGAATTGATTTTCGCAATGATGCACAGCAGCAATATGTGGGAATTGCCATGAATAATGAGGGCTTTAAAGAACTCAATGAACACCTCTCTACTCATCTGCATTCTTCACAAAAATTTAATGCAAAAGCGTGTGAGTTTAATCACGCCTATACAGTCTATCCGCTGAGTACATATAAGGGTTGGCAGCTCAGAGAAAATGAATTTGTAGGAGTAGGAATGAATGATTTACAAAGCCTGCAATTCTCTAAAATAAATTTACCAAAGGACAAATTGGTGGCTTTGCAATCGGTTTCTTTTGCTAGCAAACTTCAGTTTAATGCACACCGATTATTGCGGGCAATTGATACCAATAATCTCCTTAGCAAACTGCCATTGGAACAGCAAGCCAAAGGCACGGAAATTATGCCTTCCAAATCTGAAATGGATTTGGCTTTTGCAGAGTTCTCGAATATTATTTCCAATACAAAAAACATATTAAATAATTGCTCAATAAATTTTGAATATGGGAAGCTTGCCAATAAAAATCTAAAGCATTACACCCAAAGTATTGAAGATGATGCAGCCGTGCTAAGGCAGGAATGTATGAATGGTTTGCTTTATCGTTACCCTAATCCAAGTCCAGATGTTTTGCAGCGGGTGGAAAAGGAATTGGAGGTAATTACCCAACTGAATTTCTCATCATATTTTTTAATTAACTGGGATATTATCAACTATGCCCAGCACAAAAATTATTATTATGTGGGGAGGGGAAGTGGGGCTAACAGCATAGTTGCATATCTGCTGCGGATTACGGATGTTGACCCCATAGAATTGGATTTATATTTTGAGAGATTTATCAACCTACACCGTAACAATGCGCCTGACTTTGACATGGATTTTTCGTGGACAGACAGGGATGACATAACCAACTATATTTTTAAAAGATTCAGCTCTCAGCGCACTGCATTATTGGGTGCTTACAACACCTTTCAGCATGATGCTGTAACCCGTGAGTTGGGTAAAGTTTTTGGCTTGCCTCCTAGTGAAATTGATAAGCTCCAACAGGCACACCGCTACCCCGATATTGATGATATGGGAAAGCTTGTTTTACGATATTCTCAATTGATAAAGGGGTTTCCAAGTCACTTAAGTATCCACTCCAGCGGTATTATCATTTCAGAACAACCTATTCATTATTATTCGGCAACCAGCATGCCGCCAAAGGGTTATCCAACTACACAATTCAGCATGTTAGAAGCAGAAGATATTGGGCTCTATAAATTTGATATTTTGAGTCAGCGTGGATTGGGTAAAATTAAGGATACCCTAACAATTGTTAAAGACAATAAGGAGGTTGATATTGACATCCATGATACCAAAAAATTTATGCAGGATGAAAAGGTAAAAGCACTGCTGCGGGTGGGTAATACCATAGGCTGTTTTTATGTGGAGTCTCCTGCCATGCGTATGCTACTTGCCAAACTAAAAGCTGATGATTATTTGAGGTTAGTGGCTGCTTCTTCTATCATTCGCCCCGGTGTTGCTAAGAGTGGAATGATGCGGGAATATATCATCCGTTTTCGTGATGAAAAACTGCGCGAAAAAGCAAGAAAGCAACTGCCAGAATTGTATGATTTGTTGGAAGAAACTTATGGTGTAATGGTATATCAGGAGGATGTGATAAAGATAGCGCACTTCTTCGCAAGGCTCAGTTTGGCAGAGGCTGATTATTTAAGAAGAGGCATGAGCTGGAAATTCAAAAAGCGAAACGAATTTGAATTGGTGAGGGAAAAGTTTTTTAACAATTGCAGAGAAAAAGGTCATGATGAAAAGTTAATTCTGGACATCTGGACTCAGATAGAAAGCTTCGCCAATTTTGCTTTTTCAAAAGGACATTCTGCTTCTTATGCGGTGGAAAGTTATCAGGCGCTTTTCCTGAAAGCCTACTATCCTTTAGAGTATTTGGTGGCAACACTTAACAATGGTGGTGGCTTCTACCGTAAAGAGCTTTATATACACGAAGCCCGAATGCAAGGGGCAGAAATCAAACCTCCATGCATTAATAATAGTGATGGTTTATGCACCATAAAAGGCAACACAATTTATTTAGGTTTAGGGATGATTGGGGAGTTAGAGCATGAAATTCTCTCTCCAATTCTGGAAGAAAGAAAACAGAATGGAGACTTTGAAAGCCTGAATGATTTTGTAAGAAGAATTCCCATTTCTATAGAACAAATACGCTTACTCATCCGCGCAGGAGCTTTCAATTTCACCAATAAAAACCGGAAGGAATTACTTTGGGAAATCTACTCCATTTTACAGCCTACCAAAACTAAAAAGCCCACCAAGCAATTGTTTGAAACTCCTACAAAATCCTGGAAACTCCCCACCCTTTCCGATTCAAAAATTGATGAAGCATTTGACCAGATAGAGCTCTTTGGATTCCCTCTTTGTTCTCCTTTTGATTTGCTAAAAGAGAAGTTACCTGCCACCTTAAAAGTATCCGAATTAAAGAAACACCTGAATAAAAAAGTGACTATTGTAGGGTATTTGGTCACTACCAAAAACACCCAAACCTCCAAAGGAGAACGCATGCATTTCGGTACTTTTATAGATACCGAAGGCGATTGGATTGACACTGTTCACTTCCCTGATTCTGCCAAGCAATACCCCTTCATTGGCCCAGGCTGTTACGTGCTAAGAGGGAAAGTTGTAGAAGAATATGACTTCACAACTATTGAGGTGGAACACATGAAAAGATTAGATACGGTGGATAGGGAAATCAGTTAATTAAAAACCCGCTTACAAATAATCATAAGCGGGTTGCCAATAAAAAATCTAACCTGAACTAATTAATCAATATGGGGTTTTACAAATTGTAAATCCGCATTTAGTTTTACTTTGTCACTTACAATTGCACCTCCTGCTGCAAGCAGCCCATTCCATTTTAGGTTGTAATCAAACCTATTGATTTCACCTTTAATATTAAAGGCTACTCTATCCATATTGTATGGGTCAACTATTTTTCCGCCAAGGGTTGCATTCCAAATTACATCTTTTTCTATCTCACGGATTTTTAGTTTTCCATGAACTTTATAAGTGTTCTCTCCAGTTTTCTCTAAACCTTTTCCTGTAAACAGAATTTTGGGGAATTCTTCTGCGTTAAAGAAGTCATCAGATTTCAAATGTCCATCACGTTGTTCGCTTTCCGTAGTGATTGAATGAACGTCAGCCCACAAACTAAATTCTGCATCTGTAAAATCTTCTGCATCCGATTTTACTTCTGCGCCAAAGGAGGTAAACTTACCAGAAGTCTCCGCAATCAGCATATGCTTTACTGAGAAATCAAGGTGAGAGTGAGAGTTATCAAGATTCCAAACTGTTGTTGGAGAGCTTGATGTTTCTGTTTTTTCTGTTGTTGTTAATACGTCTTCCATAATTTTTATTTAATTAATCATGCAAACTTATGTACATACATTTAATTTACAAACATATTTCTTAAATATTTTTTTAAGAGGGGATTTTATTTCTTAGTATCTTGCCATGCATTACAATAAATCTTATGGCATTTCGTTTGAAAAAAGCAAACTGCTAAAATTGATAAGATGAAAAAAATAACCCTCCTCATTACCTCCTTCTTCTTCATTACCCTTGCCATACAAGCGCAAGACAACGGACATATTGTACCCTACATTATAGATAAGTTTGGGGATACTGTTGCTATTTGGCAAACCCCAGAAGTTACTGTAGAAAAGAAAATGGATACGGAATTATTAGACCGCCAAAAAAAATTCTTGAGATTATTAGCAGACGTTTATAAGGTGATGCCCCTTGCCAAAGAGTGCTCTAAAAGGATTGATGATGCTGAAGCAAAAGCTTCTACTATGAGTAAAAGAGAACGCAAAAAATTCTTGAAAGAAGAAGAGAAAAAAGTTTTTGACCAATACAAACCTGCTATAGAAGACTTATCCCCACGCCAAGGAAAAGTGCTTGTAAAACTGATTGATAGAGAAACAGGCAAAAGCTCCTATAAATTAATTAAGGAATATAAAAATGGGCTTTCTGCCTTTATGTGGCAAGGGGTTGCCGCTATCTTTAGTGTGAATCTAAAAGACAGATATGACCCCGCCCATAACTCCAAAGACAGGGCAATAGAAACAGCTTGTTTGGTATTGGGGTACTAATCACCAAAAATCATAAAACTAAAAAAGGGAAGCCCCGCAATTATGCGGGGCTTCCCTTTTTATATAAATCTTAAATATCTTTTTTACTCTGCTGCAGGAGTTTCCTCTGAAGTAGCAACTGCAACTTCTTCAACAGCAGCAACAGGTGCCGGAACTGGTGCTTCAGCTACTGCCACAACTCTTTTTGGTAATGTTAGTGGTGCTGCTTTCTTTAAAGCTCTGTTGCGTTTTAAAACTCTTACAAGCACATTATATTCTCTTGTTGTTTTTCTAGGTCTTGCCATAATCTTAGTTGCTATTTTATGAATTTAGTGTACAAAGGTAAGCCGCCCCCCTCACTCAAACAAAATATTCCTGACTAAACCTTAAAGCAGCTACCTTTGAACAATAAAAAATGAAAACGATGAACAAATTATTAGTAGTAGTTGCCTTGGCAGGCAGCACATTTTTCTTGGGATGCAATAACTCCAAACCTACCGAAGCTGAGAGAAATGAAACCACAAAAGACTCCACCACCCATGATATGAGTAAGATGGACACCGAAGCGGGACATATTGGGGAAATGGTTGGCGAAGATGGTAAAATGATGATTCATTATTTTAAAGGAACTACAGAATACTCAGATGCCAAACTTGAGATGAAACAACCCGTAATGAAAGATGGCAAACTGCATTTTGAATACAATGTAGAAAACTACAAACTTGCGGAACAAACCCCTGATGCTGACGCAACACATTGCAATAATTCAAAGAAGGGACAACACATTCATTTTATTTTAAATAACACCCCTTATAAAGCTCTTTATAAAACAGAATTTGATACGGCATTAGCACCAGGTCATTATGTTTTGCTTTCCTTCCTTTCAAGGAGTTATCATGAAAGTATAAAGAACAAAACAGCTTTTGCTTTAGCTGAGTTTGACATTGGCATTAAGACTAATAAAACCCCTAAAGCATACACTGACCCAAGGCTATTTTACAGCCGCCCAAAAGGGGAGTATGTAGGGGATGATGCAAAGACAGTTTTGCTTGATTTCTACTTAACCAATACAGAAATTTCTGAAAGTGGGAATAAAGTAAAAGCAACTATTAATGGCAAAGATTTTATGCTTACCAAATGGACTACCTATGCTTTAATCGACTTACCTATGGGTGAAAATAAAATCAAACTTAGCTTGGTGGATAAAGACGGTAAAGCAGTAGGTGGCGAGGAAAATATTGTTGAAAGAACCATCACTTTAAAAGAGAAATAACCACTCCCCTCAATGCGAGGATTCAGGATTGCTTTTATTAGTTTTATGAGTGTTTTTGTGCTAGTCCTGCTGGCATATATGGCACCTGACTGGTACATTAAAAAGTTTGGGGTAGTGGTGGAAGTGCCTGGAAATTCTACAGAAAATTACGTTTACGATGAATCAAATGATTCCACGATGCTTTTGCATAAAGGAACTAATCCCAAAAATCCTCAACAAACTACCTTAATCTATTCTCTGACTTTTGTGTTAAATAAGATGGGAATAAAGTGTAATCCACAACAGGTTTCTCACAAACTTGATAGTGCCAAACTCAACAAAGATGATGGCGACATCCGTTGGCCAAAAATAGAAAAAATATTTCCTGAGATTAGCTTTTACCATAAGAGATTGTTTAATGGTGATGACCTTTACAACGCATTTAAGAAAGGGAAAATGCCACTGTTAAAAGTGAAGAAAAATAATACTTATATTTGGGTTGTTTTGGCAGGAATTAATAGAAAAGAATTTTTGATTTACAATCCAATTGCTAAGAGTAGGGATTATAAAAACCCCTTTGGTTTAAATGATTTCGGTAACCGAGTTTACGCCTACCGTGTTTTGTTTAAGATGGAAAACTAATTCCCATTTTACTCCAGTTTTACCCTTGCTTTGCTGATGATTTTCCAGTTACCGGAATCTTGCTTTTCAATCACGCCATCTTCTAAAAGGATAATCTTTTTCTTGCCATCTGTCTCTTCATCATAAACACAAAATGGGCTTAAGAGAGTATCCTTATTGGATAATATTTTATCTGCCACAAAAGGGAAAGTAAGCGGAGAGAAGAAGGCTCTATCCGGCACATCATCATAAGTTTCTACTTGAAAAACTGAGTCAGGAGAAGCCTCAAAATCAAAATTAGCTATATCAAAATTACCGTCAGATGACGGTGTTCCATATTTGTAAACAGGAGTGCTTTCGTTTTCATCAGCTACTGATTCCATTGAAGAGGTACTCAAATTATTCGCCTCAGAAAAAAGAGAAGTGCTACTTAAATCTATTGTTGCCTTAGCAACAGTAGTTTTAATTTCATCAGCAAGTTGCTGTGCAGTATATCCACTGGAAACAGGCTCTGATTTCATCTCAACTTTTGCAGTAGGCTGAGGATTAGAATTCACATTTTTAGCTCCAGAAAGTCTTTCATCCACATAAGCTCTCAGCTTCTTCAATTCATCATTAAATTGATTTTCCAGCTCCCTGTAATTTGCTTTAGATTCGGTAACCATTGGGGTGATTGGGCGGTTGGTTACTTCATTAAACCCATCTTCTGATTTTGTGTTATTTTCAATATGATTGCGTAGCCTGAGAATGGTGAAAATTGAGAATATTAATGCAAGAATTGATATCCCTAAAGCACCCCAAAGCATCCAATTATTGGCAGAGGTTTTACTATTCTCAGGCATTATTTCAGGCTGTGTATCCGTGGGTGGTTTCACATCTGCATTATCCTTTTTTGTTGAATCAACATTGGCAGTGGTTGGTGTGTTTGTTACAACCTCATCAGGTTTTTTATCTTTAGCATCAGCGGTTTCATCAGTTTTTGTTTGGGTTTTAGGGTTATCTGCCTCTGCAATATTTTTTATAGTTTCATCCTTGATGGCAGCAAGTTTATTTTTGAAATCCTCAATACTCCCTTTTCTCTTTTTAGAAGCAATTCTGCTGTAGGCATAGGTTATCACAGCATCAATTTGTTTTGCTGCATCTTCAGCCTCTTTAAATTTATCTTTACAGAGATTTATATTTTTGCAAAACTTGCCCGTGGTGTTTGCTTCGTCTTCCGGCACGCTATGCAAGATGCTCTCAAAAGTGAAGCACTCCATCTTGTCTGCAACATCATTTCGTCCACCTTCGCGGTGAAGGAATTTCATGGTAGCGCAGTTTATTTGGTCAACTGCGGCGCTAAAATCTTCTTTATGACTTTTATTTTCCTGTGCTTTGGCAATATTGCAAAACATCAATAAGCACAAAATGAAAAGGTTAACCTTAAATAAATTTTTAAACAACATAGTCAGTATTTTTATGCAGATTTAAGGGTAATTAAATTCATAGAAAAATTGTTCGGGATTAAGTTATCCGCAACAATCCATCGTTTTCCACAACCAGATTAAAGGGGTCTTTTTTGATAATCATGAAGCCATCTAAATCCACAAAATCTACCCCTCGGCTTAGGTAAAGTGCGGATGAAATTCCTAAAGAAGTTTCTACCATGCAACCTATCATAGTTTTCAAATTTCGCTTGCGTACTTCATTCAAAATTCTAATGCCCTCTAAGTATCCACCAGTTTTCATCAGCTTCATATTGATGCCATCAAATTGCTTTTCCAGTAAATCAAAATCAGGATTGGCAATACATGATTCATCGCCAAATAAGGGAATTTTTCTATGCTTTTTCATGTAGATAAGTTCTTCATCCATCCCCGCCGGAATAGGCTGTTCCAGTCCGCAAATGGGGAATTTCTCCAACTTCTCAGCGAACCTGATAGCATCTTCTACATTCTTCCAGGTTTCATTTCCATCCACCATAATGGGGTTGTGGAAATACTTGGAAGCCTCCTTTACCAACTCAATTGCTTCCTCATTATTCACCTTAATTTTTAAATATCTGAATCTATTGAGATGATGTTCTTCTATAAATTTACCAATCAAACCCGCTTCCATAATGGGTAGTGAATACGCAGTGTAAGCAACACCTGCTTCTGGGATATCCAACAACTCATAAATTGTTTGACCATTTTTATGGCAGAAGTAATGAATAAACGCCGACTCTACCGCAAACCGCAGGGCTTGGGGTAGCTTGGCTGCATTAAGTATTTCGGTTAATTCACTTATGCTATTAAGGTTTTCTATTCTAAGTTTTAGGAATTCTGCAAAAGCTTTTTGTAAACTTTCTGGACTTTCGTTATAGCGAATGTTTGGTGCAGCCTCTCCCATCCCCAAGTGGTGGTTATCTTTAACCGTAACAAATAAATTTGTCTTTTCATCAGAGGTATTTCTGCTAATTTTCCATTGGTATTTTAATGGAAGTTTTTTCTCTTCAATAGTCCATTGCAACATGGTGCGAAGTTTAAAAAATCAGAAGTGAGATTACTTATTTTCGGAGATAATAATTTTATCTATCTCCAATTTGTTTGTGGGGATATAATTAACGGCTATGTCCCAAATGATTTAGTAATCAATACCAAGTATTCGTGAGAAATTTTGTTTCTCAAATTATACATTTCTACCCACGGAATCTCTGTGTATTTATCCTTGATTATTGTAGGGATATTTTTAGACGCCTCTCCTATTATTTCAAAATTCCTTATAACAGCATCCACAGTTTTATAATCACGCTTAAATTTTATGAAATCATACCCCTCAATATACTCAGCAATCCTAATCATTGAGAGTTGAATATCCTCAAGAAACATCTTATAGCTTCTCTGTTCTTTATCCAATTTAAATATAATTAACCTGTTTAAGAATGGAATCTTTTATCTGATGCTTCAGGGCATTTTTCGTAACCAAATCAATCTTTCTCCCAAAAATTTTCTCTAGATAAATTTCCAGAGATAAGAATTTCCAACCAATAGGTTTTTCTAATTCCACAAGAATATCAATATCGCTATCCTGCCCAAAAGTATTGTTGGCAAATGACCCGAATATCCCTATTTCCTTTACTGAATATTCAGCATAAAGTAAGGGCTTTAATTCTCTTAGTTTATTCAATATTTCCTCACGGGTATTCATACTTCAAAGGTATGTATCCATCCATGAATAAAACCAAAGGGGATTTTTTTTCTCATCTGCAGTTTGGCAACCTGACTCTATAAAAAACTTTCCATCATCTTACCTTTGCTTTAAAATCTATCAATATGAAAGCATATGTTTTTCCGGGGCAAGGGAGCCAGTTTGTGGGGATGGGCTTATCACTTTATGAATATAATGATGCTGCCAGAGCCGTTTTTGTGAGGGCAGATGAAATCCTTGGATTTGGTTTATCCGAGGTAATGTTCAGAGGAACAGAAGAGGATTTGCGCCAAACCAAGGTAACCCAACCTGCCATTTTTCTGCACTCCATAGCACTGGTAAAAGCTGCGGGAGATTTATTCCAACCCTCCATGGCGGCGGGGCATTCTCTTGGAGAATTTTCTGCATTGGCGGCCTGTGGCGCATTAGATTGGGAGGATGCCTTGCGCCTTGTGGCAGCACGGGCTAATGCCATGCAGCGGGCTTGCGAAATGCAACCCAGCACTATGGCGGCAATCCTTGGTTTGGAGGATGAAATTGTAAATATCACCTGCAAAGAAATAGATGAAGTAATAGTAGCAGCAAACTTTAATTCTCCCGGGCAGGTGGTTATTTCCGGCTCTGTAGCAGGAGTAAATCTTGCCTGCGAAGCCTTAAAAGCCAAAGGTGCAAAGAGGGCAATTCTGCTTGCTGTGGGGGGTGCATTTCACTCACCTTTAATGGAACCTGCAAGAGAAGAATTGGCGGCAGCTATTGAGAAAACAAATTTCCAAAAGCCCATCTGCCCCATCTATCAAAACGTAACGGCTATGGCGGTGAATGACCCATCAGAAATAAAACAAAACCTTATTGCGCAACTTACCGCACCGGTTTTATGGACACAGACCATCACCAATATGTTATTGGAAGGTGCGCATAATTATGTGGAAGCAGGTCCGGGAAAAGTCCTCTCTGGCCTTATCAAAAAGATTGATAGAGATGCCCTAGTGGAGAGTTTGGAAGAAGCGTTGGCTACCGCCTAAAGTTTGGAAGTTGTGGAGATGTGAAGATTAAAAGATGTGAAAAGAGTGGCAATCATAATAAAAACAAAAGAACAGATAGAGGGCATACGCAAAAGTTGTGTGCTTGCCCGCAATACTTTAAAACATATTGCCCAATTTATTGAGGCGGGTGTTACCACTGAGTTTATTGATAAAAAAGCTGGGGAATATATCAGCAGCCACGGCGGCATCCCTGCCACCCTCAACTACAAAGGCTATAAACATGGCTCTTGTATTTCTGTGAATGATGTAGTGTGCCACGGCATACCCAATAGCAAAACTATCCTAAAAGATGGCGACATAGTAAACGTGGATATTGCTACCATCCTCAATGGTTTTTTTGGGGATACATGCCTGATGTATGAAGTAGGCACCGTAGGCGAAAGAGCTAAAAAACTTTTACGAATCACCCGCGAATGCCTTGATGTTGGAATTAAAGAATGCAAACCCGGAAATAAATTTGGCAACATAGGTTTTGCCATTGCAGGCGTTGCCAAAAGACATGGCTATAGCGTGGTATATCAGTTTTGCGGGCATGGCGTTGGGCTTAAGTTTCATGAAGACCCAGAGGTAAACCATATTGATGAAAGAAACGCTGGTCCAGTGATGAAACCCGGGATGACTTTTACCATAGAACCCATGATAAACGAAGGCAAAGCCCGCGTGAAAATTGATAAGCACGATAAATGGACAGCCCGCACTATTGATGGCAAACTCTCCGCACAATATGAGCACACAATCCTGATTACCGAAAGCGGCGCAGAGGTACTTACGGATGTGGATGAGGAGTATCAGAAGACATAAATAAAAAGAAAAATGTTCCAAGCCCCCATACATTACACACCCAAAAATCCTGATTTCTTAAAGCTGATTCATGAGAAAGTAACTCGTCAGCATTTTATGCATCACAATGGATTTGAACTTACCAAAATAGAACCCGGCTATATTGAGTGCGAGGCAAAATTGGATGAGCACCTCACCCAGCAAGATGGCTTTGTGCATGGTGGTGTTACCAGCACCATTGCCGATTTGGTGACAGGATTTGCAGCTTTTTCTTTGGTAAGCAAAGATGACCGTGTGGTAACTTCTGATTTAAAAGTATCCTATTTCCATCCTGGCAAGGGGGATAAAATATTCGCCAGAGGTTGGGTAATAAAGCCCGGTAACCGCTTGCATTATTGCGAATCGGAAGTGTATGTGGTAAATAACGGTGAGTACAAACTCATTGCTAAGGGCACTGCCATCATGGCGATTATAGAAGGCAAAAACAAAGAGATAGAAGGTTGAAAACTGAACTCTGGTGCGTAGGTAAAACCGAAGACTCCTACATTAAAGAAGGGATGGGAGTTTATCAAAAGCGCCTTGGTAACTACCTAACCTTTGGCTGTAAAGAGATAATAGTTGCCACCAAAAACACCACCGCAGAGCTCCAAAAAGAGGCAGAGAAAAATGCTATTATCAAACTACTAAAGCCTACTGATTTTTTGATTTTACTTGATGAAAAAGGAAGTACCCCTTCCTCCAAAGGATTTGCAGATTTCCTGCAAAAGAAATTCAATAGTTTATCAGGCAATATGATATTTTTGGTAGGTGGTGCTTATGGTTTCCATGATGAAATTTATGAAAGAGCCCAAGCCAAAATTGCGCTATCAGAGATGACTTTTACCCACCAAATGGTTCGCCTTATTTTCTTAGAACAGCTCTACCGTGCCATGACTATTTTGCGCAACGAACCCTACCATCACTGAGCCTTAGCGCCCTCTTCTTTCAATCTTTCCTTCTCTTTTTTTAGGCGTGCTTTGCGTTCTTTCAAAAGCCTTTCGCGTTTGGTTTCCTCCACCCATTGCTCTACCCTTTCGCTGTATTTTTGTGGCAAATACCCATTGCGTTGATAGTCCCTTAGCAGCACATAAAGCTTTTTACGGGTATATGAGTTTAAGATATAAATACCTGTAGCTGTGCCAGTAATTCCAATAATATCACGTCGATACTTCTCCATAAAAAACTTTTTGCCATGCTTATAAAAACTCTTTTGTACAATTGCGGTATCCTCTGTTGAGTAAATATCTTTAACATAAATTTGAATGTGTTTGCCGTTATTTGCAAACACATTGGCAAATCCAAAACATAGTAAAAAAGAAAGAAGAAGAACCTTAACTGTTTTCATAAGTTGTTGAGGCTTCAAAGGTAAGATTTTATGAATAATACTCAAGCGGGTGCAAGCGGAGAAAAAACTGCGGTTGATTTTATTATCAAAAAGGGTTACACCATTTTAGAGACCAATTGGCGCACTGCCAAGCTTGAGGTGGATATTATTGCCAACCATAAAAACACAATTATTTTTATTGAAGTAAAAACCCGCACAGGCATTGCCTATGGCTTCCCAGAGAAAGCAGTTTCTGCAGCTAAAAAGAAGAACCTTATTAATGCTGCTGCCGTTTATCTTGAAGAAAAAAATCTTGATGCTGAAATTAGATTTGACATTATTTCCATTGTTTTAATGAATGGCAAAACCGAGGTGTATCATATTGAGGATGCCTTTGCGGGCTAAGGAAATAAAACTCCGCTAATTCCGTGTTTATACTGCCTTCTATTAGCAGCAGGTCATAAAATGATATCATTCTGCCACCTGCCGTTGGCAGCACCTGATTGAAACATCTCATTACTATAGCTGCTATTAACAGCAGCTCTATAAAACACGTTAGTAGATGAGCTGCCGTTAACAGCAGCTCATCTACACCCACCAATCTAATAGCTTCCGCTAAAGGAAGCCCTATTACATACGCCAGTTTATCACCTGCTGTTAATGGCAGGCAATAAAACCAAATCAAGGAATTAGGGGCAAGGAAAATTTTCTGAAAAAAATATTATCTGCCATGCAATAAAATTTACTGTGGTTAAAATAATAATTAAAATATATTTTCATCCGCTTACAATAATTTTAAAATAAGCTCCGTTAATAGGGGAAATAAAAAAATAATTTTATAAACAAAAACAAAAATTTTAATTCTCATGACAGCAAAAAAATCGGATTTAGCAAAGAATGCTTTTAAAGCATCCATCCAAAAAAGTTTCACTAGGGCTATTAAACTTAGCTCTTTTTCAGATGCCGCCTTAGAGGCAAACAGAACCATTAGCCCCGCCATTGATGGGCTCTACAATTTTTACCACCCCAAACATCTTTTGCTAATCAATGCAAATGATAACAGGGTAGCGCAAACAAATGTTAAGGTGGGTAGTACCACCGCCAAGAAAAATCTTTTAAAAGGGCTCACCCAAAAAGTGAACGACTGGGACTTTGAAATTCAGAAAACCTACAGGGATTTTACAGATGAATACAAAATCATTTTTGCCAATGGGCACAACCCCTTTACCCAAGGCAAACAAACTGACCGACTTGGGGCAGTACACTCCTTAAGTATTGTTTTAGGAAATTACCCTCTACTCAATCTTGTTAAGACTGATGTTGATGCCTATTATGATTTATTGCTACTTGCCTACAACACCCAGCAAGGTAACATTAGCACCGGTGGGCAGGATAGTGGCACCGTAACCAATATATGCACTACCATTGCTAATGCTTTGCAATATGTTTATGGTGGTTTGATTATGCAATACAGTGATAATCTGGACCCCATCACCAATTTCTTTGATATGGAAACCCTGCAACAAAAGCCACAAAAAACATTTACCAAACACTTAAATGGTGGGCAGGTTTTTACCATTTGCAAACACAGTTTCAAAACAACCGATGATGCTTATTTCAGCAACATTAGCGATGCTACGCTGCGTGTATATATTGCACATGAAAAAGGCGAAACTAACCCAACTGTGTTTTTTGATGTGCCTCCAAGGGTATCAAACATTGTGGTTCATGCACCGCAACTGGGCAATGTGGCAGATGGCAGATACCTTATTGTAAAAAATCTTGACCCCAATTTACCCGGTGATATTGAAGTAAATTTATAAGGAAGATAGTATTTTTTCATATCAGGAAAGTCGGGTGAAACTAAAAGTAGCCCGGCTTTTTTGTTTTGTTATCACCCTGAGTTTTTGTCACCATGAGGATACCATTACCCTAAGGTTCATTCCCGTAGTTAATGACAGTTGCTGGCTATTACCTCATCCTAAATCCTTCTCCAAAGGAGAATGACTTTACCCCCTGCCAACTTGATGGTGCATTTCTTTTTTCTTGCCCCTCTCTTTTGGAGAGGGGTTGGGGTGAGGTCTTAAAAAAGAGAAGGGTGATGACAACAATTGGCAAGTTTCAACCTCACCTAAATCCTCTCCAAAGGAGAGGACTTTACCGCCACCTAACTTACAGTTAGGGTTACTTCGGAGGCAGTTTCCTTCTCCTTTGGAGAAACCCAAAGGGTTCTGCGCAGCAAACGTGTCCAAAGGACGGATGAGGTTTTTTTGGGGTGAGGCTAAAAAATAGCCCTGTCATTAACACCTTGCCCAATGCCTATAAAACAAGAAGCCCCCCCGAAATGAATCGGGAGGGCTTCTGAAGATATATTAAGTTCTCTTCTTAGATAAGAGGAATTAGTACTTCATTACAGATTTAACTTGAGTGCCAGCACCACTTGTGTAGTTGAAGTAGTAGATACCTTTTGCAGTACCATTCATATCAATTTCAAGCGTGTTGTTACCTTTATTAACCTGAGTTTTAGTTTCGCCAACTACTTTACCATTTTGGTCAGTTACTTTAACAGTAATGATGTCAGAGGTATTTACGCTGATGATAGAAGAAAGTTTATCAGATTCTTTATTGTACCAAACTTTCAATCCGTCAACACGTTCTGTAGTGCGAACTTTAGCCACAGGGCTGTAAGTAGATGTACCATTGTTATCAACTTGTTTCAAGCGGTAGTAAAGTACTGGAGCTACAACATTACCAAACTGATCATCGTAGCTATAGCTATTTTCAGTATTAGTAGTACCGTGCCCAGCAACTTCACCTACTTTCACATAAGTTACTCCATCAATTGATCTCTCAACATCAAAGTGATTGTTATCAATTTCAGAAGCAGTGTTCCAAACTAAAGCTGCAGTAACTTCATTCTTCAAGCTTGCAGTAAAGCTGATAAGCTCAACTGGTAATGGATTGCTGAATGAACCACCCAACGTAAAGTTAGAGAAGTGAGAAGTAGCCCTACTTACAATGGTGTTAGTAGTAGAGTTTCTTGAAACTGTACCCATCAAATCCCAACCAGCACCGTGGTTTACATATACATCCAAGCTACTTTCAACGATATTTTTCAATAGCGCATCAGTGTATTTGAAGGTAACAGTAGCACCAAGGTTGGTGTTAGTTGTTGGTACAATATCCCAAGTAGTATTCATACCTTTTACAGGTTTGTTATTGTAAGATAATAAACCTGTAATTACTTGGTCTTTCCTTGTTACTACAGTAGTACCAGGAGAAGTAGTAACTGCCTTAATTGATAACATATTACCAAAGTTAGTAGCAGTGCTTAATGGGATAGTTTTGCTTTGCTCTACAGTACCATATACATAAGAAGTAGCTGTTTCATTTAACCTTGCAGTAGCACCGCTAAGGATAAGTTTACGGCTATTGGTAGTATCAGTAAAGAAGATACCATTAACCATACCTACGCTATCCGTTACTGTAATATTACCACTGATGTTAAAGCCAGTAGCACGATTTATAGTAAGGTCAGCTAAAGTTACAGAAGGTATAGTCATCATAGTAGCAGAGCCACCATCAAGTACTTCTAACATTGAAGTTCCACCACCGGTTAATGTACCTGCACCAGAGTAACCTTGTTTTAGAACAAGTTTTTTGCTGTTGAAGATAAAGCCTGTACCATTATTAGCAAATGCGCCATTCAAGGTAAGGTTAGAACCTAATGTAGTAGTACCTGTAGAAATTGTGAAGTTATTAGCTGTTGAGGCCAACTCAGTACCAGTAGTAAGAGTAGCACCATAAGTATAGCTAATACCGCTACCTAATGTAGGCGTGCCACTTAATGAACCAGAGCTTCTAGTTACAAAAGTATTAGCAGCCATACTTAGGTTACCTGCAGTGCTTACAGTACCATTAGTTAGAGCAAGCGTATTATTAACAGTAATAGCACCACCAAGGGTAATACCATTAGCACGGTTAATAGTGAAGTTACCCAAACCACCGCTAATAGCAGGAACTGTAGTGCTGGCGCCAGAACCATCAACTGTTAAGTTAGAAGTAGTACCACCAGTTAATGAAGCACCAGTACCAGAGATAGCACCGTTAAGTGTTAATGTTTTACCAGAACCGATGGCAAGAGTACCAGCAGTCATGGTTTGAGTACCACTTACAGTTATATCACCAGTAGTTACAGTAGAACCAGAACGGTTAATAGTAAGGTTATTCAAACTTACGTCAGGGATAGTTGCACTTCCAGAACCGGTAAAGGTCATGTTAGAAGATGAACTACCAGTTAAAGTACCAGTACCTTTGAAGCCAGAACCAGAAGCCATAGTAAGTGTATTAGCACCTATTGAAAGGGTAGAACCGCTTACAAGGTTAAGTTGGTTATTTACAGTTACTGCACCACCAAGAGATTTGGTAGAGCTGCCATTGGTTTTCAAATTCCAGAAAGTAGTAGAAGGAATTGTTTGAGCACTGCTAGAAACAAACTCAGTTGTTCCTGCAGTGTGGCTCCAAGTACCACTTACGGTAAATGAACCGCTGATTTGTAAGTTAGCTGTGCTACCACTTACAGTAGTAGAAGCACTGCTGTTGATAGTATAGTTGTTACAAACTGCAGTACCAGTATCAATGTTAGGATAGCTAACCAAACCAGAAGGTACAGTTACGTTAGTAGAAGATGTAGGAACTACATCATCACACCAGTTACCTGTAGTAAACCAGTTAGTATTAATGCTACCAGTCCATTGGCCGCCGTTACCAGAAGCTACTGTGAACTCATCAGCACCCAAATCTGGGTTAGTGTTACGCACACCTGCATCATAGTCATAAGCTACACCCAAGCCACTAACACCTTTATGGTGAATAGCACAAGGAGTAGTTGAAGTAGAGATATGAAGATCAGAAGCAGAAGTAAACTGAGGGTTAACACTTACAGAATTGGTTTCATAACCAGCAGTTTTAGCTGCAGCAAGAGTTGCATAACCAGTTCCATTTACAGCCATATTGTATGATGCAGAATTATTTGCATATACATCGTTGTAATCAGAAGTAGCCATATTATATCTATAATAAACATAACCAGAAGACATATTAGCAAAGATGTTATTCTTAACATTGATATTGCTACTAGTAGTAGAAGTATAGAAGAACATTGGTGTAGTTGCAGAACCCACCGTTGTACTTGTTGTACTTCCTCTTACAGTGTTATGATAGAAGTTGATATAACTAGATGCACTGCTTGGGTGATAGAAAGATGATAATGCAGTAGCTGTAGCAGCAATGAACATATTATTTGCTATCAAAGCAACATAGGTAGAAGAACCCGTAATAGCACCCGCATTAACGATATAAGAACCGCTTGATGCAGAAGTATTAAGGAACTTATTACCTTGGATACTGATGGAACGTGTGCTAGTAGTTAATGTATTTAAATAAGCAACACCAGTTTGTGTAAATCCATTTGTAAGTATGTTTCCATTAAATGCCAAATCCTGCAATGTTGGGAAGTAAGCAAGATAAGTAGCAGCAGCACTTGTAGTAATAGTATTAGTATCAAATGTCATTGCATTATTACTTGTAGCATATACAGAGTAAGAATGAGAAGCACTTGAAGTAATAGTATTCTTACGCACAGTTAAGCCAGTGTTGCTTTGGGTGTAGAGGATATAAGAAGCACCTGTAGCATTATGGCTAATAGTATTGCTCTGAATTAAGTTAGTGCTACCTGTGTTATTGTAGTAGTACCAGAAATAAGAACTTGTAGTTGCCGTAGATGCCTGCGTAATAGTATTACCGTTCATAGTAATTGGGCAGGTGTTACTAGCTATATAGAAAGGATAAGAAGTTGTTCCATTCAATATATAAGTATTACTATTTATGCTCAATGTACCTGTATTGGTGCTAGTATTACTTGTAAAGTAGAATGGATAAGTACCAGTACTGCGTTGGCGAAGTGTATTGCCATTCGCAGTCATAGTTCCATTATTACTTGCAAAATAAATAGGATTGTTGTTGGTGTATCCAGATGCATTGGTAATAGTATTACTGTTTAAAGAAACACTAACATTGCTTGTAACATAGAATCCATAAGATGGAGATACAAGGGTATCAAAAAGTGTATTGCCATTCAACTGCAAATTAGCATTGCTAACAGCATACACTCCATAAGAAGAACCTGAACGCCAAACAAGTTTGTTAGTATTAAACTTAGTCCTGTTAGTATAAGCAATGTAAGGATAGTTGTACTGATATGCACTATCAATATCATTACCTGTAATAGAACCAAAGCTTTCATAAGTAGCAATACTGCTGCTGTTACCAGCAATGTAGAAAGGATAAGTACCATAACGCATCAAATTATTTTTGATAGTGTTATTAGTATCAGCCACAATGTTCTGAGTGTTATAATAAGTATAACCATCAGATATAAGTACATGGTCATAACTATAATAAGCGTTATTATACAAACCTTTGATTACGCAATTGCTAACAGTATTATTATGAGAACCACCACCGAAGTAAACTAAGGTTGCAAAATAATCAGTACCTGTAGAGGTTCTGCGCATGGTCATTTTATTAAAGGTTACATATTGGCAACCATTAAAGCCAACCACATAGTTAACATTTGCACCAGCAGCACTATAAGTGCTACCTGCAGGGAAGCTCATAATAACTTTGTTACTATCAGATGTATTACCATTAAAGGTTACAGTGTTTGTAGCACTGCTACCAGTAATAGCACCTAAAGAGATTTGACCAGTATATACTCCATCACTTGCGTTAAACACTACTGCACCGCAAAGACCTCTGTTGTTTAGGTCATAAGCCACCGCAGTAAATGTTTGGTAGTTAGTACTACTTACAGGGTTAGATGGGTTGATAGTATAAGTACCTGCATTCAAACCTTCTGAGTATAAGTTTTGGTGCATACTGTCATTGGTTGGGTTGCCATCAGGAGAAGGCAATACACTAACAACTTTCATATCAATGTAATAAACATTACCTGATAAGAAATTATAAGTACCAATACTCATTGAAGTAGTAGCACTTGCGCTTAAAGTACCTGTCCAAGCATAAGGTGTTTGAGCAATACCATTAATCCACCAGTTTACACTCATAGAAGTAAGAGCATTATATCCAAGGTTACCTATGGTAGCAGTAACAGTGTTAGTGCCTGCGCAATAGTATCCAGGATTAGGATTGGTGATAGCAAGGATAGTAGCATCTTGTGCTGGTGGGTCAAACTCATCACCACCCATATCAGGGGTAGTTGCGTTACGAGTTTGTCCATCAACATCATTACTTACAATAGATGCTATTGGAGTAGCAGCACCATTGATAGATTGATTATATACGTGACCATTGGAACTAGAATAGAACTGAGGATTAACATTTAGAGAGTTAGAATCCTTAGTGCTACCTGTTTTCCATAAAGCAAAGGTTGCATAAGCAGTACCATTATAGCTACCAAAAGTAGAGTTAGTAGTGTAGTAGTCATTATAGTTCATACCTTGTGGTAAGTGAACAAATGCTGCCTGACCGCCACCACTATTAGCGAAGATGTTATTCTTCCATTGCATATTACGTACAGTAGAAGTATTATATGTTTCATATAATGCATAACTGCTAGTATTAGTATTGGTCATATTAACCGTGTTATAATACCACTCGCGTAATTTGCTGGCAGTAGAGAAAATACCATAAGCTACACCCGCACCTTGAATGTTAATAATGTTATTAGCAACCAATGTTGGGAAGTTATTATTAGTAGCATTATAAGAATTTGCATCATAGATACCATAGTTGCCATTAATCAAAGTCATTGTATTACGGGTAATAGTACCTGCATAATTACTTTGGTTATTCCTAACGTAGTTCATCAAGATACCAGTACCAGTACCACCATAAAGGGTAGAACCGTTAATAGTATTATTGCTTACTGTTGGAGCATCAAGGTATGAAAGGTGAATTGCACCATAACTAGTACTTGTAGAATAGCTACTATCCAGTATATTACCTGTAAGTACCCAATTGGTTTCATACACTGCAGAGTTACCTAAGATGTATAAACCTCTACCGTACCTGATACGTGAGTTCATTACAGTATTACCATAATAGCTTAAGTTACCATATACAGCAATTGATGAAGCATAAGCATTTCTGTTTGCTACAATCATCCCGTTGCGGAATACGTTACTCTTAGCATTATTGGTAAACTGCACTACGTTGCTAGAAGTTTGCGCTGAAGTACCCACACGTTGCACGCTGATACCTTTAAAGGTAACATAGCTACAACCATTAAAGTTAAGCGCATAGTTGCTGGCAGCAACTGCAGTATTACCATTAAAGGTAATAAATACCTTGCTTGAGTCATTACTTACGCTTTGGAATAAGATAGTGTTGGTAGCATTAGCACCAGAGATAGCAGTGATATTTACCTGCTCATTATATACTCCGTTTACTACATTGTATGTAGCAGGGGTACAAAGACCATTGGTTAACAAATCACTTACTGCTGCAGAGAAGGTTGTATAGTTACCACCACCTGCTGCATCAATAGTATAAGTACCGCCACCACCGGGAACGATGGAAGGCTTAGCCATACTATCATCCAAGATGTTACCATCAGTACCACCATTAGGAGTAACTGATTTAAAGTTCATGCTATAAGTACCTGAGTTAAACACATAAGAACCAATGTTCAATTGAGAATTTGCACCAGGAGTTATAGTACCTGTCCAATTATAGTCTGCTTGAGCAGTACCATTTACCCACCACTTAATAGTAGCAGTAGTAAGGTTATTAGTACCATTATTTTTAATGGTAATCCAAACATTACGTGGGGTAGCGCTTGCGCAATAGCTGTTACCTGGGGTATCAGCACTCATCATCTTAACATCTTCTGCAGGAGGTGTGAATTCATCAGCACCCACGTCAGGAGTTGTTGCAGAACGGGTAGTTCCATCATAATCCGTATTTGCATAAGCATTCCAGATGCTAGCAACACCACCACTATAAATACCACCGGTATTATTTAGTGAAGATGCACTGTTATGCAAATCAGAGTTAGATACAAACTGAGGTAGATTATTAGTACCATTAGAGTCTGGGCGTTGGAAATAAGTTCCAGAAACAGCAGCTTTCCACAATGCGAATGTAGAATAAGCATATCCGTTATAAGCATCATAACCTAAGTTAGCACCAGTATAATAATAGTTATTATAATCAATAGATACTGGGCGACCATACATATACATCATATATGTAACACCAGCCACGTTGTTAAAGATATTATTTCTAACATACGCAGGATAGGTAGTGTTAGAAGTAGGTGATGGGTTATAATAATAGAATGAATATGAGCCTGTACCACCAGCCACAGTATTAATTGTATTGTGGTAGAAGTGGATTTTAGAATCATAATACATATAGCAACCATAACCAGTACCTGTACCAGCACTAATAGTAATCATATTATTAGCAATGATGGTAGGTCTGTTATTGGTTTGGCTATAGCCATAATAATAATACATACCATACTCAGTGGTATAGTAACCAGGCCAGTAAAGTTTGTTACCTTTCAACTCATTATTCCTACCGTAAGTAGCATTAGTGGTATTCTTTGGATAGTAGATATACATACCATAAACGGTATAAGGTAATCCGTTAGCAAAGTTCAACCTATTACCATTGATTTTAAATGTATCAAGACCAAAAGCATAAATACCATAATACATAGGGCTATCAATAATGTTATTGGTGATAATCCAGTTACCTTCAGAAATAGTAGTAGTAGAATAACCTGCATTATAAATAGTAATAGGTCCGTAACGGAGCTTATTATTATTGATAAATGCACCGTTATTATTAGAACTGGTAGATACATAAGAGGCAATCATCTGACTGTAGTTACCAGTATAAGACGAAGTAACAGAAGTGTTGGCTTTATTACCTACCAATAAACAGTTAGTGATTTGTACACCTAAACCGTTAACACCATTAAAGTAAATACAGTTTTGGAAGTATTGACTTGATGTACCTGGGCGTATAAAGCCAAGTTTATTAAACCTTACATAACTTACGTTGGTTAAGATAACAATAGATGACAATGATGTGCTTGCAGGTTGACTTAACCAAGCTTTGCTAGAGTCAAGACTCTGGCTTTGGAAAGTTACTGTGTTAGTAGCAGAAGCACCGGGGATAGCCGTTAATGTTATAGCCTCGCTATATACACCATCTCTTACACTAAAGATTAACGTAGAACAAACACCTTTAGATAAAAGGTCCGCCACTGCTAATGTAAATGTAGTATAATCTGGTGTAGTACCACCAATTGTTTTGGTTCCACCTAATGCAGCAGTCATGCTACCAGTATAGGTAGAGTCATTAGTGCTGTAATCATCAGTAGTACCATTAGGTGATTTACCTTTAGCCTGCAATACGTGAGAGCCAGTAGTAAGAGTATAAGTACCTATTACAACTGAGGTAGTAGCATTAGTAGCTAATGTGCCACTCCAAATATAATTAGTTTGAGCCACACCATCAATATAGTATTTCACTGTACCGCTAGTTAAGCTGTTAGTACCAATGTTAGAGATAGTGGCAGTTACATTACTTGTAGAACCACTGCAATAAGAAGTAGTTGGAGAAGTAATAGCAACACCTATATCATTAACAGGAATGCTATATTCATCTGCACCTATATCAGGTGTTGCAGCAGTACGGGTTTCACCGTCCAAATCTGTACCTACCAAAGAGTTAACAGTTGTACCTGTATTGTCTTTACCATAAGTACCATTACCTGTACCAGCATTGCTACTGATAGAAGCTGTAGTATGCAAATCATTATTTCCGAAGAAGTTTGGATTGCTACCGTTCACAGAACTTGAGTCAGGAGAACCTGTACCTGCCTTATAAAGAGCAAGTGTGCTATACGTAGTACCATTATTTACAAAATAATTATTGGTAGACCCAGTAGAGTAGAAACAATTGGTTCTGCTATAAGTATAGTAGTTATAAATGTTATATTCAGAAGCACCAGTTTGCTTATTAGCAACTATATTATTTCTAACATAGAAGTTATTAGTAGTCTGTGAAGTGTTCTGTCCATAAACATATAAGCCATAAGAAGTACCAGTACCAGCAAAAAGGTTTATGCTATTATGATATACCAATTGTCTTTGACCAAGGTATATATACATACCAGTAACGGCAGAGGCAGAAGCATAACCAATACTCACTTGATTATTAGCAATCAAAGTAGGATAGGTATTAGTAGTTACGTAAGAAGTACCAGAATAAATACAATACATACCATAACAAGTTGTATTATAATAAGGGATATAAATCCTGTTACCCGTAATTTGGTTAGCACTTACACTTTGGGTGTTACGGTAATACTGTAGATAGATACCATAGTTCAGTGGATTAGCAGGGGAACTACTTACAGTAGCACCAGTAATCCTGTTATTCTGAATTTTGAATCCATCATGATATGCCATCAACATTCCATAATAGTATGTTGAGTCAATCATATTACCACTAATCTGCCATCCTATATCAGGGCTATTAGAACCAGTACCATAAATGTAAAGGAACTGATAACGAATCCTGTTGTTCAAGATTTTGTTATTAGCACCACCATTAGCAGTAGAGTAGAAGCTATTGGATGTAGTACCAGTAGTTTGGTAATTTTTATTACCTACTACATGGCAATTGGTAACTGTAATATTATTAGCACCACCAACATAGGTAAAGATATTACCATAGGTTTGAGCTGTGGTAGATAACCTTTGGAAACAAAGTTTCTTAAAGGTTACATAACTAACACCGTTGAAGTTAACCAGATAGTTAGGACTTGCAGTAGCATTGGCTGAGAAATACAGCACAGATGCAGTAGAGTCAGAAGTACTACCTTGGAATAATACAGTGTTGGTAGCAGAAGAACCAATGTTTTGCAGGTTCACTTGCTCAATATAGTATCCAGGAGTTACGTTGAAAGTAATTGCACCACAAAGGCCATAAGTCTGCATATCAGTAACTGCAGCAGTGAAAGAGATATAATCTCCAGCACCACCACCATCAATAGTTTTAGTACCTTGTATACCTTGTACTAGTGGCCCTTTGCGTAAACTATCATTAGTTAATACGTTATCAGTTCCACCATTAGGTGAGGTTACTTTTACATCTACCGTATGAGTAGTAGGTGTAGTAGTAAAGGTATAAGAACCTACAGTTACAGAAGTGCTAGAGCCAGCAGTTAAACTACCACTCCAAGAGTAATTAGTTTGTGCTGTACCATCAATCCACCATTTAACAACAGCAGTAGTAAGGGTTGTAGCTGCATTATTAACTATAGTAGCAGTAACATTAGTAGCTGAGGCAGTGCAATAAGCAACACCCGGGCTAGTGATTACTGTAACAGCAGCATCATTTGTTGGAGGCGTATATTCATCAGCACCAATATCAGGTGTTGTTGCATTACGAGTTTGTCCATCAAAGTCAGTAGTTATAAGAGGTAACTGAGCAATAGTACCTGCAGCATTTAAGTTTGCAGAAGCTGTGTGTAAATCTGTAGCAGAATTAAACGCAGGGTTAACATTAATAGAGTTAGAATCTGATAATGAACCTGCTTTCCATAATGCGAAAGTAGTATAAGTACTACCGTTGTAAACCCAATAAGTAGAGTTAGGTGCATAATAGTTATTATAGTTCCAACCGCCTCTGCTTGTGCCTGAGGTATTATGGTAATACATATATACAGCATAACCACCTGTAGTATTTACAATACAGTTATTCTTAAAGTCATTCATGATACCAGTAGTACCAGGCAAGAAGTAAACACCATAAGGAGCCGCAGTAGAATTGGTTAAAGAACCACCTACGTTGGAGCTATTATAGTAAACATATCTTCTGGACATACTTGATATATACATACCATGTTGGCCATAAGAAGCACTGCTGCTAAATGTGCTAATCATGTTATTAGCAATTACAGTAGGATAGTTATTGCTTGTTGCACTATAAGAATTTACATCATATAAGGCATAAGAAGTAACAGTACCTGGTATAGAAGGCATAATAATTTTATTACCTTTTACCTCACCCACTACAGCACTTTGGCTATTACGAACATAACTTAAAGAGATACCAAAAGTTTGAGTCCATGTGCCGGAAGGCCATGCATGAGTACAACCATTAATAGTATTGCTATTAATTTTAGGAGCATCAAGATACGTAACAAAGATACCTGCGTAATAACAAGTATCAATGATGTTACCGCTGATATTCCAGTTAGTTTCATACACTGTAGAAGTACCATCAACACGTAAAGCATAACCAGCATATCTTACCCTGTTATTAGTAACAGTATTACCCTGACCATTCGCTGTAGAATACATCATAGAACTTGCAGGATAGTTAATGTTAGAAATCATATGGCAATTGGTTAAAGTATTATTAACCGCACCAGCTGTAAAGTTTACACCATTAGAATAATAATCGGTAGTAGAACCCGTACGCTTAATACCCAATTTCTTAATTGTTACATATTGGCAACCATTAAATACAATAGCATACTCTGTAGATGCAGTATTATTTGCAGGCCAGTTCAACCAAGCTTTGGTTGAGTCAAGGCTTTGGCTTTGGAACGTTACAGTGTTAGTAGCAGAAACACCACTTATAGCTGTTACATTAAGCTTCTCAGTATATATACCATCACGTACATTAAAGGTTACTGCACCGCAAATACCTTTGGTAGTAAGTGCAGCAAGAGCCAATGTAAATGTAGCATAATCAGGAGTAGTACCACCAATAGTATAAGTACCTGCACTTAGGCTATTGCCAGATAGTACAAGACCAGAACTATCATTGGCTGCATAGCCATCAGTAGTGCCATTAGGTAAAGTAGTTTTAGCATTAATTGTATGGCTACCACCAGTGCTAAAGGTATAAGTACCAATAACAATAGAAGTAGAAGACCCAGCAGTAAGAGTACCTGTCCAGCTATAATCAGTTTGTGCCGTGCCATCAACCCACCATTTAACAGTAGTGCTGCTAAGTGAGTTAGTACCTTGGTTTTTCAAGGTAATAGTAACATTGGTAGACGTACCAATACAATAAGCACCAGCAGGGTTTGTAATAGCAGTAGCGCCTGCGTCATCAGTAGGAGGAGTGAACTCATCCGCACCAATATCAGGAGTTGTTGCATTACGTGTAGCGCCATCCATATCAGTAGTTACATAAGTACTGGCTTTCCAAGTACCGTTACTACCATTACCGGCATTATTTAAACTGCTGCTTAATGTGTGTAAATCTGTATTACTAAAGTAGTTTGGATTTACAGAGATAGAACCAGAATCAGAAGGTATTGCAGTGTTATAACTGGCAATGGTATTATAAGTAGTACCATTATAAGCATATGAACTACCTCCAGTCATTGGGTAATAGTTATTACAACGAGAATTGCCATATGTAACTGAGGCATTTGGCCAGTAAATGATGTAACAAGTACTTGTACCCAAAGTTACAATTGAGTTGTTCCTCATAGAATAACCTACACCTGTTGTGTATGGATACCAATACCAGCCATATAATACACCTGAAGTACCACCATAAAGGTTAATAGAATTATGGTAATAAATTGTTTTACCATTATAGTAAGTATATAAACCATAGTTAGAACCAGTACTGCTATTCTTCATACTGATAATATTATTATTTACATAGCTAAGCTTGGTATTTATAAGACCAGTCGTATAGCCATTATAACCATATGCGAAGAAAATTCCATAATTGGTACCAGTGCTGGTGTTATCCATAATAATTTTATTATAGGATACGCTTGTAGCACCATCAGATACTGAATTACCGATATAGTATAAATAAGCTCCATAATAAGGATAGCCCGCAGAACCGTGGTAAAGTAGGTTCAATGTATTTCTCTCATATTTAACACTATTGCAATAGTAGATAAATGTACCATAGTAGTAAGATGAGTCAATTGTATTACCGCTAACATTAATACCAGTAGGCCAAGTGTTATAACCGTAGATGGCAACACCACCATAATAGAAACGACCTTTAATTACGTTATTAGTAACCTGTATATTGTTACCAATACCACTAATCCAGTAGTAACCATCAACAGCACCATAATAGAAATATGGGGTTGCTACATTCGTATTAGCCATATAGCAATTAGTAACTGTGATATTGCTTACAGATTGGCTACCAAAAGATACCATAGCTGAATAATAATCACCAGTACCAGTACCATAACGCAACATTCCTAATTTACTAAATTTAATATAGGATGCAGATCCGTTAAAGTTAACAATACCATGGGTAGTAGCAGTACTGCTTGTTGATGTTGGCCATTTTAACCAAGCTTTGCTTGAGTCATTACTTTGGCTTTGGAAAGTAACCCAACAGGTAGGGGATGCACCATTGATTGTTGTGAAATTTAATTGCTCATTGTAGATACCATCTCTTACATTATAAGTGATACCACTTCCGCAAACACCTTTTAAGTTTAAGTCAACAAGGGCAGCAGCAAAGGTTGCATAATCAGGAGAAGAACCTCCAATAGTTTTAGTACCCGTCATAGCTGGGTTCATACCCGTTTTAGCTAAGCTATCATTGGCAGAATTACCATCAGTAGTTCCGTTAGGATTAGTAACCTTGCACATAACGCTATGGGTACCAGTACCTGGGAAATTATAAGTACCAAAATTAATGGCAACTGTACTTCCATTAGAAACTGCAGAACCAGTCCAAGAATAATCTGTTTGAGCTACACCATCAACCCACCACTTAATGGTGGCAGATGAAAGACCATTCAAACCGAAGTTCTTCATAGTGGCTTTTACATTATGAACACCAGGGCAATAAGAAGTAGTATAAGGTGAGTCAATAGACACCAAACCTGCATCTGTATTCGGGATAGTAAACTCATCAGCTCCCATATCAGGGAAGGTAGTGCTACGAGTTTGTTTATCAAAGTCCGTGGTTACTGCACTCAGAGGAGTACCAGCATTATTGATATACGGAGAAGATGCATGAAGATCTGTTGCACCTAAAAAACCAGGGTCTTTGGCTAAAGAATTAGCATCAAAACTTGTTGCGGTTTTCCATGCAGCAAAAGTGCTATATAAAGTACCATTATAGTAAGCAAAGTTGCTAGAATTAGTATAGAAGTCATTATAGTTAGAACCACCAATATAGTAGAAATAACCAATACCATAGTTAGCAGTGTTACCTGTAACGCTGGTAATATTATTAGTAAAGATATTGGAATTGGTAGCATTCTCATACACATACCAAGTATAGCATGATGCATAAGTACCCAAATTGTTTAAGCTATTATGGTAGTATCTGCGGTTATTGTTATAGTAAGAATACCATAGATAGTTCATAGCAGAATTGGTAGAAGGACAAATCACCATATTATTAGCAATAAGTGTTAGGTAAATGTTTTTTGTAGCACTTTGGCTGTAACTTTCATAAATACCATAGTAAGCAGTTGGGCCACAAATGATTTTATTACCAACAAATTTACCTACATAGTCGCCTACACTATTTTGCATATAATAAAGATAGGCACCATAGTAAGTAGAATTAGATGCGTTGGCACCTCCATTTACAGTGTTGTAAGAAATGTTTGGTGCATCAAGGTAGTAGTAAAGACCCATACCGTAATAAGTAGAATCCCAAATGTTACCTGTCAATGTCCAATACTTCTCATAAGAACCTGTGTTACCATAAAGATACATACCATAACCATAGCGAATTCTGGTATTGGTAATTTCATTACCTAAACCAGTTCCGTTTTGGTAGTAGTAAATAGTATAGTTGCTATAATTGGTGTTACCAATTATATGGCAATTATTTACTTTGCAATAGGTAGAGCCCCCTTGCATTACTAAAGTATAGAAATAAGGATCTGTACTTGCACCAGTACGGCTAATACCCATTTTCTTAATGGTAATATATTTTGCACCGCTAAAGCGAATAGCAAAGTTGTTGGTAGCCACGTTAGAAGCTACCCATTTAATCCAGCATTTGCTGCTATCACCACTTGCACTTTGCACAGTAATAGTGTTAGAAGCAGAAGTAGCATAGGTTGCATCAAAATCTAATTGCTCTGCATATACACCATCTTGAACACTAATTACTACGTTACCGCAAATACCATTTGTTTTCAAATCAAGCATTGCTGCATTTATAGTAGAATAAGTACCAGAAGGGCCAACAGTTAAAGTACCAGAGATACCCATATTTAAAGTAGGCGTGTAGGCACTATCATTGGCAGTATTATTATCTGGGTTACCATTAGGTAATTCAGAAGAAGCAGCAACTACATAAGTACCACTTGTAAAGGAATAAGTACCTACAGTAACAGTAGTGCTGTTACCAGAAGTCATTGTACCAGTCCATACATAAGGAGTTTGAGCAGTACCGTTTACATACCATTTAATACTTACAGAAGTTAAAGTGAAAGCTCCAACATTTTTAAGAGCCACATTTACATTTTGCGTACCTGCACAATAAGAAGTTGCCGGAGAAACAATAGAATTAATGCTTGCATCAGAATTGGTTGGAGTGAACTCATCAGAACCAATATCAGGAGTAGAAGCACTACGAGTTTGTCCATCATAATCTGTAGTTACATACGCTAAAGCTTTACCTAAGTTATTAACACCGGCAGAGTTTGTATGCAAATCCGTAACTCCATAGAAATTAGGGTTAACAGATACAGAGTTAGAGTCAACACCACTACCTGATTTATGTGCAGCAAGGGTTGTATAGTTTGTACCATTCCAGTAAGTAAGGTTACTACCATTGGTGTATAGGTTATTATAATTCCATCTATCCCAATAGCCAGGGATAGCTTCATAAACAGCATAACCACCACCAGTATTAGCACAAATATTATTTAAGAACTGGTTATTACCACCACCACTTGAATTGTGATAGTATGTACCGCTACCAGTACCTGAGGTATTATTAGCACCCCAAGATAGGAAGCTATTATACACCACATTTACATAAGAGTTACCTACCATGTATAAGGCAGAACCATAAGAAATAGTTGAAGCACTTACAGTGCTTACCCAGTTATTACTAACAATACCAGGATTGTTAGAAGGGTTTACACTATATCCTAAATAGATTGCATAGTATGAATAAGTATTACTTACTAGAGGAGTATAGATAAAGTTGTTTTGTACACGAAGACCAGAGTCATTATATAACAAATACAATCCGTAGTTTCCACCACTGCTATAGTTATAACCAGGGTAGCGAATCTTATTACCAACAACACGTATGTTATTATGGTATAAGAAATATAGAGCAATATAATAAGTACTATCAATATTGTTATACATGAATTTATTTCCGGTAGGCCTAGTAGTAGAGTTACCATAGAAATAATTATATGAACCGTATTTGAAAGAGTTATAAGCTAATGTGTTATTGTTACAATAGTCATTTGCAGGAGAATAGAATGCTGCAGAATAGGTATTGGTACCTATGTATTGAGGACCAGAAACATTACAATTAGCAATAGAGTCCCAGTTTGCCTGATTGCTGAAATAAACGCCTTGACCATAAGGGTTAGTACCGCTACTGGTAAAGGTCATTTTTTTAACGGTTACGAAGTCCGCACCGTTAAAATGCAATACAGGATTATAAGTTGAGGCAGCACTTGAAGGCCATGTAAAAGTTACCTTAGTACTATCATTACTTTCAGATTTAATGATAAGACGATTGGTAAGAGAAGTACCTCCAATTACTGGGATAATCATTTGTTCTGCGTAAACACCATCTCTGATATTCAAAGTCGTAGTTCCACAAATTCCATAACCGCTGATATAGGTTAAGGCAGCAGTAATGGTAGCGTAATTAGGAGAAACACCACCAACAGTATACGTACCCAAAATACCTTGGTTAATACTACCTTTATGAACGCTGTCATTAGATGTATTACCATCAGTAGTTCCGTTAGGGTTGGTTGTAGCAACATCAACAGCATAAGTACCAGATGTAAATGAATAAGAACCTACAACTATGTTAGTAGAGGCATTTGAAGCCAACGTACCAGTCCAAACATAAGGAGCTTGAACAGATGCATTTACATACCAATTAAGAGTAACAGAAGTAAGACTAGAAGTACCTAAATTCTTAAGAGTTGCTGTTACACTTGTGCTACCAGGGCAATAAGTTGTACCTGGAGCTGTAATAGCAGTAATGCTTGCATCTTGTGCAACAGGAGTGAACTCATCAGCTCCAATATCAGGAGTAGTAGAACTCCTTGCTTGGCCATCAATATCCAAAGTGCTTACCCATGTATTCATGGATGAAGTACCTTTATTATTAATACCAGTAGCATTTACGTGAAGATTATCCTTAGCATAATAATTTGGATTAACACTTACAGAGTTCAAATCCATTGAAGCACCAAACTTATACGCAGTAAGCGTATTATAAGTAGCACCAAAATAAATAAGATTTGTAGTTGCATTATTCCAGAAGTTATTATAGTTAGAATTACCTGAACCCATATAAGATGTTGAAGCAACATAATAAACGGTATTAGCTTGGTCAGCAGTAAAGTTATTATTCTTAACAATAGGATAAGAAGCTGTACCATTGGCCACATACAAACCATACCTTGCAGTACCCCCACCACTGATGGTGGTATTTGCATAAATATGATAGTTATTATAAGCAATAATGGTAGGCCCAGTACAATACAGATACTCCAAATAATAGGTGGTGGTATGCCCAGGAACCGAAATCATGTTATTAACAATGATATTCTCATAACCAGTTGAGTTAGCATTAGCTAAATAAGTATACATACCATAGGTAAATCCATTCATGTTTACAGCAGTAAACCTATTACCTTTAATCCAAATACCACTATCTGCATAGTAAGTGTATAAACCATAAGCAGAAGTATTTGAGTAGCCATGATTGGTAAAGGTGTTATTAAGGATTTTAATCCTTCTGCTATAATATGCATAAACGCCCATATAAGAACCGCTATCTACTATATTACCAGAAATAACATTACCAGTTTGGTAACCTGATCCGCCAGTATAAAACCAGAATACAGTACTACCATATTTCACATAGTTATTACTAACAGTATTAAAATTACAATCTGTTCCAGTAGTACTACCAGAGATAGGGTCATAACCGCAATCCACAATTTCATTACCACTTGCAGTACTTCCGATTTTTGGACCAATCAACATACAATTAGTAATTGTATTATTGTTTGCTTGCCCAATCATCAAAATCAATGCACCATAAGTTAGTGCACTTCCACTACGCTTAATTCCCATTTTCTTGAAGGTAAACCAGTCACCACCTTGGAAGTTGATAACATAGTTATTAAATGAGTTACCAGAAAGACTTGGGAACTGAAGACTTACTTTGCTACTATCACCTGAAGTTGATTGGAAGGTAATAGTATTTGTAGATGATGCACCAGTAATAGGAAGAAGCATCAACTGTTCGTTATATATACCATCTGCAACATTAAAAGTTACCGCACCACACACGCCATAAGCAGTAAGGTCAGCAACTGCTGCAGAGAAAGAAGCATAATTAGGAGAGGTACCACCAATAGTGAAAGTACCAGACATTTTAGATTTTACATTATAAGAGTTGGTATCATTATTTGCGTTACCATCAGTACCAGCGTTTGGACTTTCAGTCCAAGCTTTCACAGTATAGATAAGAGACCCAGATGTGAAAGAATAAGAACCAAGAGTTACTTGTGCAGTTGCACCGGTTGCTAAAGAGCCAGTCCAATTATAGGTAGTTTGTGAGCTACCATTTACTGTCCATTTTACATCAGCACTTGTTAAAGTGGTAGTACCATTATTAACAATGGTAACTTTTACACTTTGAGTAGAAGGTGCGCAGAAAGAACCTGCCAAAGGAGCATCAACAGAAGTAACACCACCATCCAATGCAGGAGGAGAAAATTCGTCAGCACCAATATCAGGGGTTGATGTATTTCTTGCGTCTCCATCATAGTCAGTAGTGATGCCTGGTCTTACACGACCTGCACCATTAAGTATAGCATTATTAACATGTAAATCAGTAGAAGAAGTAAAAACAGGATTCACGTTTTTACTATTAGCATCCATACTTGATGCAGATTTCCATGCAGCAAAAGTTGAGTAAACAGTACCACCTACATAATAGTAGGCATTGGTAGAGTTTGCACCATAATGGTTATTATAATTTGAAGAGTCAAACTCACCAGTACTATTAATACGATATACTAAAGCACCACCTGAGTTTACGAAGTTATTATTAATAAGTTTTTGATGGGTACCGGCACCACTTACATAAAATGCAGTACCAACAGAAATTGTAGAATTACAAACTACGTTATTGTAGTAATAATTCATATAAGTATTAGAAGTAAAATACTGTGCAATGGCAGCAGAACTTCCACCCCATACACTTATCCAGTTATTATATATGTTACCATAGTTAGAACTCCAAAGTTGGAAAGCATTAGGAGTAGGTCCATTACTATTAAGAGTAATGTTATTGTTATAGATATTTAAGTTATCAGAATTCTGCACACGCATAGCCATTGTAATTTGTGGTGTTGCGGCAGTGTGATTAGGGAAATTAATCCTGTTGTTATAAATTTTTACACGTTTACAATAAACCAACAAAACGCCAATTTGTCCGGCGCTATCAATGTCATTGTTATAAATCTGAAGGCCAGCTTCACCAGTAGTCTGGTTAGTACCTCCCATACAAATACCATTTAAACCGAAACGAATTCTGTTGTTACGGATAATGGTTCCAGTGTCATCCGTCATACCTGCATAGGTCTGCGAATAAATACATCCGTTGTCTTCATAAAGTTGACCCGGATTCACGCTTGCCTGATACCTGCCTGAAATTCGGCAGTTCTCAATAATGGTATTGTTAGAACCATTTGTAATCACAACCACATTAGCATATGTGCTTGTGCCTGTTCTTTTAATTGTCATCTTTTGGAAGGTTACCCAGTCAGCTCCATTTAAACGAACCGTATAGTTCGTAGTGGAGGAGAACTGCGATGCAGCAGTCAAAGTAACTTTTGTACTATCAGCAGAAGCTGAAGTAAAAATTACCCTGCGAGTTGCGCTGGTTCCTGTGATGTTGTTAAAAGAAATCTGTTCAGTATATGTACCGTCAGAAATACTGAAGGTAACATTACCGGTGGTGGAGGTTGAGATACCTGGTCCGTTGGCTGTACCGCCATCGGCCCTAGTACCAGAAACCAAGTCACTCTGCGCGGAAGCAAACGTAAGATAATTAGTACTGCTTGCGGCAGCACTTGGATTAATCGTGTACGTGTTTCCGGGAGTGAAGGATGCATAACTACTTACTGTGGTAAGTAGAAGCAGCATCATCGCTACGATGGAAGTCCGCAGACTTCCTTTTGAGTAGAATTGCTTCATGTCTGTTAATTTAGTTATTTGAAAATTTTTGTGTTTGTTATCCATATAAAATGTTTTGTTATTATATATACGTTTCAAAACGAAAGAGGACATGACATTGTCATTCCTCAAAAGGAGAGATTTTAATACCTTTAAAAATTTAGTCTCGTTAGCCAAAAATTCGTTATTGCTTAAACTGGGCAGTTGCAGATAATTGATAGATTGGTTGAGAACAAAAGGTGCATTGCTGCACATTCACTCAGACCTTCATCTGTCAAAAACGCACCCAGCAACAATGGCTGACGCTGATAATGAAGAAGTTAAAAAGCTTGTGTAAATGTGTTTCATATGTGCCTGTTATCTTACTATTACTAATAAGGCTACTAACTTACTACCATTTCCGAAATCTGATGCAAAAAATTTATTGTTTTTTTGTTTTGCCATTCTGTATTTCCGCCAAAGTGCGTTAAGAAATGATGAACTGCCGCCACGATTTAACGACTTTTATCAAGTTCAATTTTAATAAATGCCTCTGAAATAATCTCCCAATTGTACCCCTTACCTAAGGCGTATTTTGAGAGCTTACTTTTTATGGTCAAAGGTGCCTCATTCTTCGTTAGGAGAGTTCGCTTTTTCTCCAATATTCTTACAAGGGTTTCCAAGTAAAAATCATCGTCAATCTCTTTCAACGAAGAGTTAAGCCTTTCTGCCTTAACTTTCCTCTGACGATTGCCTTTGCATATCGTTCCTCATTTAGAAAACCTTCCTCCATCAATTGCACAATAATTTTGTCCTTATCCTCATTATCAAACCCCCATTCTGCGAGTTTTTTACGCACTTCTTGGTGGCAGCGTTCCTGATATGCGCAGTACTTTCTAAGCTTTTGAAGGGCTTCGGGGAAATTATATTTTTTGAGTGGTCTCATATAAAACCGCAAGGTTAAAATCCTCCTGCGTAATATTGCCATAAAGTTATAGATTTACTTTTGAACTACACATTAAAAGATATTGCAAAAATAGTTGGAGGAACTCTTTATGGAGGAAAACCTGATTGGATTATTTCCCATTTGTGTATTGACAGCAGAAGTGTAAATTATCCTGTAAATTCTTTGTTTATAGCATTAAAAACGCAGAATGGCGATGGTGCTAAGTTTATTAAAGAAGCTTATTTAAAAGGGGTAATTTCTTTCTTGGTGGGTGATGAAAAGGACATCCCAAAAGATTTATTAGATAAGGTAAATTTTATAGTTTATGATTTGCCAATTGAGGCTTTGCAGAAGTTGGCTACTTATAACCGAAGGCAGTTTGATGTCCCCGTGATTGGCATTACGGGTAGTAATGGAAAGACAGTAGTAAAAGAGTGGCTTTACCAACTGATGAATGATAAATTTTTGATAGCCCGCAGCCCCAAAAGTTACAATTCGCAAATAGGGGTTCCACTTTCCGTTTGGCAGTTACAAAATCATCATACTTTAGGCATTTTTGAAGCAGGTATTTCTCAACCTAATGAAATGCAAAAGTTAGGACCTATTATCTCTCCTGAGGTTGGGATTTTTACGAATATTGGCGCTGCCCATCAATCCAATTTTTCTTCTGTTTCAGAAAAGGTTTGGGAGAAAATAGCCCTCTTCAAAAATGCAAAAAAGATTATTTACTGTAAGGATTATCAAGAGATAGAAGAGGTAATTCAATCAGCAAAAGATAAAAATTATTTTACTAATAATCCCGAAATAATTAGTTGGTCATTTCAAGGAAATGTGAGTTGTAGTATTAGTGATAAATTAACTGAAATCAAGATAAAATTTGATGAAAGACAAATAGGTTTCACCATTGCTTATACTGATAAAGCAAGCATTGAAAACGCTACCCATTGCGCTTTTGTAATGCTGCAATTTGGCTATACTGATGAAAAAATAACCCTCAGGATGCAGCTTTTGCAGCCAGTAGAAATGCGGCTGGAGATAAAGGCAGGAATTAATAATTCTACCCTTATTAATGATACCTATAATTCCGATTTACAATCTTTGAATATTGCTTTGGATTTGCTGAATCAGCAACATCAACATCCTCAAAAAACAGTTATCATTTCTGATATCTTACAGACAGGAAATCCGAAACTTTACGAAGAAGTTTCAGACCTTATTTCACAAAAAAGCATAACCACATTTATTGGGATTGGGGATGAAATTTCAACCAATAGAAATCTCTTTCAACCCAATTCTGTTTTCTATAAAAGCACTGAAGATTTTCTAAAGGAGTTTGATTTTAACAGTTTCGGAAATCAGGCAATTTTGGTAAAAGGAAGTAGGGTTTTTGGGTTTGAAAAAATTGCAAATCGCCTACAACAAAAGCTGCATAATACTGTTCTTGAAATTGATTTAAATGCTTTGGTAAATAACCTGAATGCTTACCGCAGTTTGCTAAAACCCAACGTAAAAATTATGGGAATGGTAAAAGCTTTTTCCTATGGCAGCGGGGCTTACGAAATTGCAAATATATTGCAATTTCATAAAGCAGATTACCTTGCCGTAGCCTACGCCGATGAGGGAATAATGCTACGCGAAAAAGGCATCAATTTACCCATTATGGTGATGAGCCCCACCACAGATTCGTTGGAACAAATGATTAAAAATAATCTTGAGCCAGAAGTTTTTTCTACTGGATTTTTGGAGGAGATAAATCACTTTATTGCCAACAATCCTGCCTCAAAAATCAACATACACATTAAGGTGGATACGGGTATGCACCGCCTTGGTTTATTGCCCCGTGAGGTGGATAGGTTTCTTGAAATTATTTCTCAAAATAATAAGATACATGTGGCTTCTGTTTTCTCACACCTTGCCTCTGCAGATGTGCCGGAACATGATGAATTTACCCATCAACAAATTGATATTTTTAATTCTGTTTGCAACCAAATAGAATCCGAAATTGGCTACCCCTTTTTAAAACATATTTCCAACACTTCCGGCATTAGCCGCCTCCCCAATGCACAATTTGATATGGTGCGTCTTGGTATTGGTTTGTACGGAATTGATACTGGAAATCAAATCCAAAATCAACTGGAAAGTGTGAGTACTTTAAAGACGTATATTTCCCAAATAAAAGAAATTCCAGAAGGTGAAACGGTGGGTTATTCCAGAAAAGGAATTGCTACCCATCCCACAAAAATTGCGGTGATTGGTATTGGCTATGCGGATGGGTTTCCGCGTTCACTTAGCAACGGAAAAGGGAAGGTTTTAGTGATTGGAAAAGAGGCATCCGTTATTGGAAATGTTTGCATGGATATGACGATGATTGACATCACAGGAATTGAAGCCCATGAAGGCGATGAGGTGATTATCTTTGGAGAAAATATGAGCATAGAAAAAATGGCAGAAGCCATGGAAACCATTCCATACGAAGTTTTAACAAGTATTTCCCCACGCGTAAAAAGAGTGTATTACAAAGCTTAAAAAAATGGGAAAATTAATTCTAGTGCCCACCCCCATTGGTAATCTTGAAGACATTACTCTGCGTGCTTTAACAGTATTAAAATCAGCAGATTTAATTTGGGCAGAGGACACCAGAGTTACCCAAAAACTCCTCAATCATTTTGAGATAAAAGCCAAAGTCAAATCTTACCATCAGCATAACGAACACGCTTATGCTACCAAAATTGCGGAGGAATTAAATCATACTTCACTCACTTATTGTTTAGTGTCCGATGCTGGAACTCCAGGCATATCAGACCCTGCTTATTTGCTGGTAAAAGCCTGCCTTGCAGAAGGTGTAGAAGTTGAGTGTTTACCCGGCGCTACCGCCTTTGTTCCTGCCTTAGTAAAATCGGGTTTACCGTCCTCCTCTTTTATTTTTGAAGGATTTCTCCCGCACAAAAAAGGGAGACAAACCATCCTCAAAAAACTATGCGAAGAAGAGAGAACAATCATACTTTACGAATCCCCATTCAGGGTGCTGAAAACCTTAGAACAATTGATAGAATTTTTTGGAGAAGACAGGCAAGCTTCAGTATCCAGAGAGCTCACCAAAATGTTTGAAGAAACCGTTTCAGGTACGTTATCAGAAATTTTAAACCACTATAAAACCAATACCCTAAAAGGTGAATTTGTTATCATCGTCGGAGGCAAAAAATAACCCGCTTTATTTTCTCATATGTTTGATTGGAGGAGTGGTAATGTGGCTTGGTTGGCCACCACTTCATTTCAGTTTTTTATTACTGATTGGGTTTACGCCTTGGCTTTGGGTGTTACATAAAATTTCTTTTGAGGGAAGGAACGTAATACGCAAATCTATATTCTTTACTTTCCTGTTTTTCTTAGTTTGGAATATCCTCACCACTTGGTGGATGGCATACGCCACAGGAGGGGGTGCTGCCTTCGCACTTTCCGCCAATGCACTGCTGATGACATTGCCTGTTTTTCTTTACCTCAAAACCAAAAAATATTTTAATAAATGGGTGGGCTATGTGGTCTTAATTTCTGCCTTTACAAGTTTTGAATACCTCCACCTAAATTGGGATTTAAGCTGGCCATGGCTCACCTTAGGGAATGGCTTTGCAGGCTTGCCATTTATGGCGCAATGGTATGAATATACGGGAGCTCTTGGTGGCTCAGTTTGGATTTGGATTTCCAATATTTTATTGTTTGAATTAATTAGCAATGTCACAAAAGAAGTTAAAAAGAAAACATACTTCAAATTATCATTATGGATGATTTCTGTTTTGATTCCTATTTTGATTTCTGTAATAATAAATCTCAAATATTCTACAATAACATTAGATAAAAAGTCCGAAGAAAACATCGTTGTTATCCAACCCAACATTGACCCCTACAATGAAAAATTTAACTCTGATGTTTTATTGCAAGTTGAAAAAATGATACGCCTCAGCAACCAAGCCGTGGATAAAAATACGGTGCTTTTGATTTGGCCAGAAACTGCCATTTCTGAAAACTTAGATGAAAAAAATCTGAGTCAGCATCCATCCTATTTGGCAGTAAAAGATTTCTTAAGATTTCATCCAAAATTAAAACTAATTGCGGGGTTGAATTCATTTTTATCCTACCAAAAAGAAAGTGAAAAAACCGCCACTGCACGTCCTTGGAAATCTAATCCCGGGTGGTTTGATGTTTTTAATTCTGCCATGCTTGCAGACTCCGGAAACCCTGCTCAAATTTATCACAAAAGCAAATTAGTCCCCGGCGCTGAACTCATGCCCTACCCTGCTTTTTTCAGATTTTTAGAGCCACTTGCTTTGCAACTTGGTGGCTCTTATGGGTCTCTTGGTAGGCAAGATTCTCCTTCCGTTTTTAGGGTAAATAAAAACCTAATTGCCGCACCCGTTATCTGCTATGAGTCCATCTATGGAGGTTATGTTGGAAAGTATATCCAGAAGGGTGCAAACATTATCACCATCATCACCAATGATGGTTGGTGGAATAATACCGATGGCTACAAACAACACCTTGCTTATGGTTGCTTAAGAGCTATTGAAAGCAGGAAATTTATTGCGCGTTCAGCCAACACAGGTATTTCTTGTTTCATTTCTCCAGAGGGTAAAATTCTCTCCAAAACCAATTGGTGGGAGGAGGCATATTTAAAAGAAAACATCCATCCTCTCTGGATGCAATCAGAGATAACTTTTTATAACAAACACGGGGATTATTTAGGAAAGATTGCAGCAATAATTTTGGGATTGTTAATGATAATGGTGCTTTACAAACTCATATCACCTGCAAAGAAAAATTAGGCATTAAAAGTTTTATTCAAAAACGCCTTAACTTGCGGGTTCAAATCGGCTTAGTATTTGAAAACGCGAACAAAAATTTAAAATCTTAAAACACATGAAAAAATTATTTACTGCTTTATTCATTGGCTTCATTGCAATCACCAATGCTGCCTTTGCTCAGGACGACAAAAAAGTTACCGACAACGGTGACGGACCAAACTTACAATTAGTAGAAACCTCTCACGATTTTGGTAACATTGAAGAAGGCCCTGACTACACCTACATTTTCAAATTCAAAAACATTGGTAAAGCACCACTTGCTTTAACAAGTGTTAACTCTCCTTGCGGTTGCACAGCTCCAAGTTTCACTAAGGAACCAGTTGCCCCAGGCAAAACCGGAGAGATAACAGTTGTGTATCACTCAAGCGGAAGAATTGGCAGCTTTAACAGAACACTTTCTATCTCCTCTAATATGGGTGATGGCAAAGACCAATACATCAATATTAAAGGAGAAGTAAAAGCAAAAGGTGAGATTAAAACTGCACCGGTTGTAGAAACTAAACAGCCTGTGGTAGCTCCTGTAAAAGAGGAAAAAAAATCTGTGAAATCTACCAAAACAGAAAAGAAGAAAAAATCTTAATTAATTTTTAAAGTAGCAACGATGAAAAAGTTATTGATATTATTTGCTGCAATAGTTTTTTTGGGAAAACATAGCCTATCAGCACAAGATAAAAAGAAAGATGCGCCTGCTATTACCTTTGAAAAAGAGACCATGGATTTGGGTAAAATTGAAAAAGGACAGGTAGCGAAATGCCAGTTTAAATTTAAGAATAACGGCACCACCCCACTTACTTTGGTTAATGTGCGCCCATCATGCGGATGCACTACGCCAAGCTTTAGCAAAGAGCCTGTAATGCCGGGTAAATTTGGTTTTATTGAGGCAGCCTACAACTCAAGCAATGCTAGCATAGGTAGCATCACAAAATCCATCACTGTTACTACAAATATCCCAGACCAAAGTTTTGTAATTTTTATTAAAGGCGAGGTGGTTAACCCCTCCCCTGTAAGGTTAAATCCTGAGTAGAAATTCAAACTTCTCATAAACTAAAAATCCCATTCTGAAATTTCAGAATGGGATTTTTTTATTGGCTATATATTGAGTTTTAGTTCTGTTCCAAAACCTTAAATAACTCATTGAGTTTTGGGGTGAGGATAATTTCTGTACGGCGATTTTTAGCTCTGCCTTCTTTGGTTGAATTGGGTGCGATAGGTTGGCTATCTGCCCTACCTGCTGCGGTAATTCTGTTACCATTTACTTTACCATCATTAATAATAATTTTCACTACCTCGGTAGCCCTAAGCACACTTAAATCCCAGTTGTCTTTAATAACACCGCTGCCTTTGTACGGGATACTATCAGTATGACCCTCCACTAAAACATTCACATCTTTTTTATCATTCAGCACTTTTGCCAATTGCAACAATGCTTCTTTACCGTTTGAGTTTATTGTATATTTTCCGGATTCAAAAAGCAGTTTCTCTTCCATGGATACATACACTTTTCCATTCTTAACTTTTACTGATAAGCCTTGGTCTTGGAAGCTATTGAGGGCAGAGGAAATAGTAGCCTTCAGAGATTTTACCATAGAGTCTTTTTGGTTCAACACCCCTTGTACTTCATTCAATTTTTTCTGACGAAGATTAAGGTCGGTTTCCAATTGGGTAAGTTTGCCTTTTAGCTCCTGTAAATTTTGATTTTGTTTATTTGCCTCTTCGGTTCTCTTTTGTAAATCAGCCTCTCTTTCCTTTAGCTTTTTTTGAGACTCAATTAACTCTGCCGTCAACTCCTGACTTTTTAGATTGTTCTGGTTTTGGAGCTCCTTCACTTTCTCCAAGAGTTTATCATAAGCTTCATTTACCTGCTTATAAAGTTTCTGAACTTTTCGGTTACTCTCACCAAGCAGCAAAGTATCCTGAACTAACTCCTGAGTGAGTCGGGTCTCAAGTCTTAACTTTCTTTGGTTTTCGGTAAGTGAATCTGCCAACTCATTGCTCTTTTTGTTGCAATCCTTCTGCCTTGCAGAGAGTTTATCATAGTCATCTTTTAGCGCCTGAAATTTCTTTTGAGGCACACAGGCTACAACTGTAAACAGGCATAGCCCAAAAATCATTTTTTTTATCATGAGATTGTAAATTTTGTTTTACCCCATTGGCAACAAACGTACAATTATCTTTTGTAAACTTAGTATTGTAAACTAACGCAATTGTAAACACAGTTAAAAATCAACTACTTAGAGGTAGTGTAAACAGGGGGTTTACGAGTTTACAACAGGGAATAGAATAGTAAACTCTGTCCCAACCTCCGGCTCTGTTTCAAAGTAAATTTGCCCCTTGGCTGCCGTGATTATGTTCTTTATAATTGCCAAACCAAGCCCCATGCCTGAAGTTTTGGTGCTGAAATTTGGGATGAAGATTTTCTCTTTTAAGGAATCTGCGATGCCGGTGCCGTTGTCTTTTATTTTGATAAATGCCTTATCATTTTCTACAAAACAACTTATCACAATTTCTCCTTTTTTGTTTTCGGGGATAGCCTGAATGGCGTTCTTAATAAGGTTGTTCATCACCCTAGAAAACTGATTTGGGTCAATCCAAATGTAGATGGGGTTTTGAGAAAGTTGCAGAATAATCTCTGCTTCATTTTGATTAAAAAACAATTCCGCTGCTTGCTGAATTGCTGAATTCAATTCCACTTTTTCAGGGAGGTCATGAGGCATTTTTGCGAAGTTGCTGAACTCCGTTGCAATCTGTGACAAGCTTTCAATTTGGCGAATGATAAGGTTGGTTACCTTATCAAACATAGCATCCAATCGGGGGTCTTTTTCTTTCCAGGCAAGTTGCAGTTGTTGCACATTTAGCTTCATAGGTGTGAGTGGATTTTTAATCTCATGCGCTACCTGTTTTGCCATCTCCTTCCATGCCCCTTCCCTCTCAGATTCTGATAACCTTTGCACGCTTTCCTCCAACTCAATAATCATAGAATTATACTCATGAATCAACTTCCCAATCTCATCATTATTATCCCAACTAATCAATTCGTTGGCAGAATTAAGTCGTGTTGTGCTAAGGTGTTTGCGGATGATATTCAGGGGCGCTGTAAGCGTGTTTGCAATCAACACGCTGATGGCAAGAAACGCCACAAACATGAACATATAAATGTTTACCAACGCCACCAAAAAAGAAGAGATATCGTCATTCAATTGTTTCTCACGGGTAAAAAATGGGAGGTTGAGATAGGCCTCTATTTGGTTATTGCCATTGTGCACAGGCAGGTAGGTAGAGAGGTAATTAAGCTTCCCAATATTCTCCTCCTGCATTACTCTGGATTGCAACCCTGCCCTCAATGCAATCCTTGCCGAGGCATTCATCTTGGGTTGCAGAATTTTTTTATCATAGATGAGAGGCTGGGAAGTCGCCATCAAATTCCCTTTGGTATCAAACAGATTTATATCCGTTTGGTAACTGCCGGAAAGGTTTTTTATGATGGCTGTTTTTTCATCGTCACTCATAAAATGAAAGGGCTCATTATTTTTCATAATACCCTCAAGATTTGCAACAATAGAACGCGCCTTTTTGTTGAGGCGAATCAACTCATCATTATTATATCTATAGCTTATGTATTTAATAGTAGTGAACCCAACCACCAGCAAAGCCAAAGTCATGGAGATGGTAATAGTACTCAAAATTCTTGTGCGGAAGGTGATGTTTTTCCATTGAATTTTCTCCAGTAAATCCTGCAAACTTTTCCTTAGCCTAAAGTACAAAATGTAATTACGCAAAAGAATATTCATTGAAATAATTACCAAAGCAAAGAGCCCAAAAAAGATAAGGATAAAAGAGAAATTGGCGGAGTAATACAGCACTCCTTTTTCTTTATCACTAATTACAATTACCTGCCCGGGTGCGGTGTGGTAAACGTGGTGAACAAAGCCATCAAGGTTGGCAGAATGCATTTGATTTTGGGATACAAAAGGCGCTTTTAAAAAGGTAGGATACGCATATTCGCCCTTCTGTGTTACCAGTTTTGTTTCGTTGTAAATGGCGTAAGAATACTCATCCAGTTTATTGTAGCGGCGGATTTTATCAGAGAGGAAAAGCTCAGGATATACGCTTTCTTCATAGAATGCTTTTTGGTGAAAAAGCAGAACCAATGAGCCCAGATTTCTGCCCTTATGGGTGATATCAATCTTTGAAATATAGGTGGGCAAACCCGAATAGGTATTCACAAAAAAGAGGTAGTTGCCCCTTGCCCGTGTAGAGGACTCAGTACTCATAAACCCACTGAAAAAATCAAGGGGTTTATCAGGGTTTCCTTTGAATGGCATACCTGTGAATGAGAAAGTAAAAATCTCCACATCATACTTACTTAGGTAGCCAGAAAAATAAAGTTGCTCTATCCTTTTTGAGAGGGAAGCCTGTGAGATTAGTGCTGTATAAAAAAAGGATTTTGCGTAGCCATCATTGCGGATGTTCTCATACACATCACCAAATAAAAATTCGGCAGCAAGGTCTCTCTCCGAAATCAATTCTGAGGCAAGAATTTTTTGATGCTCTTTGAGTTTTTGCCCATTATAATAGAGCAATAAAACTGAGGTGTAAACAGCATAAAAAATACTGATGTAGCCAGCAGGGCGCAGGTCAGTTAATTGCACATCCTTCTGCTGCAAATAATAAATTAAAAGATACAAAAAAGGGCTGAAAAGAAAGGAAGCATAGAGGAAATGCCCTGTTGGGTATAGCACCACCACAGAAGCCAACCCAGCCACAAACCCAATCAGTATTTGGCGTGATGCCGGGATGTTATTTTCTATCACATATCTTGTAGCGTTGATGATGATGATTGCCAGCGAAAGCAACAAAATGCCAATGATAAACAACCCGCAAAAGCTGTAGTAATTAAGCCCGAAAACATTACCCAAATCAAATGAAATACTGGAATCAAACACCAACCCACGGATGATGCCTTGTATATAACTACTAAGGGTAAAAACCAAAGCGAAACTTAAACCCGTGGTTACATTAATTGTTCTTTGATTTTTCTGAGAAGGAGATTTTATTTTGGTAAGAATCCAGACTCCCCACCCCAGCAAAAGAGTAAAAATTAGGAGGTCTCCCAATGACCTCAAAAGATTGCTGCTTGCATATAATTGAGGGTTGAAAAGTTGCCTGCTAAAAAGCGATTCAGGTAGGCGAATCCATTTCCAGAAAACAACAATAACCATAATTGTTAAAGCAAAAGCCCCTACCCCTTGCCATTGGTTTTTGTTCCTCAGCAAACCCAAAATAATTTGGTTTACAAATACCAAACACATCAAAAATCCTATCAAGAAAATCCAACTCCAGAGCTTTATTTTTTTGATAGGCAATATTGGTTTTATGCTAAAAAGGAAATCATCTTTTTCATTTTTGAATTCATAGCCATCTGCATCTTTTATGGGGCTTACATCAAAATTGATGATGCGAGATTGTGCCAGTTGAAAGCTGTTGGAGAGGTATTGATTTTCAAAATCAAAACTGAATTTTACGGGGATAAGGATTACATAAATGGCATCCCTGCCCTGCAATTCCCGCTGCACATAATACCCATTATCCAATTGGGTGAGGGTAGCGTTTTGGTTCCCCAAAACCTCTTTGGGGAACACAGAATTATCAGTCCAAAACAAAACCCTGTTGGCGCTATACGCATAAAAATAAACCCCAGCCTCAATTGCCGTTTTGTAGAAATATTCTGATTCATGCATCAGGTTTTCCAACCCTTTGGCATTGGCTTGCTGCAATAAATCAGCACCGGATTTTAGCTTTTTCTCCAGAGAAGTTCTGGCAATAAAAACCTCATAGCGGGTATAGATTTTCTCCACCAAGCCATTGAGAATAGTATCCCCTGCCAATGCAATAAAAATTAGTGCAATGCCAATAAATAAAAACTGTTTGTTATGTAAGGAGGGGAACTTCAAAAACCTATGGGATATTATAGCAGCGAAATTAGTGGTCAGTGGTCAGTGGTCAGTTATCAGGGGTCAGAAAAACAGTTTAAAGTTTAAGGTTTAAAGTTGGATGCTATTCATTTTAGAAATACTTTAAGCAGGGTGATGTCCCCCGCTTGCGGGGGTGTAGGGGGTGGAATAAAAATAGTTTTTCCTTTGATTTTTAATTCACGAATTAAACTCGCAACCCCCTACCTTATGCCTATACCATATATAATATTTTTACAAAAATTTTACCGCAAAAAAAAGTGGGGTAGGTGGTACCAATCTTTAAAAATTATTTTATACATTTGAAGCCGCTAAAAATTATGAAGCCTACAAGCCTACAAGCCTACAAGCCATACTGCCTCCGGTAGCCCTTTTACAAGCTCCCGTAAGAGTCTTACAAGCCCTTGTAAGAGCATTACAAGCCCACATTTCTCCCAAATATGCCCGCGTAACGGCCTACAAGCCCTTGCAAGAGGCTTACATGCCCATGTTGCCGGCAAACATGCCCTTGCAAGAGTCTTACGGCAGCACATTTTCCCGTTACCAAACCACTTTATGGCAAATGCTTACCTCATGCAAACAAATTAATAAAACATAAACCCCAAACTAAAACACAAAAACATGAAACACCTCTTCTACATCCCACGCCCAGATAACTTAAGAGACATCTGTCTGGACAATTTCCTCCTTAAGCTACCTACTTATAAAGTTAAGTATGGCATTAGTGATGCGGACATCCTCAAACTCACCAAAGGCAAAGCAATTTTCTCTTATTGCCTTAGCGTGCTTAACTCCATCCGCACCTTCAACACCACTGTTACCTCCTTTAAAAACACGGTTATCAAAGCCACCCCCGGCACAGGTTTGCCTACGGCTTTCCCAAGCCAACCCGTGCTTGCCGCCCCTCCGGCTGACCTTATTTTTGATGTATTTACTTTTGCCGCCTACATTGGCAACCGCATAAAAACCCATCTTGATTTTAACACTACTGATGGCAATGACCTACGCCTGATAGGTATAGAGCAAGGCAGCCCTGATGACCCTGCCACTTGGAAACCCCACCTTGTAGCACAGCGCTTAGGCGATTTTTATAATATCCTTTGGGGATGGGAAGGCCACCCTGCAGAAGGCATGGAGCTGCAAATAGATAGAGGCAGTGGCACTTTTGCCACAGTAGTGGTAGACCCAGACCCTGATTATCTTGATAACGTAAACGTAAATACAGTACCCATCCCCACCAATTGGAGGATACGCGGCATCTACCGCAAAAACGGCGTGCAAGTAGGGCAATGGAGTGATATTATTACTGTGCCTGTGCCATAAAAATAAAAACTAAATTTTAAAATAATCCACTAACAAAAAACAAAAAAATGTCACAAGTAACAATCAACATTTACACATCCATTGGCACACAATGGGCGACAGGAATGGGCAATGTTGCACTAGGCGTTCCGCCGCCACCTGCAACTACAATTCAGGATTTGATAAATCAGGTTTACGCTGATGTGCAACCTCTTTATCTACCAGGAACTACTACTCTTACAGATATTGAATTAAAATCTGTAATATCTAATTCTATTAACGGCTATGTTAATTCAGAATTATACACAGGAAATGCTTTAACAGAAACTTTGCTAAGGGGTATTTTGCAAATACCTGTAGCTTCGTTATTAGATTTTATTGGTGATGTTGAAGATAATATCACTAAATCAGGCTTAAGCCTTGAGCAGCAAAAACCTCTATTTATAGCCACCGCCATTGGCAAAGCAGCAGTAACATATTGGTTTCAAGAGGTAAATAACAATGTAGCACCTTGGGCTAATTTTTTTAACGACATCACCAACCCTGCTCCCGGTAATCCAGCTTACAACAGAATGAACATACAAACATGGGTAGCCTGTGCTATGGAGGGTGCTTTATTAGGGTATCAAAGTGGCAGAAGCCTACTTGATGAAAGCCCAAATACCACTATTTCAAGCGCACAAGTGGGATTGGATATTATATCTGCCTTAGCTGGTGCTATAACTGTTGGTGCTGGCAAAGTAATGTTTAGGTGGATACCAAGGTTGTATAAATCATAAGCATTATGGGAAAGATTAATATCATAAACACCCCAAGGATTAATGATATATTCAATGGGAGAAGTACTTTTGAGGAGGACTGCGGGTGTGGGTGTGGGGAAAATAGACCAGAGCCACAAGGAATAAATACAATCTGCGCCCCAACCTCAATAACTCACTATGGTGGTACTAAAATGACAATTGATGATAATGGATGCCCGAAACCTAACAATATTTATATTGAAATACAACCAGGCAAAAGTTCATTCTTTGTCGGGTTTGAGGTTTGCTTGACATATGACACTTATGAAAATTTCCCATTGAATATACAAACATATAAAAAGGTAGGAGGGGTATGGGGAGGAGTGTCTGGAGAGCCAAGTCAAGAATTAATAATTTGTTCGGATATAAATGACTATGATTCATTAAAAAAGTATATAAAAAAAGACCCCAGTAAAGAATTGATATTGGATAATACAACTTTTGTTAAGAGAAAAGAACCATATTGTTGGAAGTATTGCATAGAAGTAAAATGTGGAGAAGAAATTTCTTTTTATGTCAAACAGGGTTTTACTAATGATGGTAAATTTACCTGTTCAGCTAATTACATGAAAAAGGGATGTAGTTTTAATATCATTTGTCCAAGCCAATATACTGTAAAAAAGGGTGAGACTAATTTTCCTTGGTCAAATGAACCATATCCTATCCTGTCACCACCATGTAAATAACAACATGGTTAGCGGACTAAAACCAATTTTATGTTTATTTATGATTATGGCTGGTCTTGTAAGCAATGGATATGGTGCAATTGACAATAAAAAGGTAATCTGGGAGAAACAGTTTGGAGGCTCTAAAGATGATTATGTGCAAAGCATTATTGCTACCCCAGATGGTGGCATATTAGCTGGCTGCGTAACCTACTCAAATGATAAGGATATTTCTTACTCTCATGACACTGGAAGCGATGACTATTATCATGGGGATTATTGGCTTATTAAATTAGATAATCAGGGGAAAATGGAGTGGCAGAAAACCTATGGAGGAAGCAATCAAGAATACATTACTTCTATAATATTATACAAAGATAGTGGTTATATAGTTGTGGGGAGTTCTTATTCGGGTGATGGTGATATAACGCGTCATCTAGGTAGTGCTGATTTTTGGATTCTCAGGTTAGATAGAAATGGAAGTATTATTTGGCAGAAAACTTACGGGGGTTATCAAGAAGATGAACCTTATGCTGTTGCAATAACACCAGATAGTGGAATAGTTCTCGCCGGATATACAAAATCAGATAGTGGTGATGTGAAATATCATTATATAAGTGCTGATATCTGGATTATTAAATTAAATAAAATTGGCGAAATGCTTTGGCAAAAAACTTATGGTACTAGTACTTATGAATATGCGGAAAAGATATTAGTTACTCAGGATTCAGGATTTATAGTTTGTGCAAACGGGTCGTCTCAGTATGATAGTGTGGTAAAAAATGTTCATTGGGGTGGGGATGGATGGCTTATTAGACTGGATAAAAACGGAAATAAACTTTGGGGTTATGCCTATGGTGGGGCTGGCGAGGATGTCTTCACAGATGTGAAAATTACCAAAGACAAGGGTTACATCGCCGTTGGATATACTCTTTCCAATGATGGAGATTTAAAGAATAATTTAGGTTATACAGATGCCTTTATTGTAAAGGTAGATAGATATGGAAAAAAGGAGTGGGTTAAATCTTATGGTAGTACACATAGTGATTATGCCATTTCTGTAGAATTAGATGATGATAGTGGTTATATTGTTTCTTGTTTGGTTTACAGCAAAGATTCTGATTTTGCAACATTCGGCAATCATTATATCTGCCTTTTAAATTTAAATAATCAAGGTAATATTATTTCTAAAAAAGGAGTTGGTCAAGGTAGTATAAGTAATTGCTCAGTTTCATTAGGCAATGGCATATATGTTTTTGGTGGTTCAATTCGTGATTCTACAGATACCACCAATTTTCCAGCAAATAAGAATGTTTATATTGCTTATTTAGGAGATTCAACCACTGCCGTACAAGAATCCAAAACTTTTTCTAATTTTATTTTTTACCCCAACCCTACAACCTCCACCATAACTTTAGAAGTAAATAATCTACCGCAAACCAACACCAGTATTACTATTTCAGATATACTAGGCAAACAACTTATACAACTCAACCAAACCCCAAACTCAGAAGGCAGACTCATTAAAGAAATAGATGTTTCTGCATTGCCAGATGGTATGTATTTTATCTTAGTACAAAATGAGAAGGTGAGGGTCGTTAGTAAATTGGTGGTTGAGTAAATCCCCCAATAGTCCGCGTTTGCAACGCGGATTATTTACACATGCGTTTATAACGCATAACACAATACGCTTTTTCCGCTTACTACATAGTGCAAAGCCCCCAATAGTCCGCGTTTGCAACGCGGATTATTTAAACATGCGTTTGTAACGCATAAAACAATAGCCTTTTCCGCTTAATCAATAAACAGTAGAGCCCTGCAAAACCGCAGGGCTTTGCCATTTGTAAAAAAGAGCAGAAGATTTCTTTCCTTTGCACATGCAAACTGCCCTGCCTGATGCCAGCCCTTATGCCGCTTTAAAAGTACCCGAATATCGCCTATTTGCTGCAGCCCGTTTCTCTATCACTTTTGCTTTGCAGATGCAGGCGGTAATTATCAGCCTTATGGTGTATGCCCTAACTCATGACCCCTTAAGTATTGGTTTGGTGGGGCTTTCAGAAATCATCCCTGCCATTGCGGTGGGATTATATGCTGGCCATATTGTAGATAGAAAAGACCGCAGAACTATTCTTATTTTCACCACACTGGTTTATATTTTTTGCACTTTGGGCTTGCTGTTTATTGCTAGTGATGCAGGACAAATTTTCACACATAAAAACGTTTCTTTTATTTACGCTATTTCTTTTTTAGGAGGGCTTGCAAGAGGCTTTATGGGTCCATCTGTCTTTTCACTTTTTGCGCAGATATTACCCAAAAACCTCTACACCAACGGCGCCACTTGGAATAGCACCGCATGGCAAGTAGCGGCAGTGGCAGGCCCAGCCACAGGAGGTTTTATTTATGGCTTTGCCAATGCCCAAACTGCATTAGTTTTTTGTGGGGTTTTACTCCTCGCTGCCTTTTATTTTATCACCAAAATAAAGAAGAGAAAACCCCTACCCCCCAACAAAGAAGAAAGCATTTATGACAGCCTGACCTCCGGCTTCCGTTTTATCTTTAATAACAAAATAATTTTGGGTGCGCTGAGCCTTGATTTGTTTGCCGTACTCTTTGGCGGGGCAGTGGCAATGTTGCCGTTTTTCGCCCATGATATATTGCATATTGGCGCAGCTGGTTTGGGAATTTTAAGAGCTTCACCCGCAGCAGGTGCGGTGATTACTGCATTGGTAATGGCGCATTACCCTCCCACCAAAAACACTGGCAGAAAACTCCTGATTTGTGTGGCAGGTTTTGGTGCTTGCATCATTGTTTTTGGGCTCTCACAAAATTTCTTTCTTTCTCTTTTTGTGCTTGCCCTTAGCGGCGGTTTGGATAACGTAAGCGTGGTGATTCGTGGTACTATTTTGCAAAACATGACCCCCGACAATATGCGTGGTAGGGTGGCTGCGGTAAACTCAATGTTTATAGGCAGCAGCAATGAGTTAGGGGAGTTTGAAAGTGGCGTAACTGCCCGTTGGTTTGGGGTAGCACCATCCGTAATTATTGGTGGTTGCATGACCTTAATTGTTGTAGGATTTATAAGCCTCGCCAACCCAGTTTTAAGGAAGCTGGATTTGAGAAAAAGATAGGAAGTTTTTCATAATTGTTTCTTAATACAAGTAGGAGTAATTTTGAATTTTAAATCATGCAATGAAAAATTTAACCGTAGTACTTTTATCCTGCATTTCTGTTTTCTGTTTGAGCCAAAAAACATCTGCCCAAATTGTTTTATACACCAATAATTTTAATTCGGTGGCGGACTCCATGAATTCCCCCGCATTGCCAACGGGTTGGGTGAATTCTGCAACAGATTCTGCATGGAGTTTTGACAACCAAAAGCCCAATAAACTGGACTCGTTATCCCCCAGAGACCAATACACTTTTATGTGCGATAATAAGGTGATAAGGCTTAATACTGATGTGGCAGTTACCTTTAGTACAGGCATCCCGGCAAAGGGTTATAAGAATATAAAAATGATTTGGAGTGAGAGAATTAGCACCAAATGGGTAAATTTTTCTACCTTGCACGTGGATTTCAGTATTGATAGTGGTAAGACCTAAGATAGCCTTCCGCACAGCTTTAATAATTTAGGGATTTCTAAGCGGCAGCAAACCAATGGGGGCGTGCCGGTCTCATTACCAGCCAAAGCAGATATTGCAAAAAAAAACTGGATAAGTTGGGTGGCAAAATCAACATTGGCTACCAGCAATTATCAGTTTAATAATGTAAAAGTAACGGGTAAGGTGATAACGACAATTGAAGATAAAAATGCTAATGAATCAGGGATTAAAATATTCCCTAATCCGGTTACGGAGGACGTTAATATTGTCTTCCCGCTGCAATCCGAAAATAATATTGTTGAGGTATCCGATTTTTCTGCGAAAACAGTGGCAGAGTTCAAGACTTCTTTGGTGGAAAGTAGCGCTTCATTTAACATGAAGGATTTGCCAAGAGGTATCTATTTTATCAGGGTAAATTCTGATGGGAATCTATCCACAAAAACCGTGGTTAAAAAGTAAGAATACTTCCTTAGAAATACACCCCAACCCCAACCTGAAACCGCCTTGGCCCACCAAAGAAAACCGTGGAAGAAGACGCATTAAAACTACCACCATTGGTAGCATCAGCAATGTATTCTTTATTGAGGATATTGATAACCCCTGCTGTAATACTCATCCTTATTTTCCAAAGAGAAATTTCGTAGCCGGTGTAAACATCTAACAGAAAATAATCAGGCACTCTCCATGATTCTCTGTCGCGGTCATCTTTAATGAGCTTGCCTTTGCTATCATAGTTTATAGTGAGTGCAAGGGGGTCAAAAGCGGAGTATTGTCTGCCAAAATATGTGAAGCGGGGTTTGATGTAAAAACCTTTGAAAACCTCATACCTAAAGCCCAAACCAAATTGTGATTGTGCTGCGTTGCCCACATGAACATTCTTTGCAGAAAAATCAACGGAATCACGCAATACATCGGACTGGTCATAGATGTAAACCTTCTTGGCTGAGTTGTATTTCCAATCGCCTATTGAAGCAAGTCCTTCTATTTTTAAACGAGGAAGTGGAGAATAGGCAAAGTCAAGCTCTACTCCTTTGTGGATGGCATTCATCCCATTGATATTGGTATAGAAAGTACCATCAGGAGTGGTGAAGGATTTAACAACATCCAAGGGTTTATTTTGCCAATCAGTATAGTACAGATTAAGGTTGGTGGCAACGCCAGAATACCTTGTTCCAAAACCCATTTCAATGGCTTTAACAAACTGATTTTTTGTTTCAAAAAACTCATGATTGTTATTATCAAAAACATTATTAAAGCGAGGTGCCATACTCATATATCCTAGGTTTAGGAATGCATTAAAATGGCTATTGAAATTGTAGTTAGCACCTGTTTTAATAGTGTAGCCAAAGAAGGTTCTCCAATTTGTAGAAGACGTATTGGCTTCAGTAGAATTCATGGTATAAGATTTAGGATTCACCACATATTTAGTTCCCAGAAAAGTAGTGTCACCTTTCTTTTTTAGCTGAGAATTATTGTTTTGATTATAGGTGATTGAACGTGTACCGTCATAAAGCATGGTATCTCCCCAACCAACAGCCTGACTGATTTTTTTACCATTAATTATGAGGTCTTTTTTGGCAAAATAATCTACTCTTTTATACTGCGTTTCCGAAACCGTAACCGTAACAAAGCAACTGAAATTATTGCGCTTATATTCTGCCTGAGTAAAGAGCCCAAACCATCTTACTAAGCCATCATTATAGTAGGCAATTTTATCCCAAGTGGTTTTCATGGAATATGCTGCATTGCGTGGCGTAGTGGATGGGGCAACAGGCGCTAATATCTTGGGTTGGCTATTATTGGCTTGGTCAATAAAATAATTACCACCTAATAAATCGTACACAGTTCTATAATGTGAGCCTTGATAATTCCGTACATCCAAGCCCCCTGTAAAGGTAAAATTATCATTCATTTTATATTGAATGTTAGAGAGCAATCCGTACCATTTGTGGTCATTGTTAGATGCCAGAATTATGTTGCTGGATTTGTGAAAAGTAGAACTATAAAACTTATCAATAGCCTTATCAGAAATCTGGTTATCATACACCTGTTGCAAGTTGTATTGTCCTGTTTCGGGGGCTCTGGTAATAGCGGTATTAAAGAGTTGTGTACCGCCACCATTGCCTATAGAAAGATACGCGATATTAAACCAAGTTAATTTATCATTGATAGTCCAATTATCAGAAAAACTGAACTGGGGCTTGTGGTAAAAATTGACCTTCTCGTTCAGGTTTTCTGTTTTGCCATCACGGGTTAAAGTACCCCAAAAAGGATTGAATTTTAAACCTCTGTCATCATGGTTTGCATTGCTAAAACCAGATGCCTTTAAAGAGGAGTCTGTGTCAATGCCAAAGGTCTTTGCATAAGCTTTATCAAACACTGGCATTGGCTGAGAAAATGACCTTTGCTGATGTTGTTGTGGAGAGCCGTTTCCTCCAAGGCTTAATAGGTGTTTGCCTGCAATGTATTGCACTTTTACAAAGTAGCTCCAGGTAGTAAAATTGGTTTGGTCAACATATCCGTTGCCAGTGCTATGGCTTCCTGCCACAGTAACTCCAAATTTCTTATTGATAAGCCCTGTAGTGTAGCCAAAGGAAGTTTTTTCAAATCCAAAACTACCAACTTCTTGTCTTATGCTTCCTCCAGGTTTGGATTCTATTCCTTTTGTAATAATGTTTATGGTACCACCTACTGAGGGAATTGCAAGTTTGGAAGCGCCTAACCCGCGCTGTACTTGCATGCTGCGAGTTACATCACCAAGCCCCTCCCAATTACTCCAAAACACTGAGCCATTTTCCATATCATTTACGGGTACGCCATCCACCATTACCGCAACATTCTTTTGGTCAAACCCACGAATATTAATTCGTGAATCTCCTTTGCCACCACCAGTTTGGGTTGCATATACGCCTGGGGTACTATTCAAGAGCATGGGTAAATCTCTTGCACCTAATTCTTCTTTTATTTGTTGTGCATTTACGTTGGCAAATGCCACAGGAGTTTCCCTTATTTTTGCCACGTCTCCCACAATTTCTACTTCTTTCATGGGTTTGATGTCTAGGGTAAAATCCGCTACTACAGTGTTTCTATTTGCTTTAACTTTTGCAGTTGTTTCCACGTACCCAATAAAGGAAATTGTGAAAGTGTAAACCCCCGTATCCAGCGTTAATTTATAAGAGCCATCCAACTCTGTAATTGTTCCTTTCCCTACATCATAGCTTACAGAAGCACCTATTAAAGGTTCACCTGTTGTTGCGTCTTTTACTACTCCTTTTATGGTTGATGTTTTCTGAGAATAAACAGAAATAAAACAAAGTAAGGACACCAGAAGACTAATTATTCTCCTCATAACTCTGATATTTTAAATGTTGGTTTTTACGCTACTATGGAATCAAAACTTTTTTCACCAAAGGCAATAGGTTATCACCTGTAAGTTTTACTAAATAAATTCCGTGCTCTTTGTGTAACTCAACTTTAATTGCACCAAAGTTTGTTACCTTTTTGGTATATACAATCCTGCCTGTTACATCAGCTATTTGTACTAAAGAAACTGAAGAGGTAGGCATTATATAAAATTCAGAAGTGGTGATAGGATTAGGATAAACACTGAAGTTGGTAACAGCAATATTTTCATCAATGCCTACTGTAGTTGTTTTGCAATTACAAGTATGCTTACCAAGGCTATCCCAAACATGTACAGATAAAGAATCCCAATCAGCAGTTGGGTTGAAAAATGTAGGGTTAACGCTTACGCCATTTTTGATAGAAGGTTTGCGAACCATACCATGGTCTTTAGTCCAATAAGTACCATCACCAGAGTTATAGGGATAGGTATCTGACCAACCACCGTTAGGAGAGATAGTGTGTTTAGGCCCTAGAGGTTGTTCACCAATTTTACCAAAAATATCTACCAAAGCCCATGTGGTTGTTGTGAATTTCACCAACCCAAGTGCATCGTCACCATTAAAATAACATGGTGCCGGGTATGCATTATCCAATTGGTTGGCTTTTGTTTGAAGTATAGAATCACATTTAGGTGAAACGCCACCACCACTTAAGGTTTGGTCTGTTGTCTGTCCATTAATAACTACCCATGTTTTATATGGGCCTAATTTCCCTTTGAGCAATAAACTATCAGAACCTGAAGTGCTGCCATTAGCAAAACGTACCAAACGGTAAGCAGATAGGTCAACGGTATCCTTTGTTGGGTTGTAGATTTCTACGCCTTTATCATTTCCTTTTCCTTCAAGATATTCGGAGATAAAAAGCTCTTTACATTGGGCTTTTGCAAATTGGGTTGCTGCCATCATTATGGCGCATATTAGTATCTTTTTCATGGTTTTTATATTTAGTATTTTATGATTTTATAAGTTTGGATTCCTGATGGAGTTGTAGCAATAATCAGATAAATCCCTTTGGCAAGGGCGCCTGTTTCTATGGTAATATTACCGACTGCAAATGTAGTGGATGCTATTCTTTTACCGTTAATATCCATCAATATGTATTGGGTTTCCATTTGGTTTTGGTTGAGGATATTTAATGTATTTTGACTCCAGAAGTAAGACAATTTAGGAGCTACAACTGTTGTTATATCTTCATCATCCACAGCTGTGATATTCTCCTTAAACCTATTCACCCATTCTTGGTAATAGAGATTTGCAATAGTATCATTATGAACTATAATTACGTTTTCGTCATTAGTGTTTTCTGCGGCGTTACTCCAGTTATGTGAGCCGGTAATTACAGCAGGATTGCCAGTTGGAGTAGTTGCATCTAAGATAAAGTATTTATGATGGAAGATTCCACCACCCTTATATACCCTGAGATTTTTCTTCATTACAGGGCTTAGGATTTTATAGGTTGCCGTTCCATTATTGGTATCCATTACTCCTTGTGCAAATACAGATTTATTGATTATCTGATTTTTTATTTCATTAGCCACATCAGTTCTTGTAAGGATATTGAGTGCAAAATTGATTTCCTTTTTTGCGGAATCAATAGTGCTGATTGCATGTTGTACTGCATGGTCTCCAGGGCTAAAATACACCTCTACCATTTTACCTTTTAGATTAAAAAGATGGGGTGTATTGTCACTTTTATCAGGGCCAAACTTTGAGTTGGAAGTTACAGGAGCTCCGCTATCCGCACCCCACATTTCATTAAACTCTAGAGTATATGCTTTAGCAATGGCTTGGTCTTGCAAGATGATAATATTATTAGCATCTGTGAACATTTGGTTATCCGTCCAGTTAGTTGAGCCTGTCCATAATAATGGTTCATTAGGGTTTGAGGAAGCTGCATCAATAATCATAAATTTATTGTGCATAATTCCATAGCTCTGAGTTGTAGGGCTTTTGAGTACAGGAATTTTTGCATTCAGGGTGCTGAGTGCTGCGTTTTTGTTACTTCCATCAGAGATGATGCGCACCTTAACCCCTTTGGTATAGGCGGCATTAATAGCACTGCTGATATCAACGCTTAGTTTAGCATTATCAAAACTATAGATGGCGATATCAAGGGTGTATTTTGCTTTGCCAATGTAGGCGGCAAGGGTGTCATCAACTAAGCGTAAGAGCCTTGTTGCATTTACGCCTTTGGCTACCGTAGTATCTACTGATAGGTTAAAGAATGCCTTTATTTTCCCTGAAGAAAGTGAGGAGGTTGAAAAGTATTGTATGCCGCTTACACTGCTATCACCATAGCTATTTATTGAAATGGCTTGTGCATAATAGAAGGTAGTTGGTGAAAGCCCTTTAAGGGTCATGGCATGGGCTAATGTTTTGTTAGAATCTGATAGTGTACCTATCTCCAATTTTTTAGTAAGCCCATATTGTATAATAGTGCTGCCGGGTTTGCCTGTAGCAAAATGCAAAACAAAGCTTGAGTTAGTGATGTTTGTTTGCATTAAAACCGTTTGTATTTGTGGCCCTTGCCCTGCAATTACATCATCTTTACTCCTTAAAAGTAATTGATATCCGGTGGCAGGATTGGAGGGGCTGTATTGGCTCATGATACCCACAACACTAACCTTTTTAGCAGGGATGGGTGCCCCAGCCAAATTGGTAGCATTGCCAGTGCGCACTGGGGAGGTGGTGGTGCCATCCGTTACTTTATAATTTGTTTTATCAGCAAAGGTTCCTCCAGAGGTAAATGTAACATTATCAACCTGCACAACCATGGCTTCATATTTCTCTACAAAGGCATTGGTGAGGCTTAAATTTATAGGGGCGGGTAGTTTATTTCCTGTGCTCAGTATTTTTAGTGAGCTTACTTTAGCCATTTCTAGCAGTGCATTATAATCGGTAAGGGTACCTGTTACTTGTATGCTATCCCCCAATTGCACTTTGCTAAGAGAGGTATCATAAACTGATACCCCTGCACTATCATCCTGTATGTATCGTATCACACCCAGTTCATTGCCGTTGGTTACTATACCTTTAATACTTACGGGTTTGCCTGCACCTATTACCCGTGCTTTAGTGATGGAAGTTTGCCCAAAAGCATGAATGCTCAGCAACACAAAAAAAGAAAGAAGTAGATTTTTCAAATTGAAATTATTTTAGAATTCAAATGCAAAACTACCTTTTTTTAACCAACCCCATAGGTTATGGTTTTGTTAAGATTGATTTAAGCCAACCGCACCCCATTCTCCACCTTTTTATCTGGCACTGCAAGCACCACATCACCACCCTCCATCACAAAACCTGTTACCAATACTTCCGACATAAAACTACCCACTTGTCGTGGGGGAAAATTAGTTACGCAGAGCACCTGTTTCCCTATTAATTCTTCTAAAGAATACAGCGTAGTTATTTGCGCACTTGATTTTTTTATTCCTAAAGTCTCCCCCAAATCCACCCAAAGTTTATAGGCGGGTTTGCGTGCCTCGGGGAAGGATTCCGCTTTAACAATTGTTCCGCTACAGAGTTCTACTTTTTCAAAATCATCCCAAGTGATTGCCATAGTAATTTGCGTTTAAAGATTTGACAACTTTTATAAAGTTGTCAAATCTACATACTAAAATCCCCACCTTTGCAGTGATGTTTACTACTGCGCTGCAAAAGCAAAAAAAGGTTTTTCATGGCATGGCATTGCGTGAGAAAATCACCTTTCGCCTCCACCTTATTTATTCCATTTTGGATGGCATTGGGTTGGGCGTACTTGCCCTTAATGAATTTGTGCTTTTGCGGAATATGGATGCCAGCACTATGCAGGTGAGTGTGCTTTTTCAAATCATGGTATTTGTGATGCCGTTCTCTATTTTCTTTACACATTTTCTCTCTTTGGTAAAAAATAAAAAACGGTTTCTCAGGTTGTTTGCCTTTATCACCAGAGCCCCGCTTTTGCTTTTTATCATCTTTCCTAATGATGTAAAAACCTTAGCCAATCACCAGATTTTTATCTACCTCTACATCCTTATTTTCCTGATGTATTTTGTGGCAAACCCCATCATTTTCCCCATCATAAATCTATTCACCAAATCCAATTATAAAAGCCAAAGGTTTGGCAGGCTCTTTAGCTATACCCTTATTATCACCCAAATTGCTACTTTGCTTTGCACATATTTTTATGGGCGGCTGCTGGACTGGAATCCAGAATCCTACCGCTTTGTACTGCCATTAATTGGGGTGATTGGCTTCATTGCCATCTACCTTATTACCCTTATCCCTTACAAAGAAAGGGCAGATGAAAGTTTACTGAAAGAAGCCAAAACTACAGTGGGCAAAATACTGGATAAGAGTATTAAAATTTTAAAAGAGAATAAAGCCTTTGCTGATTTCCAAGTAGGCATGATGTGCTATGGTGCGGGCTATTTAATGGCACTTGCCGTTATCACTGTTTACCTGAGCAAACACTTTTTACTGAGCTACACTGAGATTGCTTTTTACAAAAACATCCCTGTTATCCTAAGCATTATTGCCTTCCCGCTTTTTGGAAAATGGATGGATGAAATTGACCCGCGAAAGATGGCAATCCTCAGTTTTTTCTCTGCTGCTTTATTTTATTTCTGTCTTTTGGCAGGTGGATTTTTTAGTGGCGAAACCCTCTTCCGTGGGCATAGGATAATCTATTGGGTGCTGGCAGGCTATATTTTTAACGGTGCTTTTGCAGCCAGCATGGGCTTGGTGTGGGGGATAGGCTCCAGCTATTTTGCCCCTGCCCGCAAAGCCGCTAAATACCACGCGGTGCACCTTAGCCTCACTGGGATAAGAGGCTTAATTTTTCCGGCAGTGGGCGTATTGGCATACCAAATTATTGGCTTTAGCGGTGCATTTCTATGCTGCGTGCTTTTGCAAATAGGCGCTATGATGATTATGTATAGGAGTATGCAGAGGAATAAAATTTCTTAGCTAAAATTACTACCGCTGCCCATAATATTTCTCAATTTCTGCCGTTAGATTTTCGGTATCAATATGCAATGTTATTTCTCCTTTGCTGGCAAAAGAAATCTTCCCTGTTTCTTCTGATAAAATAATTACAAACGCATCGGTTTGCTCTGTGAGCCCAATAGCAGAACGGTGACGCAGACCTAACTCTGTGGGCAAATCATGCCTATCAGTAACAGGTAAAATGCAGGAGGCGGCTAAGATTTTATTTTTCTCAATAATCACTGCGCCATCATGCAATGGGGCATTTTTTACAAAGATAGATTCCAATAATTTGGCGCTTACATCAGCATCCATCTGCGTGCCTGTAGCAGCAAACATATTGAGCTCCGTGGTTCTGCCCACCACTATCAGCGCGCCTGTTTTTTGTTTGGAGAGAAGCTTACAAGCCCTGCTGAGTTCTTCAAAATCATTCTCCTCATCAGGGGTGAGTTGCCAGTTCCAGGGTAGTAAACCTTTCCAGTTAAACTCACGGCTGATGAAGGTGTGTTTCTTCCCCAAAAGCAATAAAAACCTCCGTATCTCCTGCTGAAAAATAATTAGCAAAGCAATAGCACCCACCTCTATAAAAGACCCTAAAAGCGAGGAGAGAAGCCTCATATTCATAGCCCGCACAATAAACCAAAGTACATACACAAACAGAAACCCAAGGAAAATATTGAGGGCAATGGTGCGCTTCACCAATTTGTAAAGCATGTATAGAATAAATGCCACAAGGAGGATGTCAATCACATCTGTAATAGAGAAAACAAGGAAGCCTATTTCAAATATCTTCATGGTAGTTGTCTGATTATTTTTAGTGTTTCCATGGCTTCTTTTACATCATGCACCCTAAGGATAGATGCGCCTTTTTGCATTGCTAAAGTATTAAGAACAGTAGTGCCATTCAGTGCATTTTCGGGTTTAGTACCAAGGACTTTATTCACCATTGATTTTCTGGAGAAGCCTACCAAAAGCGGCAAGCCCATAAGAGAGAATTGCTCAAGCTGATTGAGGAGTTGATAATTATGCTCAAGTGTTTTCCCAAAGCCAAAGCCCGGGTCTATAATTACATCATTAACTCCCAACGCAAATAGTTTGTTGGATTGATTAATGAGGAATTGCAACACCTCCTTCGCTACATCATTATAGGTGGGCTCTGCCTGCATATTTTCGGGGGTGTTTTGCATATGCATCAGCACATAAGGCACTTTGAATTTTGCTATGGTGGCAAACATATTTTCATCAAGCATTCCGCCGCCAATATCATTCACCATAGCAGCACCTGCCTCAATGGTTTTTTCTGCAACATCAGCACGGAAAGTATCTATGGAGATAATTGCCTCAGGGAATTTTTGAGAGATGGATTCTACAATAGGAAGCACTCTTTTTAATTCATCATCCACAGAAATATTCTCTGCACCAGGGCGGCTGGAGTATCCACCCACATCAATAAAAGTAGCACCTTCTTTCAGCATCTTTTCAGCTTGCAAAAGGGCAGCATCTATGGTGGAATAATTCCCGCCATCATAAAAAGAATCGGGGGTAATATTCAGGATTCCCATTACTGCACCACCCTCAAGGTTGATGAGTTTGCCCTTGCAGTTCAAGGTTTTTTTTACGGGGAAGATGTTTGGATGGTTTGGCATCTCTAATTTTGCTTGCAGAAAGGCTGTAAAATTAAACCAATATCTCTTGCAAGAAAAAACCATCTTAGAATACAATACCGAATTAGCGAATTGCCGCAAAATTTTTACGGATAAACTCCAAGACTATGGCACCAATTGGCGGGTGCTAAGAGTGCCGTCTTTGATTGACCAAATTTTTATCAAAGCACAGCGCATCCGCAGTATTGAGGAAAAGAAAACCAGCAAGATTGATGAACCAGTGTATGGTGAGTTTTTAGGGATAGTGAATTACTCTATCATCACTTTAATTCAGTTGGAAATTGGGAGTAGTTTTAATGAGGATATTGCTGCTGAAAAAATCATTGCACTCTATAATACCAAAGCTACCCTTGCCACAGAACTCATGCTTGCCAAAAACCATGATTATGGCGAGGCTTGGCGTGAAATGTATGTTTCTTCTTTTACAGATTTGATTTTATCCAAGCTCCTCCGCATCAGGAATATCATTGCCAATGATGGCGTAACCATAGCCTCAGAGGGGATAGAATCTAACCTTTATGATATGCTCAACTATGCCATGTTTGCCATGATAAGGTTGAATGAAAAAAATAATTAAACCATGAAATTACTCACCAAATTCTCCCGCCTTTTTATAGGCATTCTGTTCATCATCTCCGGATTGATAAAAGCAAATGACCCCACAGGTTTTGCTTATAAACTTGATGAGTATTTTGAGGTGCTTTCCATGCCATCTTTTATTCCTTTCTCTATTTACATCGCAGGGATTATCTGCATTATAGAAGTAGGATTAGGCGTAATGCTTTTGGCAGGATATAAACCCAAATTCACGGTGTGGCTGCTATTGGTTTTAATGGTAAAATTCCTCTTCCTCACCTTCTACTCCGCCTATTATGATAAGGTAAAAGATTGCGGTTGTTTTGGTGATGCGTTGAAGCTTACACCATGGCAAAGCTTCACTAAGGATGTGGTTCTTTTTGTTTTTATTCTTGTGCTATTGGTTGGTTTAAAATACATCAAACCAATCAAAAAAGCGGGCTTAATTTCATTTGCAGGTTTGGTTGCCGTTACTGTTTTCACCATCTATTGCTACACCTATTTGCCCATAAAAGATTTTATGCCTTATGCTGTGGGCAAGGATATTAAAAAGCAAATGGAAATCCCCAAAGATGCCCCAAGGGATAGCGTGGTGATGGAATTTATCTATAGCAAAGATGGCAAAGAATTTCATTTTGGGATGAATAACTTACCTGCCGATTTGGACAAATACAAATACGTAGATAGGAAAGATAAAGTCATCCGCAAGGGCTTTGAGCCTGCTATCCACGACTTCAAAATTTTTAAACCTACAGGCGAAGAAGTAACAGATACTTTCCTCAACCAAAAAGGATATAAGCTCATGGTAATAAGCTATGATTTAACCAAAGCTACCACCCGTAGCCAGCCTGATGTAAACAAAGTAGTGAACTATGTTTTACTAAAAAAGGGCATTGCTGTTTGGGCAATCACCGCCTCCAGTGATGACATTATTGCACAATACACCAAGCAACATCAAGTGCCTTATACTTTTTACCGCGCTGATGCTACCATGCTAAAAACAATCATCCGTAGCAGCCCGGGTTTGCTGTTGTTAAAGGACAATGTGGTCATTAAAAAATGGCCAGGCACATGCTGCCCAAGCACAGAGAGTATTTTTGAATTGGTGAGGGAGTAGAGCCAATTCAAGATGTGAGGATTTGAAGATTAAAAGAGGTTAAAAATTCTCGCAGGACGCCGCAAAAAAAAACCGCAAAGAATAGCAGAGGTTAAAGCCTGTACCCCCCCCAACAAAAAAGCCCCGCAGTTTTGCGAGGCTTTTATAATTATATTAACTAATCCTTATTTGGTTATTTAATACTACACCAAACTCACCACTACGATATTGCTTATTACGCCAATTTCGTGGTCATCAAACCAGCCCATAGCCATATACTCCCGCACTTCTGGCAAGTTGGGGTTAGCTTTTGGGTGATTATCAATATAGGGGCTGTGTAAATCCAAACCCAATAAAACCCAAGGTTGGGTGCCTAAAATGCGGTAATAAATACGCACACCTTCTGCGCCATCTTTCTTGAATGTAACCCTAACACCCTCTGGAGTAATAGTACCAGTAATTTCTGTGGCATAGGTAAGTGGGTCAAAAGGATGCTCACTACCAATGATGCCCAAAGCCTCACCAATAGTAGTGGTGTAGGTGCCTAAGTTTTTATCCGTAGCAATGGATTTAGAGAGCAATCCATACTCATTTTTAAATACCAAATCGCGGTTGGCGGTGGCAGTTTTTAATGCCACATCCGCGGTAATTTGGGCATCAATGGAGTCAATCATGTTCTGACAACGCGTTTGCCTTGAGGTAATTTCGGGTGCAAGCAAGCCCAAGGCTGGGCCTCTAACAGCAATTTGTGCCTTGTAGTTTACTAACCAAGGTCTGCGAAGCGAATACTTAGCAGGGAAAAAGTTTTCTTTCATTTTATTTAGTATTTATTTGTTTGTGGATATAAGACACTATCCCATAAAGTGTGTAAGTAGAAGAATATGGTTATATTTTTAGTTTCATTCTTTCTTCAAAAATAATGATAAATTGGTTAAAAATAATTCCCCAGTCTTTTATCTGCTGTGTCCATTTTTTAGAGACCTCC
>JAPLCZ010000204.1 GCA_026391915.1 Bacteroidota bacterium | reverse complement strand
CTTACTATAAGGATTTTTAATCCGACCTAAGTATGTATTCGCATTAAAAATGCTAATAATAAAAACATTCGGATTACAACCTTTAGCTCATGACCAACCGGAATAAATCCGAATGAGCCTCTCCCCCTTTTTTCTGACAACTGACAACCGACAACTATTCCACCCCCTGCGTTAGCGCATCATAGAGTTTATCAATCTCAATGGGCTTGGTAAGGAAGCCATTAAAATAATCCATGTATTCCTTTTCTTGCGAGGCGGTGAGGTCTGCCGTAAGGGCAAAAATGGGGGTTTCCATATTTGGGTTTTCGTATTTGCGTATGTGGGCGGTGGCTTCAAACCCATTCATCTCTGGCATGTGTATGTCCATCAAAATAAAATCATATTCTTTTGCTTTTGATTTCTCAATTGCCTCCAAACCATTTACCGCCACTTCTGTGGTAATGCCCCAATTACTAAGTAGTTTTTTAGCCACCATAGCATTGATGGTGTTGTCTTCGGCTAGTAATGCTACTTTATCTTTTAGGCTATAGGCGGTTTGCAAAGTGGCTTTTTTTGCCACGCCAGATAGTTTTAGTTTAATATCAAAATAAAAACTGCTGCCTTTGCCCACCTCACTTTGCAACTGGATAATGCTGCCATGCAATGCCACCATTTTCTTAACAATAGCCAACCCCAGCCCTGTGCCTCCATGCTTCTTGGTGGTGATGGCAGAGGCTTGTGAGAAGCTATCAAAAATGCTTTCAAGATTATTTTCTGTAATGCCAATTCCGGTATCAGTAATGGAGAAGCGGATTTGGTGATTCTCAAAATCACCACTGAGTTTTGTGACCTTAATTTTCACATCACCTTCATCCGTAAATTTTATGGCATTGGTAATAAGGTTCGCCAATATCTGTTGGATTTTGGTTTCATCCATATCGTATGATTCTGCAAGGGCGCTATCCATCTCAAGCGTAAGGTTTAGCTCCCTCTTTTTGGCAACTCCCTCATAGGTATTTTTGATGTTTTGCATCAGCGCGCTGATGTTGGCGGGGTGCAACTCAAGCTGCATTTTGCCGGCATCCAACTTTGCAAAATCAAGGATGTCATTAACTATTAATAGCAGGTTATTGGCAGAAAACTTTAGGGTATCCAGCATCTGCTTTTCCTCTGTGTCCGATTTATCTCGCAGCAAAGCAGCAATGGTAAGTATGGCATTTAAGGGGGTACGGATTTCATGGCTCATGCTACTCAGGAACTCCTGCTTTACCCTTGCGCTATGCTCTGCTTTGTTTTTCTTTTCTATAATATCTGCCTTCTCGCGCTGTAGCTGCGCCTCTTTTTCCATAGTATCCATCTTGGTGATGAGTTCATAATTCTCAATCACCTTTTGGGTTTGTATGTTGATTACCTTTTCTTTTTCGGAGAGATAGCTCTCTAAAAACTCAACAGCTTTGGTGGGGTTATTTTCTAATTTATAGATGCGGTAAAGGTGGTAATCGCATTTAAATTTTATGATGGCAATATTGTATTTGGTGCTGAACTCAAGCCCAGTATAAAGAATTTCTTTTGCCTTTTGAAGTTGCCCCATTTCAATATACAAAGCACCTAATTTGTTATATGCCATGCCCAGCCCAAGCCTTTCCCCCATCGCTTGATGGATAGCAATAGCTTGCAGGAAATCAAGTTCCGCCTCAGCATATTTGCCAGTGTTTGCGTACACCTTCCCCCTGCCATACACGGCAAAAGCACTCCCCCGCACATCCCCCGTTTGCTTTTTTATTGCCATTGATTTCTCAATAATTTCCAATGCCAAATCAATTTTTTTCTGCTTTAAATAAACCCCTGAAAGATTATTGTAAGCATTGGATTCAAGGTTGAGGTCGCCTGCAATTTTGGCTGCTTCAATGGCACCTTCATAAGATTTTACAGCATTGTTTTGGTCACCAAAATATTCATAAATAGTCCCAAGAGATTTTTGAGATTTAGAGATGTTATGGTAATCGTGAAATTTTCTGTAAATGGTAATGCAATCAATCAAATTTACCAGCCCAAGGTGATAGTTATCCGTCTTATAATTGATGCTTGCTATGTTGTATTTGGCATCCGCAATTCCTTTTTCATCTCCTAATTCTTCAAAATAAACAATGGCTTCTTGCGCCATTTCCATAGAGTGTTGGTGGTCTCCCATTATCATACTGAAAAGAGAAAGTAGGTTCAGGCTTTTGCCAATGAGGGCTTTATCATCAAACTCAACACTCAGAGCAAGGGCTTGCTTACCGAGTTCAGTACTTTGTTTTAAATCTCTAACGCGGGATTTATAAGCCTCCTCAAGCAGGGCTATTATTGTTTCCTTCTTCTCTTTCACTTTTGGTTTGGGCGGTTTTAAAAATGCAATGATAAGTAAAATTCTTAAAGCGTTTAGATTTTTTTGATGAGAGGTATAAAATGGGAGATAAACAATGTTAAAATTGCTTAGATTTTTTTGAGGAAATTCTTCCATAAATCAAAGTTTGAAATTGGTAAAATAATTTTTTCATTTTGGAGTGTTCAAACTTTTATGGCATTGTTAAATTTATGTTATTTAAATCCGTAATCGCCTGATAAGTGAGAAGAGCTGCTATTGGCGTTGTGGATAATAAACGGCGTTTAAAGACAATTTGAAACTGCAACTTTTTTTCATCCACAAACCATCAACATTTTAGTTTACCTTTGTTAGTAACTATTTCTCTAAAATATATACTTGAAAAAATGTACCCAGCAGAGATACTTTTGCCTCACAAAAAACCACAGAAACTTTCCCGCAATCCATGGCTGAAACAATAGAGAAAAATATAAAGAATTTAATGCGCCGCCCCGGCATATTACCCACAGGGATTTTAGGGGGCAAATTACCACCTCAGGTGTTGGAAGCAGAGGAGGCGGTACTTGGTGCTTTGATGTTGGAGAAAGAAGCCATCAGTATTGTTATTGAAATTATAGATTCAGAAAGTTTTTACAAAACAGAACATCAGGAAATCTATGCTGCTATTCGTTCTTTGTTTGAGAAATCACAGCCCATAGATATTATTACGGTAACTAATGAGTTGTATAAGTGAGCTTACCAATAAAGTTTCATCATCAGCCAATATAGAATTTCATGCGAGGCTTATTGCGCAAAAACATATCCTGCGCAGGTTAATAGAAATTTCATCAGGCGTACAAACTGAGGCATACGAAGAAACCACCGATGTTTTTGATTTGCTTGATAAAGCAGAAAAAGACCTTTTCAGTATCACAGAAAAGAATTTACGTAGTTCACCAGACCCAATGGGGCGCTTGATTAGTAAGGCAATTACCCAGATGGAAGAGTTGAAAAATTCTGAAGAAGGTACTTCAGGAGTGCCATCAGGTTTTGCCGCTTTGGATAGAATTACCTCAGGCTGGCAGCCCAGTGATTTAATTATTTTGGCAGCCCGCCCCGGTATGGGTAAAACGGCTTTTGTGCTATCCATGGCACGCAATGCAGCCATAGATTTTAAAAAACCGGTAGCTATTTTTTCATTAGAAATGTCAGCCCTGCAACTAACCCAAAGATTGATTTCGGCAGAAGCAGAATTGGATTCAAAGAAACTGCGGAC
>JAPLCZ010000153.1 GCA_026391915.1 Bacteroidota bacterium | reverse complement strand
AGTATTGCAATAATTGCCACTTCCTCTTCCTTTTTTATGTTGGAAAAAGTATAATTAAATAGAAATAATTTGCCCTCAAAAAAATGCAATTGATATTTTACTTTGTATTGCCCAGTAAGGGTTCTGTAAATAAGTATTTCTGTATTGGTATTGCTAAAAGTACGGATATGGTAATTAGGGGCATGAAGCTTTTTCTTTACGTCCTTAATGCTGCAATTAAATTTCAACTCTGCTGAAAAGAAAATTTCAGTAGCTGTTTTTATAGAATTATCAATAACGCATTTTTTGTATAATGCCAAATAGTTATTGGCACTTTTATATTGATTTGTTATCCTATTATAATAGCACTCCTGATAATAATTTAACCTATTCCCAAAGAGATTTGAGATTGCTTTTTTTATTATATAAAGGTATTTTCCCATAGCATTATTATGAAACAAAGATCTGAGATTATAATAGGCAGCGGCTTACATAACTTAGGTATTAAGTTACATCATTCACACTAAAAAACAGGAAGGCGATACAAACAAAATCCCCCTTCAGAAATGAATCCGAAAGGGGGATTTCTACATTTACAAATCTACTTCTTTGAAATCAGTTTGCCTGATTGAATTATTGTATTGTTGCCAATTACTTTGTAAAAATAAATTCCTGATGGGAGGTTATTTGTTTCTACAGTAGTAAATGGTTTTACGAGTATAGTATTGATTACCTCAGCTCCTAAAACATTATACATTCTAAACTCACAATTGCTAATTTGTGATATATTTTCTACGGCTATATTTATAGAACTATTAAAAGGATTTGGATAAATTATAGCTCCTACAATAGTGTTGGATAAAGGAACTTTAATAGTGGGAGAATACTCATGAGTGCCGTTAAAATCAAATTGATTTAGGCGATAATAGTTGGTGCTTCGTGCTGGATTATTATCTATAAAAGAATAGGAAATTAATTGGTTGCTATTGCCTGCAGCATTTACTTTCCCAATGGTTTTAAAGTTGATGGCATCTGTAGATCTCTCCACAAGAAAGTAATCACTGTTAATCTCAGAGGCGGTTTGCCAATTAATGTTTATGGTTGTGTTTTCAATATTCTTTTCTGCATGAAAATAAACCAGCGTTACAGGTAATGGGAATGAAGCTAATTCTGGTTGTTGTTCACCTTGTGTAAGTATTAAATTGCTTGAGGTTAAAGTAGTATTAAATGTCTCCCCTAACGTCCATGAAAGAGAGTTGCCACCACCTACTGCATACCCACCGTTAGTTGCAATTACATTTGGGCTTAGGGTTTGAGCATTTGATACTAAAATTGAGCATAAAAGTAGCGGGGAAGTAACAACCACATAAAGTAAATTTCTTTTCATGGCAGTTATAATTGAGTAATGGATATATTGGCAATAACATTATAGTCTGTTGTTGTCATGGAACTGGAACCTGCATTAATAAGCTGGATGGTATCATTTGCTTTTAAAACTAAAATAACCGTAGAGCCTATGTTATAAGGACTGGAAGGATTGGAGGAAAGACTAATAACAGTATTAGTTGCGGTAGCACTATTTACTTTTAAGCCAATAGTTCTGCCTCCTGATATCCCATCAGTTACATAATAGCTTATTTGATAAACACCTGCCACCAATACTTTTAATGTTTTAGAGGAGCTAATAGTAATATTGCTAGAGGAGGTGATATTATTAAAAGTAAAGGCATTGCCAGAAGTAACCGTAAGCCCAGTACCAGAAGCAACATAGGCAGCATACATATATTCTTTTGCAGGAGTGGCGGTTGCAAACAAAGCATAAGGTACACTCAACATTTGTTGCGTGCCCATATCAGTATATGATGTGCCACCTGCTGCATCCAACTCCACTTGCATAAATTTAGAAGCACTATCCCATCTTATGCTGCTGAATGTTCCGGTAACCACTGTTCCTTTCCCAATATTTACACTAAATGAACCAAATTTATTGGTGGTGGCGGTTTGTGTTTCTTTATAAACCACAGTGCCTGTAGCGGTGCCTGCACGAATGCTGAACCTTAAAGAGATACTTTGGTTAGCAATCAGAACTCCGCTTGAATTTCGGGCTACTGCCTGGTAAGGGATAGCTTGCGGAGATTGAGCAAATGCTTGATAACTTAGTAATGTAATTAAGCACATCATTAATAGATTTTTTTTCATTTTGTTTTTTTTAAGTTTGGTTTGTAACAGAATTATTACGAGGCAAAGGTGGTCTTTATCAATAGGTAGATATTTACAGGACTTTGCAATTAAGTTGCATCATTCACACCTTTTTATGAAAGAATAGATAATAATAAACTCAAAGCCTTTTACCTTGCATAAACCTTATAAGTATGGCAACTAAAGCTATTATAAATATAATTTGCATTACACCACCATTCCCAAAGATGATGTACCCAGCGGCACAAATAATTACCAGAATTATTGCTATTGCATATAATAAGTTTTCTAAAAAATGATTATTAATTTTCCCCGTTTCCATGACCTTTATTTTGTGTTACAAATTCATTTTTGCAACAGCACAAAGGTTGGATTATTTGCAGGGGTAATGCTTACATAACTCAGCATAAGAGTTATATAATTCACGCAGGGATGCGGACTTATTTATCCTTCTTTTTATTATCAAGAGTCACGTCTTTAAGTTCTATGGCAACACCATCAATATCGTTGGCCATACTTACTTTAAACTTCTCCCATTTGGCTTTTACCTCTTCATGATAATTATCCATCTTTTTGCGGAGGTCATTATTCCTTTTTTCTAAGCGGGTTATCTGCCTATTGAATTTATTTTTATTCTCCGGAAAATCTTTCCTGAATTTTAATTCCTGAATTTTAACATCACCTGTTTTAATTCTATTTTCTATTTCTACTTTGTAAATAGCCCATTCGTCCATCATGATGTTTTTATAAACCACCCTAATTTTTTCAGCTTCTTTAG
>JAPLCZ010000097.1 GCA_026391915.1 Bacteroidota bacterium | reverse complement strand
ACCGAAAAAGTTATTTCCAAATTTTTTTCTGAGCTATGAAGGGCTCAAAAAAATTTAGAATAACTTTTTCTACTTACACACTTTGAGGGATAGTACCATTCACAAATACACTCCCGCCCCACTCCCACAAATATCCTTACGCCAAATTTCCGTATCGTCAATATGCACACCCATATCGCCAATATGCGCGTGCATATCGTCAATAAGCACGGAAGTATTGTCAATATGCACGCGTGAATCCTCAATATGCACGCGCATATTCTCAATACACACGCGTGTAACGACAATACACGCGTGCAAATCCTCAGTAAACTTTTCTCAACTCCCAATACTTTTAAGCCTTTTAATAGTAAACGCCAACACCATGAAAAAATATTCGCCTTGCATATTGTTGTAATTAAGCGTGTTGTAAATTTATTTTTATATGCGGGAACTTTTTCTCTCATTTATTTGTTTTCATTACAAATAACAAAACTGTACTGTTATGAAAAAGAAAACGTATCTGCCCACGCAGGATCTTAAGTTTAAGGACTGGGGCGCAAACTTCAAGGATAAGCTATCCTTATTGAAAACTAAATTCGGCTTAGCTGATGCCGATGTAAATGCCATAGTTGATGGCATTATCCTTTACATTTACTGCATTGATATCATCCATGGTATTGGGGATTTTAAGAAAACATTTGCCACTTTTAAGCGCACTGTTTTCAAAGGCTCCACGGCAGCTAACCCTACTGCGGTGCCTGCGTTTACACCTGTTGCACCTCCGGCAACTCTCATCTTTGGGCTGGAGAAGAAAATCCGCAAAATTGTGAAACAGATTAAAGCACACCCCAATTATTCTCTGGAAGATGGTGAGGAGCTTGGGATTATTGGCGATGAGATTACCCCCGAAAGTATGGCAAACTGGCAATTGGTACTTAGCGCCCAAAAGGTGGCTAACCGTGTTAAACTTACTATAGATAAGCAAGGGCATAATGCCCCCGAAGCTGAGATAGAAGTGGATAGGGATGGCTCAGGTTTTCAGTTTCTGACTTTTTGTCCTGCTACAGAATTCATTGACCCCTTTCCATTGAACTCTGTTCCTCAGCCTACCACCTTCCATTACCGCGCTAAATTGCGTGTAGGTGGTGTGAGTGTGGGAATCTGGAGTGAGGTACTGATTGTGGCAGTTCCGTAATTAAACAACACCCCCAAGGGCTTTTAAAAACCTTGGAGGTTTAAGCTACATTAATGCAGAAGCCCCCCGATTTTCGGGGGGCTTCTACGTTTTTATTTATTTACATTACAGTTTGCTAAACCCAAAACAGAACTTACCCAATCTCCCTCACAGATTTTACTTTGCGGTAGCGGCTATTGCGGTACCACAGCCCACCAACCACACAGGCGGCAACGTATGGCATGCTTAGTAAAAGCAAGATGCCGGTATTTAAACCCAATCCCTTTTTTTGTCCATAGCGCACAGAGTTTTCTGCGGTGGCTTTGCACATAGAGCATTGTGCAGAGGCTGGGCTTACTGCAATACAGTTAAGCGCTAAAACAATAACAGAGAGGGCAAGGAATTTCTTCATTTTTAAATTTAATTAATGGGGTAATAGGGTGAAATCATAAGATATACTATTACGCCGGTGATGCTTACATAAAGCCACATGGGCAATGTCCATCTGGCAATTTTTTTATGCATGGGGTAGTTGCCCCCTAATGCACGATACAAAGTTATTAATATAAACGGAACTATAGTAGCCGCCATAATAATATGGGTAATCAATATCACAAAATAGAGACTTCTTATGCCGCCTGTTGCTGCTTTTTCGGCAGCGGATAGGATGCCGTTATGGTCAGTATCTCCATACAAAGTGTGTATGGCGTTGTAGTGATAGGTAACATAGCTAAGCAAAAAAGCAATGGAGAACACCACTGCGGCAAGCATACAATATCTATGGTAAGTAATGTTTTTATTATAGATAAAATAGAAACCAACGCACAGCAAAAGAGTAACGCTGCCATTTAGCAAAGCATTCAATTTCGGGAGTAGATATATAGCGGGGTTGTAATCGGCTGTATTGCTTTGTGATTTATAAAGCAATAAAAAAACTACACCTACAAGTAACACGCTTAGTGCTGCAATTGCCCACAGCCAGCGCTTATCATCAGTACTATTTTTTGGAATTAGCATAGTTAACGTATAGCAATCTTATCTCATCCATCAGGCGGTCTATTTCTTCATCATCGGTACCTTGGTATTGCCCACGTACATGCCCTTCTTTATCTACCAGACTAATGATGCCAGTGTGCTCAAGTTCTTTGGAGGCTGGGTCAGGTTCAGGCTTTATCAAAAGGAATCCATCAGTATTCATCACATCATAAATGTAGTCCTTTTTACCAGTGAGGAAATGCCAGTTAGGCGTTTTGATTTTGTATTTGGCCTTATAGTTCTGCAACACCTCAGCAGTGTCGTGTTCAGGGTCAATAGAAATAGATACCACATGGAAGTCTTTGGCGGTTTCAAAGGCTTCTTGCACCCGAATTAAATTCTTGGTTAATGTTGGGCAGATGGTGCCGCAAGAAGTAAAGAAAAAATCAGCAACATATACCTGACCTTTTAATTGGTCACTGCCAAAAGGATTATGGTTTTGGTCAGTGAGGGAATAACTTTTTATAGTATGGCGGATGGTATCACCATTAGGTGCTATGCCTTTGTAGTTGCCAAAGTATGGGAGCTGGGTGTACTTATTCTTGCCATGGTTAATGCAGAACATTACCACCACAGGCAAGATAAGAATAATGAAGATTACGGCAAGAGTGTATCCACGCTTTCGCATGGTTTAAAACACTTGGTATTTACCTTCCAATATCATCAAGGTAACAAAATAGATGATAAACATAAAAGGGATAAGTATGGTATAAGCCATATTCATCTTCTCATGCCTTAGGTGCATAAAATACCCAACAATATAAAAGGCTTTAAGCAAAGTAAGGAAAAGGTATACAACTATAACTGTTCCTTTGCTCATGGAGTGTTTTATAGACGGAGTTAATGCAATTAAAAACTCCAAAAGCGTAATAGCAAGAAGGATAAAAAACACCTTCCATATCTCCTTTTTGGTAGAATGGATTTCGTGTAGTCCTTGTTCTTCTATTACAAAATGGTGTTCTTCGTGCCCACCATCAGTATGCGCTGCTGTATGTTCAGTCATATTTATTAATTTTTATATAAGGTAAAATAAAGTGAAAACGAATACCCAAACTAAATCCACAAAGTGCCAGTAAAGCCCCACCTTCTCTATCATTTCATAATGGCCTACTTTCTCAAAGTCGCCTTTCTTAGCTTTAAAAAACATGATACAATTTATCACCACACCACTAAATACGTGGAATCCGTGGAAGCCTGTAATGGTAAAGAATAACTGCCCAAATAGTAGGGAAGCATGTTGCCCAGCACCCGGCTCACCAAGTGGCACAAGGAAAGGGTTATTATGCATCGTCATTCCTTCTTCTATAATTAAGTTCGTCCACTCCATAGCTTGGCAACCTAAGAACATAAGTCCACCAATTATGGTTAAGAACATATAAAACACTACTCCTTTTCTGTTCATCCTATGCCCTGATTCCACGGCAAGTACCATAGTAACACTACTCATGATGAGGATAAAGGTCATGATACCTACGAATACTAAAGGTAGCCCGTGTTCCAATCCTGGAATCCATGGCACACCGTTAAATACTTCTTCTGCCTTTACCCATCCCGGCGAAGCCGTTACCCTAAAATAAGAGTATGAGATAAGTAAAGATGAAAATGTGAAGGCATCCGATAATAGGAAAAACCACATCATCAATTTCCCGAAACTGGCACCCATTGGTACTCGACCACCGGTCCAGATTCCGTCTTTTGGTAAATTAGCTGTTGCGTCTGCTGACATCAGTTATTTTTTTATTGAATTAGATTTAAAAATACAAACAAATACACCCATAATGCGCCCATATAATGCCAATAGGTAGCGCATAAATTTATGCCTACCATACTCATAGAATGTACACGGTAATTATAGGATGCGTAAATAGTAAAAGCCAAGGCTATCACCCCACCAAAAAGGTGCAGTGCATGCAAGCCGGAGATAACATAGAAGAAAGAAGCTGATGGATTAGAAACTAAAACTCCATTGATTTCTCTCCCCACTAAAAAGGTTTTTTCTGCAATCAAAGCCTGATAACCCATTACCTGCCCAATAATAAAGGCAATGCCTAATACCACAGTTAACCAAAGTGCAATGCGGTTGTTTTTCAGGTTGTTTTTCTTAGCAGAATAATAAGACCATTGCATAGTGATGGAGCTAAGAACAATAACTACAGTATTAATCATAAAGATGGTTGGGATGTGGAACTCCAACCAGTTATTATCAGCTCTCTTCACCACTACCGCAGAAGTTAATCCCGCAAACAGCATGGTAAGAGAAACCAAAAATAACCACAAAGAAAACTTCTTCGGATTCATCCCGAATTGTTCCTTTTCTTTATTCTGTATTTCTATACTAATGCTCAAAATATCTTATCAATTAAAATGATGATAAAAGCAACTGGTAAATATAAGAATGAACCAAACATCAACTTCTTAGCAGATGCATTGGTGAGGTCTTTTAGTAATTGTAAGCTTTGGTAGAAGAAGTATCCGCTAAGTGCTACCAATACTATGGTGGCAATAAGGCCGGTAAATCCTAAGATAAATGCCAACACACTCATAGGGATGAGTAAAGATGTAAACAGCATAATTTGTATTGCACCTCTCTTATCTTTCATGGCGAATAGCGGCATCAACTTAATGCCAGCACGTTTGTAGTCATCATCTAAAATCCATGCAATGGAATAGAAGTGAGGGAACTGCCAAAGTACTTGTATAAAGAAAAGTATCCAAGCCATGCCATCCAAAGAACCATTAGCTGCTACATAGCCAATCACCGCTGGCAAAGCACCCGGTATAGCACCAATATGTACTGCTAATGGAGTTACTTTCTTTAATGGCGTATAAACAAAACCATATAAACAAAGGGAAACTAAAGATAAAATTGCACACATACCTACAAGGTAATGGGCTATCATTCCTACTCCAATAATACCCATAATTAAAGCAGCAATAGTAGCTTCAAGCATACTCATTCTGTTTTGGGCAAGTGGTCGGTTTTCAGTACGCAACATCAGGCGGTCACTATCTCTTTCTATTATTTGGTTGATCCCATTAGCAGCACCCACCGTTAAGAACCCACCCAAAGAAACCACCAATAAATTAAACCAATTTATGTTGTGTGGATTGGCAATTAAGAATCCTAAAGCGGTAGAGAAAATCACCAACAGATTAAGGCGCAGTTTTATAAACTGCACATAATCCTTCAACCTAAGTTTTAAGCTGAATGCCGGTGAAACACTAATTACTTTTTCTGAAATCATTATCTTGCTAAAGAGCTATTATGAATCTTTGTTTTTGTTCTTTTTCTGCTCTATCAATTGCAGCATGATTACTTCCTCATGAGAATGTTTTGTTTCCCCTCTGATTGGTTTTTCATCTGTTAAAACAGGGTCATAAGTCTCCGAAGCATAATCTATTTTATTAGCAATATCTTCATCACTCATAGTTTGTGGTAGGTAATCCAATTCAATATCTGGGCGGCTATAGTCATAAGGCCAACGATATACAGTTGGTATTTCACCAGGCCAGTTACCATGTATTCCTTTTACAGGAGTAGTCCACTCAAGCGTGTTAGAGTTCCAAGGGTTACGGGTAGTTTTCCTACCATTAGCCATACTGTTAAAGAAATTATAAAGGAAGATAAACTGAGCTCCCATCCCAACAAAAGCAGAGATAGAAATAAATTTATTCAATTGAATCCATTGGTTGAATTCTTCAAAATCAGTGAAAGAATAATAACGGCGAGGTACACCATCTAAGCCTATAAAGTGCATGGGTACAAATACGCAATACACCGCTGCAAATGTTAACCAGAAATGTAGCGTTCCTAATTTCTCATCCATCAACTTACCAAACATTTTAGGGAACCAATGATACACTCCTGCAAACATCCCAAAGATAGCCGCAGCACCCATTACAATATGGAAATGCGCTACCACAAAATAAGTATTGTGTAATGGGATATCAATAGCTGCATTACCTAAGAATAGACCAGTTAATCCACCTGAGGTGAATAGACTTACCACGCCAATTGAGAACAACATAGCAGTGGTAAATTTCAAATTACCACGCCATAAAGTAGCAAGATAATTAAAGGTTTTAACAGCAGAGGGTACAGCAATAATAAGCGTAGCCACTAAGAAAACTGAACCTAAGAATGGGTTCATACCTGTAAGGAACATATGGTGTCCCCAAACCAAGAATGATAACAAACCAATAGCGAGTATAGAACCAATCATGGCTCTATAACCAAAGATAGGTTTGCGTGATTGAGTTGCCATTACCTCAGAGGTTAATCCTAATGCAGGTAGCAGTACAATATATACCTCAGGATGCCCTAAGAACCAGAATAAATGCTGGAACAAAACTGGGCTTCCGCCTTTGTGAATTACACCTTCGGAAACGGCGGTATAGATATCAGATAAGTAGAAACTTGTTCCTAAGCTTCTATCAAATATTAAAAGAATAACCGCTGCAAATAATACAGGGAAAGATAAAATTCCCAAGATAGCAGTAACAGTAAATGCCCAAATAGTAAGTGGCATACGCGTCATATACATTCCTTTGGTACGCATATTTAAAACGGTGGCTACATAATTTAAAGCACCCATCAAAGCAGAGCCAATAAATAATGCCATTGATATTAACCACATGGTCATTCCTAATCCTGAACCTGACATGGTTTTAGGCAATGCACTTAGTGGAGGGTATATAGTCCATCCCGCACCTGCAGGGCCAGTAGAAATAAATATAGATGCAAACATGATAATGCTTGACATCAGGAAGAACCAATAAGAAAGCATGTTTACAAAGGGAGCTGCCATATCTCTTGCACCAATTTGCAAGGGGATAAGCAGATTGCTAAAGGTTCCGGATAGCCCGGCGGTCAATACAAAAAATACCATGATGGTACCATGTATAGTAACTAAGGACATATAGAAACCCGGGTCAAGTTTTCCATATTCATCTACCCAACCACCAAGTATAGGTCTTAGGAAACCAATATCAGCATTAGGGAATCCTAATTGAATCCTGAAAAAGCTTGACATTAATCCACCAACAAAACCCATCAATATCCCTGTAATCAGGAATTGGCGGGCAATCATTTTATGGTCTTGACTAAAGACGTATTTGGTGATAAATGACTCTTTGTGATGTGCGTGCCCAGTATCTGCGGCTGCTATTGTTGATGCACTCATTTATATTTTTGTTTAGTTCTTTTTAAAGTTAAATTATTTTAAAGCAGTTTTTTGAGAGCCATCATAGATTGGCTTCTGTGCAGCCTTCCATTTTTCGTAATCCTCGGGGGTATCTACTACAATAATTCTGCGCATGGTGTAGTGGGCTGCACCACAAAGTTGGTTACAGGCAAACTCATAATTGAAATTAGGTTTATCTAATTTCTCACGCATTTGTTTAGTAGTAAATAATGGAACAAACTTCACTGAGTTATCCATACCGGGGTTTGCATAAATCTGAGTGCGGAAGTGAGGCAAATATCCACCATGGGTTACGTCTCTGGAACGCATCTTTAGCACAAACTCACGCCCAACACAAAGGTGAAGCTCTTGAGATTTAAAATCATCATGCGTTCCTACATCAGAGTAATCCAAGCCAAAAAGATTTTTTGCTGGGTCTATCTTTAAGAAATCAGTTTTACCTAATTTTTTATCAGCACCAGGGTATCTGAAATCCCATCCAAATTGGTAGGCATAACATTCTACATATTCTGCATTTTTTTCAGGGTCACCGGTAACTTTAGTCCAAGTTTTAAAACCAAATAAAATGATACCTGCTAATACAACCGCAGGGATGGAAGTCCAAATAAATTCTAACCTATCATTATGAGAATAGAAGTATGCTTTCTGTCCTTCTTTGTGTCTGTAGAAAAATGGATATAAAAACAAAGCAATATGCACCAATACAAATACTGGTACAGTGATAATAGTTGTAATAATTATTAACTTTTCAATACTCACCCCCATATCAGAGGCAGGAGGAGGCAGGCGTTTAGCAAAGTCAACTCCTATTTCGTAGATGATACCTCCAAAGAAAAGTACCAAGAAAATAGGGAACATAATGGCATTAAAAGTACCTAATTTTTT
>JAPLCZ010000216.1 GCA_026391915.1 Bacteroidota bacterium | reverse complement strand
TAACCACTTCATCCCATTTTTGAAATAAAGAATCTGCTTTTTCGTAAGGGAGCTGTGTACCCACCACACTCCAGTATTTTTCCTCTTTTATTTTTGTTTTTTCATCGGTTGAAGTCTCTACCCTGCTAAGCATTGTACCCGGAATTGGTACACTTGATTCCCAATATCCTGCCTGCATTTTTTTTCCAAGGGCAGAGGCATCTTCTTTAAAATCTCCTTTTTTAAGCTTTCCTAAATCTCCTTTGCAATTCATGATATTTAATAGAGCTGCCTGTATTTTTTCGTTGGGTTTATAGGTTTGCTTTTGGATGAGATGATACCTCACATTTCTACCCATATAAATAGCAAGTTTCATTTTGCCACCATCAACAAAAACTTTCCCAAATGGGCGGTCATAATAATCACTGGCATAAAAACCCATATGGTATTCATCTTTACCTGCTACCTTATCAGAATAAACTTTGCCGCATACATTTAAACCATTTATGAATGTTTGCATTTTTTGAGCAGTAGCATTTCCAAATTCAGCTATGTAGGCACCATTGCTTTCATAGTCAAAATCAATATAGCTTTTTGTAGCCTCAGGGAACTTCATTCTTGTTTCAGCAATTCCGGTAATAATTCCGGTAGGGGCTTTGGCTAAAATAATTCTGAAACTATCCATCCCAGTTGTGGTGACAGTTTTTATTGCCTCACAGGTTTGGGAGGTTTGTGCCTGTGAGGTGGTTGAAAAAGCAATAATAGAAAGGAGGAAAATGGAGAGTAATTGTTTTATCATATTGCAAAATTATGTTGGCGCGTTTAACAAACGATATTCCATAAAAAAAAGCACCCCATGTCCGGTAAAAAACATGGGGTACTTAATTGCGGTTTCAAAACCTAACTTAAGAAACCTTCGACTAAAAGCGAATGTGTAGATGTGTTACAATATCTTATTGGGGTTAATTATTATTGGTCAAATGTAGAACTAAAAAATTACATGTAAGTACATTTATTAAAAATAAATTTATGCACATTTTTATAATCTTTAATTCTGAATCAGAATTGAGGTTTATGAAAAGATTGAGGAAGAAGCTGGAACTACAAAAACTAAGGATTGTATTTAGCACCCTTTAAAATTTTATTGCAATCTTTCTCCATAAAAAGTTGCTTAAGTGTAACGTCAGAATGTTGTTCCATATAGGTTTTTACCAATTGCCAACCCAGCCATTCTCCTAATCTTGGGGCAGACTCTTGCGGCATTTCTTCGGCATTGGTAAAAGGACCATCACCCAAATATTGTATGCGTTTATTTTCATCAGTACTAAAGAAAACCTCTTTGGCATTGAAGTGTTTCCAGACCTCTTTGGCGTAATCATTACACCATTGCATTTGGGCTTTGGTGTAGCCAAGTTTTACACTGTCCGGTATTTCAGGAGTTAATAAATCCAAGAAGAAAAGTGTTTTGCCGGCATAAATCATCTTGCTCAAAATGGTGCGGTCTGTAAGGCTGTCGCGGTCATATTTGCTCTCAAAAAAAGAACTTAAAATATCAGGAATGATAAAAGGTTTATCCATCCTGCGGCTTACGTATAGTGGGAAATCAATATTGCTGGCGTTATAATATTTGTAGCTGCTGCCAAGGTACATATCCAATGAGAGGCAAGGGTTTTTATCATAGGTGTTAAAGGCCTTAATCCCAAAGGAAGCCATGGCAGTATAGAACTTTGGAATCCTCTCTTTAGGGAAGAAGTATTTATATCTTTTCAACGCCTCCGTAAGTTTGGTTTCTATCTTCTTTATTTCGTGAGGAGGGAAGGCTTTTTTAACATCTCCGTAAACCTCCGTCATTGATTTATTTTGAAAGAAAAGCTTTTTGAAATTTTCGTAAATGGCGGTGGTGTCACCCGGTTTCACCTTCTTAAAATAATCTCTGTAAAGGTGTTCAGTATAAATTTTTAGGAGGTCAGGATATTTAATATAAAGCGCATCCATGCTTGCTTTAAAATGGGTGGTATCTAATTCATAAAAATCTTTTTCAAAGCGTTGAAATTTAAAATCATATTTAATGTCAGAGGTATCTGCTTGCCACTTTTTGTTTTTGCAAGCAGTTATCAACAGCATAAGAATAAAAATAGAAATGATTTTCTGCATTACAGATTTGGGTTTGATTAAATTTGCCATCATAAAATAAAGAACGCAAAATTATGCAAAAGCTCATCGCAATACTTCTACTATTAACTGCTACTTCAAATCTTAAAGCACAGGACAAAATTGTTTTTGCCATTAAAGGTGGGGTAGGGGTATCATGGCTTAATACCGCTAAAGCCGCCAATGCTCCCAATATCACTATTGCTAATAAAACTGCAGGTGTTAGTTATGGTTACGGAATTATGTTGGATTATAACATTTACCAAAGCCTTTATGCTTCTGTTGAGGTGAGGTCTGCAAGTGTAAAAGGAACCTTTGAAGTGCTGGAGTCAAGTACTTTTAGTGGGGTAACAAATACTACTAAAAATACAAGTGGTTTCCGCACAAACTATATAGAAATACCAATTAGCATCAAAGGAAAAACTGGAGAATTCTCAGGGATGAAATTTTATGGGCAGGTAGGTTTAGTACCTTGTATTAATTATAAATCTTCTGGCAATGTGAAGTTTGAAACTATTGGCTCTCAAACCGTGAAAGAAGTTTCTGACAGCAACTTTTATAGCAACACAAATAAAATAAATTTCGGGCTTTTAGTAGGCGGTGGAGTAGAGTACGGATTAATGGGGCACACCTCAGTAATTGCTGGGTTAAGTTACCGTGATAACTACACCAATATGATTGCCGTGGATGACCCTAAAAAATACACTGTTAAAAGCCGCTACATCTCCCTTGATGTTGGGATAATTTTTTAAACT
>JAPLCZ010000027.1 GCA_026391915.1 Bacteroidota bacterium | reverse complement strand
TCATCAATTTTAATTGAAAAATATTTTATAGTTGCATAAAAAACTATGTAACTATGTAGTTAAATAATTCTCTTGAGCCGCAAAAAAATAATCCTACTTCTGTCCTCCATTGCGGTGGCATTTTGCCTGCTGATTTCTATTGCCTTTTATATTGCTGAGAAGAACGCGGAATCTTTAACTGCATCTTATCTTGATGATATTTTTTATACAGAATACAAATTTGAGAAAGTAAATATCCGCCTGCTAAGCACCTTCCCTTTTGGCACTATTGATATTAAAGATTTAGTGATAACGGAGTCTGTTCAAGGCAGCAATAAAGCTGTGGCTACCATTAAACATTTAAAGCTGCAGTTTAATTTGTTTGATATCTTTTTAAAAACCTACATCATCCACAGAATTGTGATTGATGGCGCTGATGTAAAATTAAAAGTGGATAGCAATGGGGTCAGTAATTTTTCTGTACTCAAAAAGAAGCATGAAAGAAAAGAACAAACTAATATTAAATTGGATTTAAGGAAACTTATTCTCAGGAATAGCAACCTTAGTTTTTATGATGCTAATAAGAAACTTACTGCCAAAACCAATATTGATAAAGCTACCCTCTCAGGTTTATTTTCCAAAGACAATTTTGATGTGAGTACTGAGCTCTTCCTCAAAAAAATGACTGTGGAGGCAAGGGGGATTAATTACATTAAAAATAGTGATTTAACCTTGAAAGGAGATATTGGGGTTGATGCTGTAAAAGGCTTAATCAATTTCAAAAAAGGGAATACGCTTAACCTGCTAAAAGTTACATTTAAAGTAGGAGGGAAACTGCAATATACTGAAGTTGGGGTAGGCACAAATATTTACATCACTTCTAAGGAAGCAGATATAAAAACCCTTGTGGCGCTATTGCCCTCATCATATGCTAAGGATTTTGAAAACTATAATAGCTCTGGTAAAATTAGTTTTATTACCAAAGTGGATGGTGTTTTTGGGAGGAATAATACCCCTCATATTTCCGCTGAATTTTTAGTGGATAACGGCAGCTTGAATAATGAGGAGAATAAGGTTGATTTGACCCATTTAAATATAAGAGGTAAATTTAATAATGGGGCAGGAAACTCTCTGGAAACTTCTGAGATTAGCTTAGAGAAATTTGAAGGCACCCTCAACAAAAAATCTTTTTATGGGGATATGGGTTTAATAAACATTAACCAGCCTGATTACCACGCCCACATTAATGGTGAGCTGGATTTAAAATACTTACAATCACTTATCCGAAACAAAGAAATAGAAAAAATTTCAGGTAATATAATAGCGGATATCACCGTAAAAGGGAAAGCAAAATCCATTAAAAAAATAAGCATCGGTTTTTCTGCAGTTGGGTATCTTCAATTAAAAAATGTGTTTCTGCAGCCAGCTAAATATAGACTAAATTACAGAGGTGTTAATGGCAAGCTTATCTTTAATAAGGATATGATAAATGCTGAAAACCTTAGCGCTAAAATTGGTGAATCCGATTTCTTGATGTCAGGCAGTTTCAGAAATTTATCCGAGTACTTTTTTGATAACACTAAGAAGGTAGAGATTAATGCTACCCTCTTCTCCAACAAAGTAAACCTAACCCAACTTGGGGAGAGGGCATACCGCAAACGCGACTCTACCTACCATGTTGGCTTCCCATCTTTTATTGGCAAGGCGGATATTAATGTAAAAACCAAACAGTTTATTTTTAATAGATTCCATACCTCAGATATTGTAGGTAAAGTAATCATTAAGGGCAATCATATTTACCTCAGCAATTTTGAAATGAACACCATGAAAGGGCGCATGCTTGCCGAAGCTCATGTAGAAAAAGTGAATGACCACCTTTTTAATACCACAACTAGCAGCACTCTTAAAAAAATTGATATACAAGATTTGTTTTACCAGATGGGCAGCTTTGGGCAAACCTTTATTACAGAGAAAAATATTGCAGGTATTGTAGATGCCAATGTGGAGAATCTTTTTATCCCCTGGAGTGATAACCTGCATGTGGACCTCACCAAAGTATCTGCAAAAATTGACCTTGCCATTGATAACGGAGAGCTAATTAATTTTAAGCCTGTGGCAAAGCTTGGTAAGTACCTAAACCTTGAGAAGTTTGAACATCTTTATTTTAGCCATTTGCAAAACTCCTTTACTATTAAAGACAACGTCATTAACATCCCAGAGATGGAGCTGAAAAGCAATGTGATGAACATGAGTGCCTATGGTACCCATACCCTAAACAATATTATTGATTACCATATTAAACTCAATGCCTCACAGGTGCTGCTGGGTAAAAAAGATGACGATATCAATTTCCCTAATGTAACTACTGATGAAAGTGGCGGGCTGATAGTATATCTAAGGATGTATGGCCATGCCAATAAACCTTTTATTGATGCTGATGCTAAGGGCTTAGGAAACAGAATCCTCAAAGAGCTTAAATTCCATTACAAAACCCTAAGAAGTTTTCTTTTTGGTGATAAAACTGAGCCCAAGAAAGAAAATGAAACCATAGTAAAATAGGGTAGGGGGCTGCTGCTTTTTATTATGGATTATCATTAAAGTAAACAAAAAGGACAGCCCCTGCCCAAGGCTGCCCTTTCCGTAATCAAATTCCAAAACGATTTTTTATATCTTCACCATCTCCACAGTGAGTTTTGTAGTCTCACCACTTATGTGGTTAAAGGCAACTTCTTTAGGTGTGTAACCCACTAATTCCAGATGCAAAACATAGCTACCCTCTACCAAATTCTGTATCCATATATTGCCCTTAGCGGTTGATTTCCTTTTAATAGTAGTATCCGTAATAGTGGCTTTTACTTTCTCTATTGGCAGATGGGTTACACTATCCTTAATATTTATTTCCAATGCCCTTTTGGTAGTGGCGGGTTTAATAGGGTGGCGGATATCAAAATACTCATTAAAAAACTCGGGTTGAGTTATTTTATACACCTGCATATCCACATCCATACGTTCCTCTAACACAGTATTAGCTTGTGGGAAAAGCGATGCAAGATTTTTGGTAGCTTGCTTTACCGTTGTTTTTGCTTTTTTAGGGTCACCCGTTACGTTGCTAAGGGCAGTGTTTGCCGCCAAAAAAGCCCCTTGCGTGCCCACATTTACCCCATAGGTTACGGGGATAGTTGCTATATTAGTTTGCGCCAGATTATAGATATTGGTAATCATACCAATAAACTCATTGTCAGTAGCGCGGCTAAAATCTGTTTCTGTAAAACTTACCTGCCCCAACATATTGGTATTGTTAGTGGCGGCAGCCCAGCTATGCAAGCGGCACATGGTATCCCAAGCCTTATCAAAAGCGGTTTGCCGTTTGGCTTTTTTATCAGCCGCCACACCCGTTATGGGGTTTTGCTGAATGTTTTTGTTGGTTTCAATTTGCGCTATTAATGCCAGAAAAGCATTGTAAGAAGCGGTGAAAATTGTGTTAGTAGACCAGATACTGGTAAAGGAGATAATCAATGCCTTTAAGGCGTAGAACATGTTAAGTTCTGAGTTTTGCTGTTTTTTCATTGCAGTGCTTTTTTAATTGTTTTGATAAAATTGTTATTTATTTTAATACCCTAACGTGGCAGCGCTAAGTATTATTGCATATAGAACTAATTATTTTTATAAATAGTTCCACGCATAATAATTATTTTTTTGAATCTCTTACCAAAGGCTTCTCTCAGGCAGTTGTGCAATCATCTCCCATCATTGATTATCTAGCTTCATTAATTGTTTAAGCACCTCCTTTTATTGTTAGCTACTCTCCCTTTATTGCTTAACAATTACCCTTAATTGTTTCACTCTCTCCCTTCATTGTTTGCGTGGCATCATCAATTGTTTGCAAGCCCCAATCAATTGTTTAATTATCACCCATTATTGTTTGTGGCTCTCCCTTTATTGCTTAAGCATATTAGATAATTGTTTAAGGCTCTCAGGCTATTGTTTGCAAACAATGATGTGAGAGAGGATTTTTTTAGGGTGGGGGAGGGGTGGGGATGGAAGGTGAAGAGTAAAAATTAAGAGCAGTCATGCTGTAAGCATCTCCCCTTGCATGAGAACGGCGGTGCTATTAACAGGGAAGATTATTAGAATAACTGTAGAATGGTGTGTCACTCAGGAGGAGCCTTGTTGGAGTAAGAACTCACTGCCTTCCGCCAAGAAATTTCCTACCGTATTACGGTTGCTTTTTATGTCATTGCGAGGCACGAAGCAATCTCCTGATTAAATGTGGGATTGCTTCGTGCCTCGCAATGACATGCAAGAGATTCCTTCTTTCTGACAACCAACAACTGCCAACTGACAACTTTTTTATTTAGTTTTGAGCCATAAACCACAACACAGATAATGAATAAACTCTATTACGGAGATAACCTAGAGGTATTGCGCAAATACATAAAGGATGAAAGTATTGATTTGTGCTATATTGACCCTCCTTTTAATAGTAAGCGCAACTATAACCAAATATATAATAATATAGGTAAAGAGGACAAAGCACAGGCGCAAGCCTTTGTAGATACGTGGACTTGGGACACTGAGGCGGATAAAGGAATGGCTGAAATAATTAGTAATTACAACGGCGTATTTACTAAGCAAAGCATAAAACTAATTACAGGTTTAGAGGGGGTGCTTGGCAAAGGCTCTTTGCTTGCTTATTTGGTGAGTATGACTTTGCGCATTGCAGAAATACAAAGAGTATTAAAACCAACAGGGAGTTTTTATTTCCATTGCGACCCTACTGCCAGCCATTATTTAAAGATAATTATTGATGCAATCTTTTGTGCAAAGGGAGGTGATTATAAGAATGAAATATCATGGCGAAGGCATTATAGCCATAATGATGGAAATAAATTTGGGTGTATTCATGATATAATTTTATTTTTTACAAAATCAAATGAGTATACTTTTAATAGGCAAATATTGCCTTATGATGAAGATTATATTAAAAAGAATTATGCATCTATTGATAATAAATCAGGGAAGAGGTTTCGTTCAGTTTCGGTAAATGCAGCAGGACATGGTGAAGCTAAGTATTTTGGTGAAAAATTATTAAAACCGCCGCCAGGTACACATTGGCGTTGGAATCAAGAAAGGATTAATGAAGCCATAAAAGAAGGAATAATTTATTTTACCAGTAACGGCGTACCAAGGTATAAACAGTTTTTAGAAAATGTGGAAGGAATAACTGTCCAAGATACTTGGGTGGATTTTTATAGTTTATCTTCTCACGACAAAGAAAGACTTGGATACCCAACCCAAAAGCCCGAAGCACTTTTAGAACGAATAATAAAAGCAAGTACTAATGAAGGCGACACAGTTTTAGATGCTTATTGTGGCTGTGGTACTACAGTGGCAGTTTCGCAAAGGCTTAATAGAAACTGGGTAGGGATAGATATTACTTACCAAAGTGTTTCGCTTATTTTAAAAAGATTAGAGGATAGTTATGGCAAAGCTGCTATTGATAATATAACCCTTAACGGTGTGCCTGAGGATATGGAATCTGCCATTGCACTTGCCAATAAAGCAGATGACAGAATAAGAAAGGAATTTGAGAAATGGGTTGTGCTTACCTACACTAATAACATGGCAATGATTAATGAGAAAAAGGGCGGTGATGGTGGCATAGATGGCACTGCATTTATGAAAGATTATAATGAGAAAAACGAACCTATAAATAAAGAGGTTTTGTTTAGCGTAAAAAGCAATAAAACCCTTGCCCCCTCTGTAATCCGTGACCTCAACGGAACTATGGAAAGAGAAGGTGCAGCATTAGGGATATTGCTAACCCTATACCCAATGCCTAACCTTGTAAAAGAATGTAAAAAGTACGGCACTTATGAGAACAAAGTAATGGGAACCTCCATGCCCAAAATAGAAGTGGTAAGCGTACAAGAAATCTTGGACGGCAAAAAAATGAACCTCCCACTACCAGTAGAAGTACTTAAAAAGGCAGAGGCAAAAAAGGAAACAGGACAGGGGAAATTGGAGTTTTAGGAAGTTACTGAGGATATGGATATATATCAAATAACAGAAAAACGCTGGGATAAAAGATTGGCAGAACTCAAAGAGTTTGGTGAAAAAACTCAATGCAAATGGCCCAGATATGATTCTGAAAGTTCTCAAGAGAGGGCGCTGTATATGTTTATCTTTGATTTAAGGAAACGCTACAAAAAAGGACTGTTAGAAGCAGAGAAGTTGCAGGCATTAAAAGATATAGGGTATCATCTGGAGAAAAAAGCCCCACGGCGGGATATGATGAATGGGTTTAATACTAACCTATGGCTTAAAAAATTTGATAAACTAAAGAAATTTTTGGCGGAAAATGAAAACAGGTATCCCAGCTCTAAAAGTATTATAAGAGAAGAAATAAAATTGTGCGAATGGGTGGCATATAACCGCGCCCAATGTAAAAAGGGCAAACTACCAACTGATATTATTGCCATGCTGGATGGTATGAATTTTAGTTTTAAAAGAGTTAGCACTAAAAAAGAGAGAGTAAAAAAAGAATGGCATCATAGACCACAATGGATGGTGAAGTATGATGCTATTAAAGAATTATTCTCCCATACCCCCAAAAGAATAGCAGACGTAAATCACCCGCTTTATGATTGGCAGCAACATCATAAACGTAAATTTAACAGTTTAAAGACTGAAAGGCAAGAGTTGCTAAATGCAATTGATTTTATGGCTATTGTAAGTGATAATTATGAAAGCGAAAAAAATGAGAGATGGCTGGCACACTTTAATGAAATTGTAGCTTATAAGGATAAGTTTGGTAGGTTACCTCTCGCCAATAGAGCCTATCCGCATCATATTAAATGGATAGCATTGCAACGATTTAAATACTGCAGAGATTTATTATCAAAAGAAAAAGAAGAAATTCTAAGGGCTATTGGTATTAAGCTTACCAAAAATACTAACCGAAACTCAGAATGGGAGAGAAAATATAATGCTTACAAAAAATTTATAGAAGAGAAAAAACGACTCCCCACTAGAAAAAAGGCAGATGCAGCAGAAAAAGAATTACATTTTTTTAGGCAGATGCAGCATATGTCAATAATGGGTAAAATGAAAGCACCTACCCCAGAGAGGCTGGAAAAGCTAAAGGCTGTGGGTATTTATCCCATAAAAAAATATAAAGGCGAATCGCCCAGAAATGAAGTTGTAGAGGCAAAATGGCAAAAACAAAAAGATGAAGTACTGAAATTTATGGCAGCCAATGGCAATAAACTACCCAGAGTAAAGTCAAATAACAGGCAGGAGCAATTATTAAGAAATTGGTTACACTTCCTTATTGCCCGCCATAAAAAAGGCAGCTTGAATAAAAACTGGGCATCTTGGCTAATAGAAATAGGCTTTCTGAAAATTGATGTCGGAGAAAGATAAAAAAACCTGCGCCTCGGTTAGTGTCCCCGCGAACCGAAATAAGGAAGGTTACATCTAAGGCAATCTGTACTTATCAAAGAATGCCCAGATAGAATCATTATCATGGTATTTTGTACCCCACTCATGCCCAACATCTTTTAGGGGCATATAAAGCCAACCGAAATCACCAACCCAAAACATGCGAAACATGTAACAAATTTTAATAATTATGTAAACCCCACTTCCATGGGGGTATTCAACTTTGTGGTGTTGTAAAAATTCATTTACAACATAAAAAAAACAAAAAAATGACACCAGTACTAACACCAACCAAAAATGAGCAGGCTAACGGCACTGCTAACAAAAACCAAAAATTAGTTGATAGCCATAACACGGCAGCAACTCATTTTGAGGCAGCAGCTAAAAACCATCGTGACGCCGCAAAGCATCATGAAGCAGGTGAGCCAGAAAAAGCAAACGAAAAGACTATCACTGCGCATGGCAATCAAAGCCTAGGCAGAGATGCTCAAAAGACAGCTCAAAAGACAGCTCAAAAACAAAACGTAAAGAAATACTAGGTTAGTCACAAGTATTTTTTAAGTCAGGAAAGCACAATGCAATAGCATTGTGCTTTCTTGTTTGTGTAGTGGCTTGGGATGAAGCTATAAAACAAAAGCCCGACTAAATACTTAGCCGGGCTTTGTGTTGGTAGTCCGTACGGGAATCGAACCCGTGTTACCAGAATGAAAATCTGAGGTCCTAACCCCTAGACGAACGGACCATTCCTCTTTTTTGGAGGTGCAAAAGTAGGGGGATTATTTTTAACGGCAAACCCTTACGCAGGATATTTTTTCTGTTTACCTTTGCGGCATCATAAACAATCAAAAAAAACAAGTTAAAAAATGGCAGAATTAAAAGTCGCAATCAACGGGTTTGGTCGTATTGGCCGCCTTGCTTTTAAAGTTATGGTTCAAAGTGGAATCACAGTTTCAGCAATCAATGACCTTACGGACACAAAAACATTAGCCCACCTGCTGAAGTATGATTCAGTGCATGGCAGGTTCAATGGCACAGTAAGTCATGATAACGAAAACATTATTGTTAATGGCAAAGCTATAAGGGTTTATGCTATTAAAAACCCTGCAGAATTGCCTTGGGCGCAGTTAGGTGTGGATGTGGTGTTGGAATCTACAGGCAGGTTCACGGATGTGGCTTCAGCTTCTGCACATATTACAGCAGGCGCTAAAAAAGTAGTTATCTCTGCACCGGCTTCTGGTGAGATGAAAACAGTGGTAATGGGTGTGAATGATAACACTATTGATGGCACAGAAACAGTAGTTTCTAATGCATCATGCACCACCAATTGCCTTGCACCAATGGCAAAAGTATTAGATGATAATTGGGGAATTGAGTCCGGGTTTATGACTACAATCCATGCGTATACACAAGACCAAAGCCTGCAAGATGCGCCTCATAAGGATTTGCGCAGGGCAAGAGCAGCGGCTTATTCTATTATCCCAACATCAACTGGGGCAGCAAAAGCGGTGAGCTTAGTGCTACCTCATTTAAAAGGGAAATTAAATGGTAATGCCATGAGGGTTCCAATTCCGGATGGTTCTGTAACTGACTTTACTGTAAATCTTAAAAAGCCAGCAACAGTAGAAGAAATTAATGCAGCTTTTAAAGCAGCATCAGAGGGTGCCATGAAAGGTGTGTTGGAGTATTGTGTTGACCCTATTGTATCTATTGATATTGTTGGTAATACGCACTCTTGCATTTTTGATGCTGACCTAACTATGGTAATTGGCAACACAGCCAAGGTAGTAGGTTGGTATGATAACGAGGCAGGATACAGCAACCGTGTTGTTGACCTTATCAAGAGATTAGGGGCTTAGTAAAGCCTAAAAGAATTCATAGAATTTTCGCCACAGATTCACAGATTAAATAATCAGTGAATCTGTGGCGTTTTCTTTAATAGGTACGACTCCTTCGGAGTCGCAGGTTTATAGAAATTTAACAACCTATAAACCTATAACCCCGTTGGGGTTGAACAAAACCATACTGGCGCATTAGGATTTAGGATAATTTAATGTTGGTTTGTAATGGATAAGAATTCACTGTTCCAAACGTACTTTATAACCTTTGAGGGTATAAAAAAGGCATCTTACCCGAATAAGAAAAAACTAAAAATCCAAAACAAAGTATTGGTAAATAAAATACCTTTGATGTGTAAATAAGTAACTGAATAAGATTCATATAAAATAAACCTCAGGGCAGTTTTTGGTTTGGGAATCTAAATTAAGATTTCCTTATGTAAGCCTGACAATATCCTTTGTCAGGCTTACTTCATTTTAGGGGAGTTTTCAAATACAAAATCTTGGAATATTTACCAAAGATTTATCCACGAAGAAATCCACAATTAGGTAGTTTTTTGCCGATAAATAACCTTTTTTTTATTAGGCAGGGTGGGGGAGTGGGTTGTAATTTTACACCATATTATTAACCAAAAATTATGGCAGACGGAGAAAGCATTATCCCTATTAACATTGAAGAAGAAATGAAGACCGCATACATTGATTATTCAATGTCTGTGATTGTCTCACGCGCATTACCTGATGTGCGGGATGGTTTAAAACCAGTGCACAGAAGAGTGCTTTATGGTATGACGGATTTAGGATTATACCACAACCGACCTTATAAAAAATCAGCCCGTATAGTAGGGGAGGTGTTGGGTAAATATCACCCACATGGTGACTCCTCAGTTTATGACACTATGGTGCGAATGGCGCAGGACTGGAGTATGCGCTACACCCTTGTGGATGGGCAAGGTAACTTTGGTTCTATTGATGGTGATAGCCCTGCCGCAATGAGGTACACAGAAGCAAGGCTCACTAAGATTGCAGAAGAACTTTTAGTTGATATTGATAAAGACACCGTGGACTTCCGTCCCAACTTTGATGAATCTTTACAAGAGCCATCAGTGTTGCCTGCTAAAATCCCGAATCTCTTGATTAATGGAGCTTCTGGAATTGCAGTAGGTATGGCCACCAATATTCCTCCGCATAACCTTTCTGAGGTGTGTGATGGTATAGTGGCATTCATTGAAAATAATGATATTACTA
>JAPLCZ010000035.1 GCA_026391915.1 Bacteroidota bacterium | reverse complement strand
CAAAAAAATACAGACTCCCTTTTTTGGAAAGAGAAGTCTGTATTTTTTATTGGTTATAGGATGCTGGCTGCTTACTCTGAAACCTCCATGCTGCCACCGTTAGAAGGGCAACGGTCTTTTTCGCAACTGCTTAAAAATGCAATACCTACTATTACGGAGAGGGCTAAAATTATCTTTTTCATATTTTGAAATTATTCTTGGTTTACGATTATTGATACAAAGGTAAAATGATTAGGTTTTAAAAAAATTGTATTTGGGTGATTATCTTTCAAAAACATAGCCCTTTTTTGTGGTAATACTTCCACATGAAAAAAAAACTGCCTTACCTTCGTATCATGCTTAGCCAAACAGAGGAGAATTATCTTAAATGCATTTATAAACTTAGTGGCAGTGCAAACGCCACTGTTTCCACCAATGATATCTCTGCGCAAATGCAAACCACAGCAGCATCAGTTACAGATATGCTGAAAAGGCTTTCTGAAAAAGAGCTTGTTAATTACGCAAAATATAAAGGGGTAAATCTCTCAGAAGAAGGGCGGATTTTAGCAAATGGGTTAATACGCAGGCATCGTTTATGGGAGGTTTTTTTGGTAGAGAAATTAAAATTTAGTTGGGATGAGGTGCATGAAATTGCAGAACAATTAGAGCACATAAATTCTGATTTGCTGATTCAAAGATTGGATGAATTTTTAAGCTTCCCGAAGTTTGACCCCCACGGCGACCCAATACCGGATAGGCATGGGAAGTATTTTAAACGTAAAGAGCAATCATTATCAACCCTAAAAAAGGGAGAAAGCGCTGTAATAGTTGGCGTAAAAGACCATAGCACAACCTTTCTGCAATACCTTGCTTCGCAGAAATTGACGCTGGGAGTGGCACTAACAGTTCAAGAAATTATTGAATATGATAAAAGCCTTTTGATAACCGTATCTGGTAAGAAGAAACTAGCAGTATCATCACAGGTGGCGGAGAATATATTGGTGGGGAACAATGAAAAACCTAACTCATAAATCCATTTGATTTTGGTTTGCGTAAGTATGCCTATAAAACTTAAAACAAAACAATGAAAAAGATTTTATTAATGGCAATAACGCTGATGGTAACCACCACATTTATTGCCTGCGCACAAAACAAAAAACAAAGCAACAAAACAAAAACAACCATGGAAAACAACGATGAAAAAGTAGTAAAGACTGATGCTGAATGGAAGAAGGTTTTAACCGAAGATGAATTTAGAATCACACGCCAAAAGGGTACTGAGCCTGCTTTTACAGGCAAATATGTAGATAACCATGAGGCTGGAGTTTACTATTGCACTTGTTGCAATAACGAACTTTTTTCTTCTGAAACTAAGTTTGAATCTGGTACAGGGTGGCCAAGCTTTTATGCGCCAGCAAACAAAAAATCTGTGGATGAAATCACAGACAGAAGTTATGGCATGAGCCGCACAGAAGTTACCTGTCACCGTTGCGGTGCTCACCTTGGGCATGTGTTTGATGATGGCCCAAAACCCACCAACCAACGCTTTTGCATGAACTCTGCTTCATTGAAGTTTAAGAAGAAATAAAATTATTTAGATAGTGAGTTAATTAAAAAATCCCGCTGAAAGGCGGGATTTTTTATTGTTATAAAGTCATAGGGCTTCACCCTATGTTAGTATTTCTCCCTTTCAGGGCTTCAATAAACCTAGTTCTTTTTTAATGGGGGTCTCTTTTTTCCGTTCTCTTTATACCACTCATTATACTCGGTAACTATCTTTTCAAGGTCGGCGCGTTTGTTGGTGAGGTCGGTAATTTTTTTGGCAAGTTCTTTATCTTCTTTTACAAACTCTGCCATATTTTTTTCAAACCTCATCCATTTAAAAGTATTCATGTTTTGCACCTCGCCATTTCCTTTTTAATAAGGTCTTCGGTGGCAAGTTCGGTATCATCAATCTTGCTATCCGGGTGTTCTGGCCAGCGTTTTTTGCCATGGGGGTTTAGGACTACCCATGCATAAAGTTTCATCTCGCCATCTATTTTGCGGTGGGCAAAATTGCCTTCTTCATGGTTTTTTTCATCAGAGTATTTTATGCTTTCATAGTAGTTGCCCTCAAGCACAAAACCTTTAATGCGTTCCGGGATGTAGCCAATTCTTACGTGCTTTTTGTCTTTGATTTCGTACATTACAATTTTGTTTTGGCGGTAGAGTTTATTGAGCCAGCAGATGTATCCTTTTAGGGTATCTTTTTTTAGAGTAACCACTGCGCCGGGTACATAGCCAAGGTCTTGAGCTTGCATCAAAGTGGCACAAAATAGAAAAATAAAAGTAGCGGAAATAAGTTTTTGCATGATGATTATTTTTTAAGATACTAAGCTTTTACTAAGCCCATTGTATTTTTACTTGATATTTTTTGAAGGTATTATCCTTGGTAATAAGAACTAAGTTTTCAGCAAGTGCCTGAGAAATAATTAACCTATCAAACGGGTCATTATGGTAGTTTGGTAACTTTGCTAAAGTAAGAAGGTGGTCAAAATTTATTGGAATTATTTCAATTTGATTTCTGTCAATATATTCAAAAATATCATTGAGTGAAAT
>JAPLCZ010000038.1 GCA_026391915.1 Bacteroidota bacterium | reverse complement strand
GTGAAGCGAAGAAAGTATAGTCCTTTTGGAAGATTGTCACGGAACACAGTAACTGACTGCCCTGAAATATTTTTTATTTGTTTTACAGACTGCCCCAAAGAATTGCAAATCGTCAGAGTTGCGTTATGGAAAGGATTGCTTGTTAGCAAAGTTGTTTGGGAGGAAAAGGGATTTGGATAAATTGTGATTTTATCATCATTACTCATGTCAGCAATGCCTGTAGTATGGCAATTCGCACTAAAATGCGCTGTTGCATCTTTACCTCCGCTTTTGTTAGCAGTCATATAAGCCGAATCATCAACTTGTATGCATGTGAGGTTAGAGTTATGCTTTGCATTAAAACCATAACCAGCAATAAGATTGCTATTGTTTCCATACTTCATATTCAAACTCGTTAATTTATTATACGAACAGTCAAAATAAGTAAGCTTTGTAAGAGCCGATACATCCAAACTCCCTATGGAATCGTAGAAACAAACTAGCCCCACTAGCTCTTTATTATGAGATACATCCAGGCTTGTTATATGATTGCCGCCACATCCCAAACCGGTAAGCAGCGTATTGGAGGATACATCTAAACTTGTTAATGGATTGTTGGTGCAGTTTAAACCGGTAAGCAGCGTATTGGAGGATACATTTAAACTTGTTAATTGATTGTAATCACAGTTAAAATATTTAAGAGCCTTACAGGCGGAAATATTCACGCTTTTTAAGTTATTGATGTGACAGTTTAAAGAATCAATACCCGTGAAAGCTTCAATGCCCGTTAAATCGGCAATGCTCAAAGAGCCAACAATTATTGCCCCCTTATAAGCCGCGGCTTCTGATACCTGTATCTCTGTATCAGAATTCGTGTTGATGGCTTTATTGCCAACCAAAGCAGCTTTAAATTTAGCATCTGGAATAGTTACGTTTTGAGCACTCGCAACAGTAATCAACCCAATAAAGGCGGGTATGATTGTAAATAGTAGTTTATTTTTCATTATGCTGTTGTCAGTGTTTATAGTGCTGACTCCGCACTTTTAGTTTTAAAGTTTATAATGTCGTTTTTTAACATTGGCTAAAACTTACTTATATAGGAAGGTTTGTGCTTCCTATATCCGCATCAAAAATACCCTTTATTTTTTATTATTTTCACCCCTCCTCCTATGCACCCTGCTAGTTCAAGCGTCCACGCTTGGACTTTATTCTTTTAGCACAAGCGTGGACGCTTGCGCTAGCGGGGGTGACTCCGCCCAACTAGGGCTGATTATTAAAAAGTATATTCTTTCATGCATCTTATAAATTCATCTTTATTATTCCTGAATCTTTCAAAATCACCACTGAGGTAAGAGTCAATTTCTTTTTTGTGATACAGATAATATGAATTGTAATCTAAGGTACTAACTAAAGATGAAAATCCACTCCGTCTATAGAAATGATCCATATAAACCCAGCGTCCATAGGGTATGCTATTTGTGTTTAGCATAATGTTACTAAAGCAATTAGCAATGAGTAAATTATTGTTTTCATATTTCTCTATTCTTGATTTTAATGTCATAGCATAAAACAATTCAGGGAAAAAAAAAGCCAAATTTCTTGCCAATGAAACCTTGTCAAAACTAGAATCATTGGTGTAAATTAAATCCCTATTAAATTTTAAGAATGTCCAATATACATTATAGTCTGTGGATGAAAAACTAAAAGATGTGTCATATCCATAATTGGCAATAATATTCAAAAGTTGCATCTTAAAAAAGTTTTGCGATTTTTTGTTATTCAAGGCAAGTCTGTTTAAATGCTCAAGCAAGATATTTATTATTTGTTTCTTATCTGGATTAGCCCAATCTGTGGTTGCATATAATTGCATATATGGAGTGGGTAGATACTCAATCAACTTGTCATATTTAGGTCTAGAAATAATTAATGGAATCCTTGAAAATAATTCATCACGATATTTTGCTTGGTTAGTTCCCTTGTATAATATGTATAATGATAAATCTTTTACACTATCATATTTTAGATTATTTTGGAGAGAATCTATGATTCTATTTTTAAATCTGTTATTTGTTTTTATAGCATCAATAAGATTATAAACAAAAGTATAAATAGGGGAGGAAGAACTCCTGGCATCACGTAGATTAATAGCATACTTTGAAAATTCTAAACCATCTTCAAGTTTTAATTTAGTATTGTTTAAAATATGGACATTACTTAGAAGAAGATTTTTTTCATTGTGTAATGTTGATATATTATATAATAATGTATCAATCCCTTTTTGTTGCTTTAATTTCTCATTTTGCAATCGAATACCTTCTTGAGTTAGTTTGTAGGTCTCTAAAATAACCTTGTTTTGGGCTACTACTGATTCATCATACTTTATTTTTGATTCGATTCCTTTTTCCCGAACATCAAATATATTAGTCTTCCACACAATAATAATTGAAGCTATTGCAGCCAAAACTCCTATGACAGGTGGAAGGAGTACTGGAACTATAGTCTTTTTGAAATTCCACCCTTCTAATTGTTTAATTTCAATTTCTAGTTTCTTCTTCTCAAGTTCTAATTTTTGTTGCGTCAGAGTTTTCTCACCCGGCACAACATCAATTGATTTATTTTCCTGAATGTTGAGAGGTGTAGGAGATTCAGATGGGCTGGAATTGCTGTTTTCTATGTTTTCCATATTACAAACTTAAAACAAAACCCCCAAACATTTCTGTCTGGGGGTTTCATAATTAGTCTGTTTGATGTGCCACCAACCACAGCGAATAAGTTTGTTCATGGCTGTCATGTGTTATAATACATAGTAACCTTCCGAACCCAAAGGTGACCAATAAGCATATTTGATGTGTTTATTTATTCTCTTATCTACTGAAATAAAACGAACTTCCCATGGCAATATCCTATCAGTTTTTAAATTCTTGGCGGTCAAAAAAGCAATCATCTTTTCAAAAATGGCAACTAAATTTTCTGTCACCGATGGAAGAAATTGTGATAATGACATTCTTGTTAGTTTGCTTCCAAGATGGTCAACTTCAATAGTCGGTGAAATGATATTTGAGTTTGCTTGCAACTCAAAATCTTTTATTACTGTTTCTGTTCTTCTATGGTCTAAACAGTTCCGAATGTTTCTTACCAGCATAATGAAAGGTAAAGCATCTTGAACGAATATAGTAAACTGGTCTTGCGCACCATACTTGGTTTTAATAAACTCAAAAAAATTAGTGTAAAAAGATTGTTTGCTAAAGTCGGGATAGAAAATTCGTAATAGTTCTAATTGTGCTTGATATGCTTGGTCAGCTTTCTTAAAGATTGTCTTGCAACGGGTTTTAATGTCTGGGATAGCAGGGGTAGCATGGTCAAGTTGCTGAATCTTCCTGTCTTCGTAGTGCGCACTTACTTCCTTTTCAGCAGCGATGTAGTCCTTTATCTCTTTGTCCAAGACAGCTATCTCTTGCACTAATTCCAATGTTAACCACAATGTTTGAGGAGCATCAATCGTTGATGGTAAATACTCTTCCCTGAAAAGTCGTTTGGCTTGCAGAAAGGTTCGTGAAAAAATTTCGGATTCTGTTCCTAAAGTAAGAATAAGTCGATGTGATGTTAGTGGTAAGTTTGGATGCTCACGCTTTGGGTCAATGTCGTCAGCCATTATCATCTCATAAACAGCCCTCTCTTTGATTATAAGAAGTCGTCCAGCGATGTTATCCATTTCTATTAATAGCTCCCTCATCTGGAGCCCCGATGTCGGCACTTCCACCTCTATCTCTCATTAAATCTACTGGTCGTTTATTTTCCATAAGTTTCAAGTTTGCCGTGTCTCCAAAAAAAATCCGCTACCTATAA
>JAPLCZ010000069.1 GCA_026391915.1 Bacteroidota bacterium | reverse complement strand
GAGTACAATAAACTTAATGCACACTTCAATTTTGGTGATTTGAATTTGGTTTGTCGCCTGATTGATGAGAGGTTTCCTGATTATAACACTGCTATCCCCGTTGATTCCCCTAATAGCTTAAAGGTACATAGAAATGATTTGCTAAATGCGTTAAGGAGAACTGTAATTTTCTCTAACAAAACTACCAACCAAGTTAGGTTTAAAATTTCAGGTAGTGAGTTGAATATTTCTTCTCAAGATTTGGACTTTAGCAATGAAGCCCAAGAACGCCTTGGTTGTGAGTTTTCAGGCGAGGATATGGAGATTGGTTTTAATGCCAGATTCATGATTGATATGCTTAATATTTTATCTTCTGATGAAGTTACTATTTCTCTCTCCACTTATAACCGCCCCGGGGTTTTGCGCCCTTCAGAGCAAGGTGATGGGGAAGATGTACTGATGCTGTTGATGCCTATAGTGCTGAATATATAAGCACAAAAATCAATGAAGGCATATCTTTTCAAAAACGCCTTTATAGTAAATGAGGGGCAAGTTTTTGTTTCTGATTTATTAATTAAGGAAGGCAGGATAGCAAAGATTGCTACTAACATTTCTGTGGACTTTGCATGCGAAGAAATTAATGCAGAAGGCAAATATATTTTCCCGGGCTGTATTGATGACCAGGTTCATTTTCGTGAACCCGGGCTTACCCATAAAGCAGATATTTATTCTGAATCCAGAGCCGCAGTGGCGGGTGGCGTAACCTCTTTTATGGAGATGCCGAATACGTCACCGCAAACGTTAACGCAGGAATTATTAGAAGAAAAGTATGCATTAGGTGCGCAGAAATCGGCGGCTAATTATTCCTTTTTTATGGGGGCATCTAATGAGAATTTAGAAGAGCTAAAAAAGACAAATCCTGCTAATGTTTGTGGAATAAAAATTTTTATGGGGGCCTCTACTGGCAATATGTTAGTGGATAATACCGCTACGTTGGAAGGGATATTTTCCCAATGCCCAAACCTAATTGCTATCCATTCCGAAAACGAAAGTATTATCCGCCACAATCTTGAAGTTTATAAAGAAAAATATGGGGAGGATATACCCATGAGTGCCCACCCAGAAATACGGAATGTGGAGGCTTGCTATTCTTCTACAGAAAGAGCCGTTGCCCTTGCTAAAAAACATGGAACAAGGTTGCATATTCTGCATATTTCTACTGAGGAAGAGTTAGCGTTTTTTGAGAACACTACGCCTCTTGAAAAAAAGAAAATAACCGCAGAGGCTTGTGTGCATCACCTATGGTTTAGTGCTGAAGATTATGCCCAATTGGGCGGGCTGATAAAATGCAATCCTGCCATCAAAGAACCGAGGCATAAGACGGCAGTACTCAATGCAGTTTTGGATGATAGAATTGATATAATTGCTACTGACCACGCCCCCCATACATGGGATGAAAAGCAACAGAAGTATTTGCAATGCCCAAGCGGTTTGCCATTGGTGCAACACCCGCTTTTGATGATGCTGGAGTTTTACCATCAAGGCAAAATAAGTCTGGCGCATATTGCTGAAAAGATGGCGCATGATGTGGCAATTTGTTTCAAAATAAAAGAAAGAGGTTACCTAAGGGAAGGCTATAAAGCAGACATTGTTTTGGTAGATTTGAATAAAGAAACTACAGTTACCAAAGCCAATATTTTATACAAATGCGGATGGAGTCCGTTAGAGAATTATAGTTTTAAATCAAGCATTTTGCAGACCTATATTAATGGGGCAAAAGCTTGGGATAACGGAATGATTTTAGAGAGCCACGGAGAAAGATTAACCTTCCAAGTTTAAAAATGTTTCAAGTCCAAAGTTTCAAGCCCGCCAGAACGATTCCTTCGGGCTGGTTTAATGTTAGAAAAAACCTGTTATGGTTTTTGATTTCTGCCACAGTTTTAGTTTTCAGTGCGCTAAAATCAGGGGGTAAATTTGAGAAAATTCAAATGGATATGAATGTGCGCACTGCCCATAGTGGAAAGATGACACAGTCAAGTGCGCAACTACATTACCTTGCAGATGGAAGAATGATTGCCAACTTTATACTTCCCTCTGGCTACACTGTTATCAATAATACTAAAGGGGAGGTTAAAGTATATGACCCTGTTAAAAATACGGTTAGGCAAATGAATGATTATAATTTGTCAACTGAGTCTTCATTAATAAGTTTTTTTGTAGGCGGGCAGGTGTATGATATGGGGTTAGGGAAGATGGGCTTTGTACTTTTAAAAACAGAAAGGAAAGATAAACTTACTATTACATCTTGGTCAGCACCTGAGAGTATGGCAAGTTCTTTATCTGCGGTAAAGCTTGTTTTGGAAGATAACAAACCCATCTACATAGAGTATATAGACAATAAGAAAAAGGTAAGCAGCAAAACCTATTTTTATAAATATGAAACCTATGAGAACCTTCGTTTCCCAACTGCCGTAACTGTAATTTCGTACCTTAGTGCTAAGGATTCAATGATTTCTAAAACCACTTTTACTAATGTTAAACTCAATGCAAAAGCAGATTCAAAATACTTTAATTTCACCATCCCCGCAAATGCGAAACTTGCGAAATAGCTTCGGTATTACATTTATCGTTTTGCTTTTTTCCTGTAAACTTTTTGGGCAGATAGCACCCAATGACCTTAATCTTTTAAAACAGAATTTTGAGAAGGAATATCGTTATAAAAGAAATGTTAAATTGATTAAGAGTAGGAACATTTTAATGTTCCCTATGTCCGCCTCCATGTTCGTATATCAAAAATACATTTCAGGGCAATTGGGTTCTGCTTGTATGTATCATCCTTCATGCTCTGAGTTTAGCAAACAATGTATTGAAAAACATGGTTGGGTAAAGGGATTAGCACTAAGTGCTGATAGACTTAGTCGTTGCACCCGCCTCACCCAATCTGACCTTAATGATGGAATAGAATGGGATGATGATAAGGTGATGGATTTACCCGAGTATTACAAATAATTTCTTCTCATCTTACTCCATGAGAAAATTTCTTCTATTCCTTTTTATTCTAATTTCAGGGTTGGCAATTGCCCAAAACTCTGATGAAAAACCTTTTCTGAGCCATCTGGTACAAAACAAATTTTATGATGAAGGAATACTTGCCGGCAAAAGCGCTTTAACACTACCCCTTTCCAAGGCTGATAGAGATAGCATCAGGTATATGATTGGTATTTGCCATTATTTTAATAAGCAATTTGATTCCTCCATTATGTATTGTGCTTCTATTACCCAATCAGGGGAATTATATGATAAGGCACATACACTGGCTTCATTCCAAAATATATATCAGCGCAAACCTGATGAGGCTATCTCGCTTATCAATTCATCAAAAACTACCGACAGTATTTATAAAGAATTTGCATTGGTGCAATATGGTGTAGCCATGCTTTTAAAGAAAGACTATAATAGATATGATAGTGTGGCAAAAAATTTCACCTATAAGAACTATGCTTTGGAGAAAAGCGAATACAGCCTTAATGAAAAAGCAGCCAAGCTCAAAGGAATTAAACTTAAATCTCCTGTACTTGCCGGGATAAGTTCTGCCATTATACCGGGCTTAGGGAAAGTATATGCAGGCAAGCCCGGGCAAGGTATAGCAATACTCGCTATGTGTGCAACTTTTGGCGTGCAAGCATGGGATGGTTACCGCCGCCATCATGATATCAGGGACCCTTACTTTATTGCATTTGGAAGTATGTTTGGGTTGTTTTATGTAGGTAATATTGTGGGCAGTGTGTATGCTGCCAAAAATTATAATCGTGAAAAATATGAAGGCCTTTATTCTAATATTATTCTTGACCTCCACGTACCTCTGCGCACATTGCTCAACCTCTAATGAGGCTTGGCAAAAGGCAGAGGAGCTTTATAAAAATGGGAAGTATCCACTGGCTGCTGTAGGGTATGAGTATTTGTTTTTTAGTACAGAAAACGCAGATACCTCCACCTATGCGCTGATAATGAAGGCACGTTGCTACAAAAACACTAAGCAATATATTGAGGCTTTAAAAAACCTTGGTAGGGTTAATAATTTTAATCTTAATGATAGCCTAAGCCAGTGCGTGTATTATGAAACAGCCCTTTGTGCATACCTTGAAGAAGATTTTAACAAAGCCACTTTTACTTTAGAGCAGGCATTAAACTCAGCTACCGCCACCAATGATAAAGCGAAACTTTATTTCTTAAAGGTATTGCTAAGCAATAGTTTATTCCAATACAAAACAGCAAAAGAGTACCTTTTAAAATACCAAGAGCTAACAAATCGTAAAATTAATATTGATAGCCTTTATGGGGAGTCACCCAACTATAAAAGACCCACTTTGGCGGGTTTAATGTCCGTATTTGTACCAGGTTCTGGTCAGTTATATACCCAACATTATAAGGAGGCTGCAGTAAACTTAACCATGCAATTAGCTACCTTAGGATTAACTGCTTTTACGGTTTATAAAGGGTATTATATTATTGCTTTTTTATCCGGCACCAGCCTCTTGCAAAGATTTTATATGGGAGGCGTGTATAAATCTGAAGACTACGCCAAAGAACTTAATAAAGAGAGAGCTGCTAAGTTCAATAGAAAAGTGCTGGAGCTAATGAAAAATTAGTCTGTATTTAGGGAAATAAATTCTATTTGTACTTTCATAAAAAGGATATGGGCTCTCTACCTCATTACCAAAGCCTGACACGCATCTATCTTTGCCCTCCTTTCTATGACTATCCCGCAGCACACAAACATAAGCTACAACCGAATATTGCAGGTTGCTTTCCCAATTATGTTGGGAGGGCTGGCGGATAACCTCAACAGCGTAATTAATACGGCTTTTGTAAGTAGTTTGGGAGAGGTTTCTACAGGGGCGGTAGGGCTTGGGAGTTTGTATTATCTCAACTTTATTATTATTGCTTTGGGCTTGGCTTTGGGGCATCAAATTATTGTAGCAAGGCGCAATGGTGAGGGTAATTTTGAAGAAGCCGGTAGAACCTATATGCATGCCCTGCAACTCTTCGCGGTTTTGGGTGTTGCACTTTTTGGGGTGATTTATTTTACCTCAAACTTTATACTTTCTCACTTGGTACATTCTGTTGCTATTAGGGATAAAGCATCAGCATATTTAAACATAAGAATGTGGGGTGCACCAATCATTTGCGTCTCCGTTTGTATGCGTTCTTTCTTTATTGGGATTACTAAAACAAAAGTAATTACACTTGTTACCTTAATCAGTGCGGGCACAAATGTTTTGCTGGATTACCTCCTTATTTTTGGTCATTGGGGTTTCCCAAAATTGGGTATTGAAGGCGCAGGTTATGCTTCACTAATTGCAGAGGGAATTAGCTTCGGGGGATATATGACCGCGAGTTTAGTATTGCCCTTTTTGAAACCTTATAAGCTTTTTGTTATCAGGAAACGGAGTGCTGCTATTTGGGCAAATATCTTAAAAGTAGGTTCCCCTATGATGCTACAAAATTGGGTGTCATTTTCCTCATGGTTTTTGTTTTTTATATTGATAGAAAATATGGGTGAAAGAGCCTTGGCAGTTTCCACTGTTATCAAAAACATCTATCTACTTTTCTTAATACCTATGTGGGGAATTGCGGCTGCTACCAACACCCTTACCAGCAACCTTATTGGCGAAGGCAGAACCGAAGAAGTGCCTCAACTACTTAAGAAAATCATCATTCTTAGTTTTAGTATAATGATTATTTTAATACAGCCTAACCTCTGGCTATCTGCCAATATTATTTCTATCTTTAACAAAACGCCTGAGTTTATTTCTGCTGCCCAAGGCCCCCTTTGGATTATCTCCCTTGCACTACTTTTCTTTTGTGTGGGGATGGTTTTTTATAATGGTGTTTCTGGTGCAGGAGATACCAAAACTGCTATGGGTATAGAACTTATTACCATAGTTTGCTACATTAGTTATTTGCTAATAGTCACTAAACTTTTTGTGCCCAACATGAGCATTGTTTGGGGTAGTGAATGGTTCTATATGGGCATTATTGGCATCCTAAGTTATTGGCGGCTTAGCACCGGTAAGTGGAAGGGGAAAAAGGTATAGTTTTTTGAGTTAGGTGAAATTATTATCTTTGCTCTTATAACCTTAAATAAAATGCTTATGAAAAAACTCATCTCTATTTTCTTCCTTTTTTCAGTATTCTGTAATTGGTTAGATGCCCAAAAAGTTTCTACTGAAAACCGTTTTGAAATTCATCATAAGAATGTACCTTTTAGTCTTTATTGGGCGGGCAAAAAAATTAAGGACGGAGATAGTATAGCTGTTACCCAAAAAGAAATAAAGGAAATGCTAGCTAAATCAAAAGTTATTTCTGTCTATTCTAACTCAGACACTTTAACCAGATATTCTGTCAATAAGTTTACAATAATGATACTTCCCGTTGACCATAAAAAGAACATCCAAATACAATGTAGGGATTTGGTGAATATAATCCCCAAATTTTGGCAAGGGGAATTAGAACAATTAGTACCAGGTGATGCCTTCTTTATATCCGAAATTCATACAAAAATGGAAACACCACCTATGAAGAACGGTGCTATCTTTCGTGTTATAGAAGACAAAGAAAAACTCAATAATGTTTATCCTCCCCCTAAGATTAAACCTTAATTAAATTTACTTCAAATTCTGAATTTTGCACTTCCAACTGAGGGAGTAACTTTGCCCCTCCTCTTTTCGTAAGAGCACCACAAAAATCTTTTCAAAAAAACCTTAACATCAAAATGATTAAAAAGTTATTACTACCAATGGCGGGCATTCTTGTCCCTGCATTGGTGATGGTTTCCATTGCAGGAAACCCTCCATCACAAAAAAAGAAAACTACAACAACAGCTGTGAAAACAACCACAACTACTACCAAAAAAGTAGTAACAACTAAGGCAGCTCCTCTTAAAGGTCCTGATAGAAAATTCATGGATTTAACAGTGAACCCGGGTGCTGATTTCTTCCAATACGCCAATGGAGGTTGGGTAAAAGCCAACCCAATTCCATCTACTGAAAGTTCATGGAGTAGCTTTAATGAACTGAGAAACCACAACCTTGATATCCTCAAAAAAATCTTGGATGCCTCTGCCAAAAACACGAAAGCACCTAAGGGAAGTAATACCCAAAAGATAGGAGACTTTTATGCCTCAGGAATGGATACGCTTACTATTGAAAAAGTAGGAATCAAACCTTTGGAGAAAGAACTTCTTGCCATCAATGCAATAAAAAACACTAAAGATTTGGTGGAGAGAATTGCGCACTTGCACCGCATTGGTGTAGGTAGCCTTTTTGGATTTTATGTTGACCAAGATGGGAAAATAAGCACTCAATATGCAGCCAACCTTAACCAAGGCGGGTTGAGCTTACCGGATAGAGATTACTACTTCCGCACTGATGCTAAAAGTGAAAATATCCGTAAGGAGTTTTTGAAGCATGTTACCAATATGTTTCAATTGATGAATGATGGAAATGCTGATGCAAAAGCAAATGCCATTATGAACCTTGAAACCAAACTGGCAGAAGGGAGCCGCAACCGTGTTGCCCTCCGTGATCCCAATGCCAACTACAACAAAATGGCAGTGGATGAAATGATAAAAAATTATCCTAATATGCAATGGGCTGCTTATTTAAAAGCTGTGGGAATCCCTCCTGTAAAAGATATTATTGTTGGCCAACCGGAGTTTTTAGCCAAAGCGGATAGCCTGATTAAAGCAGAGAAAATTGAGAACTGGAAAACCTATTTGCAGTGGCAATTGCTGCACAGCTTTGCAGGCAAGCTATCATCAAAATATGTTAATGAAAGTTTCCATTTCTATGGCACTGTGATGAATGGTGTTAAAGAAAACGAACCCCGTTGGAAACGCATGATTACCCAAACAGATAATTCTGTGGGTGAACTTTTGGGGCAGGAATATGTGAAGGTTGCTTTTAAACCAGAGGCAAAAGCCAAATGCAAAAGCATGGTGAATAATTTAATGGCAGCATTAAAAGATAGAATCAATAACCTAGAGTGGATGAGTGCTGAAACCAAAACAGCAGCACAACATAAATTAGCTAAGATTACTGTGAAAATTGGCTACCCTGATAAATGGCATGACTACACAAAACTCAGCATTAGCAGAGGAGATTATGTTGGGAATATTATTGCCAGCAATGAGTTTGACTATGCTTATAACATGAACAAAATAGGGAAACCAATTGACCGCAGTGAGTGGGGAATGACGCCCCCAACCGTGAATGCCTACTATAACCCCAGCATGAATGAAATTGTATTTCCTGCAGGGATATTACAGCCTCCTTTCTTTACTGCAGATGCAGATGATGCCCTTAATTATGGAAGCATAGGCGCCGTAATTGGGCATGAGCTTACCCATGGTTTTGATGACGAAGGAAGACAGTTTGATGCTGATGGAAACCTGAAAGATTGGTGGACAAAACAAGACGCCGAAAACTTTGATGCCCGCACAGGAAAAGTAGTAAAACAGTTTGATGGCTATGTAGCTATTGATACCGTACACGTAAATGGAAAACTTACTTTAGGAGAAAATATCGCTGACCTTGGCGGACTCACTATAGCACACGATGCTTATATAAAATCTTTAGGTGGCAAACCTGCCCCAATGATTGATGGCTTTACTGGTGACCAACGCTTTTATTTAGGTTGGGCACAAGCATGGAGGTATCAATTCCGCCCAGAGGCATTAATGAGGCAGGTACTAACCAACCCACACTCACCTGCAAACTTTAGGGTGCTTGGTCCACTCTCCAACATCCCTGAATTCCACAAAGCATTTAATATAAAAGAAGGCGATGCAATGATGCGCCCCGAAGCTGATAGGGCTAAAATCTGGTAGAGATAATTCTATAGTAATAAAAAATAAGAAGCCCCGCATTTGCGGGGCTTCTTATTTTAAATCCAATTGGTTGTTTTGTTTAGATTCTATAATTATTGATGAATAATTTTGAGTATTAAAATTTATTGTAATTTTGGTCTCTCAAAATAAACAATATGAAAAATAAAATCTTTTCTTTAGTGGTTTTGGTGATGGGGTTTTTAGCCCTTGCACAAACCAATAGCTCTGCTTCATGCACAGCTAAGCCTACGTGGAAAATCTCCGGAGATACCATTTGGTTTACCGCAGACGCCTCTAATGGTGCAGGTACAAAATTCTCTTACAACTTTGGTGATGGCACAAATAGCCATGACCGTAGCCCTAAGCACGTTTATGCTAAGGATGGTGTTTACCGTTTTTGTGTAGAGGTTAATGATAGCCCATGCGCCGACCATTTCTGCGAAACAATTACTATTGGGCATCCAAAGTATTGCATTACAGGGAATGTATTTGCAGGTTCGCATAATGCTTATCCTGGCTATGTTTTGCTTTATAAATATAATTATGCTGATAGTACTTGGCATGCAGTGGATACAGCAAAACTTACCTCAACCAATAATGGTCGTTATGAGTTTGGGCATGTAGAGCAAGGCAGATATATGGTAAAAGCAGTGCTTGATAGCACATCTGCATATTACAAAAAATTCTTGCCGGGTTACTATAGCCACGCTACCCGTTGGGGAAAAGGAAATGTGATAGAAATTTATAATGGGTGCGCAGAGCATAAAGATATTCACCTGCATGAAAATGGAAACCATAAAGGGAAAGGAAAAGCAAAAGGCCACGTGAAAAACAAACACAAAAAGATGGCAGATGAAGACTTAGAGGTTTTGCTATTGGATGATAAAGACTCTATAGTTGAGTGGACAACAACTGATGTGGATGGCAACTTTACTTTCACTGATATTGCCAACGGAAATTATAAAATTTATACTGAGTTTACTGGGCTTGTTACTATGCCTGCCGCCATCAGTATTTCCGATGCTAATTACGATATTAGCAATATAGAAATTGTGGTTACCCAAACCTCTGTAGTTACTTCAGTTGCTGATGCAAACACTAAGTTGGTTAATGGTTTAGTAGTATATCCAAACCCTGCCACCTCAGTTATCAATGCAAATATTAATAGCACCATCAATGCAGATGTAATGGTGAATGTTACTGATATCACGGGTAAGACTATTATCAGTAATAAGCAACATATTACTTTAGGAGCTAATCAGTTTTCTGTTGATGTTTCTTCTTTTGCCAAAGGTGTTTATATTCTTAACATTAATAACAATAAGGGGGTTTTACAGCATTCTAGATTTGAGGTGAAGTAAAATAGTTTTATCTAATCTCTATAAATAAGAAAGGGGATGAAACTTAAAGTTTCATCCCCTTTTTATTTTGCTTAAGATTTGACAACTTTCTAAAAGTTGTCAAATCTATTATCCAACAGCCCCTTCTTCCGCAGAAGTAAGTTTGGCAATATGATATTCTCTGTTCAACCTTGCTATATGATGTTGCCCAATTTCTTTAGGACACTCAGCACTGCAAGCACCAATGTTTGTACAGTTACCAAAGCCTTCATCATCCATTTGCATTACCATATTTTCTACACGGCTTGCTCTCTCAGGTGCACCTTGTGGCAGCAATGCTAACTGAGAAACTTTAGCTCCCACAAACAACATCGCTGATGCATTTGGGCAGGCAGCCACACATGCACCACAACCAATACATTCAGCACCAGTAAAGGCTTCATCCGCTACTATTTTGCCTACAAGAATTTGATTAGCATCCTGTGCTGCACCCGTATTTACTGAAATATAACCGCCCTTTTGGAGGATGCGGTCAAAGGCACCTCTATCCACCACCAAATCTTTTAAAACAGGGAAAGCTTTAGCTCTCCAAGGTTCTATGGTAATGGTTTCCCCTTCCTTAAATTTACGCATATGAAGTTGGCAGGTAGCCGTACCGCTTTCCGGCCCATGGGCTCTGCCATTAATCATGCAACCACAGCTCCCGCAAATTCCTTCGCGGCAATCATGGGCAAAAGCAACAGGGTCTTGTCCTTTATGGATGAGGTCTTCGTTAAGGATATCCAGCATCTCTAAAAAAGAAGCGTGGGTAGAAATATTATTTACTTTATAGGTAACAAAATTTCCTTTATCGTTGGTATTTTTCTGTCTCCAGATTTTTAAGGTTAGGTTTAAAGATTCCATTTCTTAGTTTGTTGTTGAGATAATTAAGAACTATTTATAACTCCTTTGGCTTGGTTTCACGTATTCAAATTCAAGGGCTTCTTTATGCAAAGTTTCGGGTGCGCCATCGCCTTTGTATTCCCATGCAGATACATACATAAAGTTTTCATCATCGCGTTGTGCTTCACCTTCTTCAGTTTGGTATTCGGTACGGAAATGCCCGCCGCAGGATTCGTTTCTTGCTAAAGCATCTTCTGCCATTAACTGCCCGAGTTCTATAAAATCAGCCACACGATTTGCTTTTTCCAACTGCTCATTTACTTCTTCGTTGGTGCCCATTACTTTTACATCACTCCAGAATTCTTCTTTTAGTTTTTTGATTTCAGCGATGGCTTTCTCCAACCCTTCTTTGTTACGTGCCATGCCCACATTATCCCACATAATCTTTCCAAGTTTGCGGTGGATTTCGTCAGGGGTTTGTTTGCCATTAATACCGATAAGTAATTTGGTATTTTCTTTCACTTTATCAACCGCTTCTTTAAAGGCAGGATGATTTTCATCTATCTTATTAAAACCAAGAGTCGCTAAATAATTCCCTATGGTTACAGGTACTACAAAATATCCATCAGCCAAACCCTGCATAAGGGCAGAAGCACCTAAACGGTTAGCGCCATGGTCAGAGAAATTGGCTTCCCCTGTAGCATACAAACCGGGTATGGTAGTCATAAGATTATAATCTACCCAAAGCCCACCCATGGTGTAATGCACCGCAGGGTAAATGCGCATAGGAGTTTTGTATGGGTTCTCTCCTGTTATCTTTTCATACATCTCAAAAAGATTTCCGTAGCGCGCCCTTACGGTATCCTCACCAAGGCGTTTAATGCTCTCTGCAAAATCAAGGTATGATGCCTGTTTGTTGGGGCCTACACCTCTGCCTTCATCACAAACTTCTTTAATATTTCTGGCTGCAATATCTCGCGGAACAAGGTTACCGAATGCAGGATATTTTCTCTCTAAAAAATAATCTCTTTCATTTTCTGGAATCGTCTCAGGACTGCGTTTATCATCCGCTTTTAGTGGCACCCAAACCCTTCCATCATTCCTCAAACTCTCACTCATTAAAGTAAGTTTTGATTGATAATCTCCTGAGGCAGGAATACATGTTGGGTGAATTTGTGTGAAGCACGGATTGCCAAAGAAAGCTCCTTTTTTATGTGCCCTCCAAATGGCAGTGGCGTTGGATGCTTTTGCATTGGTTGAGAGATAAAAAACATTTCCGTATCCACCGGTGGCAAGCACTACTGCATGACCAGAGTGAGAAGTGATTTCTCCACTCACCATATCACGTGTAACGATGCCTCTTGCCTGCCCATCTATCATCACTACATCAAGCATATCATGGCGGGTGTAGAGTTTTACTTTACCCAAACCTACTTGCCTGTTAAGGGCACTTACTGCTCCGTATAAAAGCTGCTGACCCGTCTGCCCTCTGGCATAAAATGTACGTGATACCTGCGCCCCACCAAAGGAACGATTATCTAATAATCCACCATATTCTCTGGCAAAGGGAACACCTTGCGCCACGGCTTGGTCAATGATATTTACACTCACCTCGGCAAGGCGATGCACATTGGCTTCACGGGCTCTGAAGTCACCACCTTTTATAGTATCATAAAATAAACGGCGAACTGAATCAGCCTCATTCTTATAATTTTTGGCTGCGTTTACACCACCTTGTGCAGCTACGCTATGCGCCCTTCGTGCTGAATCATGGAAACAAAATGCTTTTACATTATAGCCCAATTCTGCAAGAGATGCTGCTGCTGCTGCCCCTGCTAATCCCGTCCCCACCACAATAATATCAAACTTCCTTTTGTTGGCAGGATTTACGAGTTTTACATCAAAACAATGGTTAGCCCATTTGTCTTTTATATCGCCTTTTGGTATTTTAGAATCTAACATTTTTTTGGTTCAATGTTTAAAGTTTAATGTTCAAAGTTTGTGTCAAGAATTGTTTCAATATGAAATTTCAAATCAGGTAAATCATCAACTATAGTTGCCCATAGCTCCATAGAATCTACTCTGAAATATTTATGTATTAGTAAATTTTTAAAATCTTTTATTTCTCTCCAATTCACTTTTGGATATTTCATTTTTAGTTCTTCTGAGATGTTTGCTACTGCTTCACCAATTATTTCTAATTGTCTAGTAACGCCGGATTGCCTGAGTAAATCATCTTGAAATTGCACTATTGTTATTCCTTCTACAAAACTATTTATTGTATTTATGGCTAAGAGGATATGTAGTAATCTAACTTTATCCCTTTCTGTCATAAATTATTATTTTATCCTTTTCTATATGGGGTTTTATGAATGCAGATAATCCGTTCTCAGTACCAAGGTCAACATGAATTCCTAAGAGATTTTCAAGGTCAAGGCGAAAGCGGGATAGACCAATTAACCCAATTGGTTTTTCTGGAGTAAGGAGGATATCAATGTCAGAGGTGGAGGTATTTTCGTTCCTTGCATAAGAACCAAAAATTGCAATCCTACTCACTGGTTTATCTTTAAAATAATCCAGAATACTTTGATATGTTTGCGCCTTAGTCACCTTTCTTATCCTAAGTATTTAGCTAATTGAAAATATATTGGCATGGCGGCAAATATCCCACTTAGGCCAACTGCCAAAATCATCCCCAGCATTTTTATCATTCCATAATAGTTTGGGTGGCGCATGCCTAAAGTCTGGAATGCAGATGCAAATCCGTGGTGGAGATGCAAGCCCAAAAGCACCATAGCAAATACATAAAAGGCACTATAAGTTGTACTGCTAAAAGCATCCACAGTAGCCTGATATAAATCCGGAACGCTATGCACAATACGGTAAGGATAGAAGAAAGTTTTGAGATGCACAATCAGGAAAATTAAAACAATGCTTCCACTCACAATCATGTTTCTGCTACTCCATGCTACTTTATCATGATGTTTATGTGCATCATATTTTATAGGTCTTGCCCCGCGGTTCTGGAACCATAAATAAAACCCATCAAACACATGGAAAAGTATCCCTGCAAAAAGGATTATTTCAATCACTCTTATTATTGGGTTGCCTGCCATATAATGGCTGAATTCATTAAAGGTTTCGCCTCCATCACCTAGGAAAAGGAGAGAGTTACCTATAGCATGTTCTATAAGATATATAACAAGAAAAAGCCCTGTAAGGCTCATGATTAATTTCTTGCCTATGGAGTAACTGAAAGTTCGTTTAAACCAATTCATGGATAAAAAAGATTGTCTTAAAATTGTTGAATTATGGGGCGAAATTAAGACATGCTAAATTGAAAAGGGAATCAACTTATAAATTTGATTGAGCACTTATCTGAATGAAGTTCTAACAATTTTAGGCAACCCGAAAATTCAACCAATTTCAAATTTTTTGTATAAATTTCTTTAACAAAAATCCTCCATTTCAATTTTAATTGGTTCTAAATTAATGGTGCAAGAAAAAAAATGCATTTCATGCTTCCATTAAAAATGAAAGGGAGTTAGCTTTGCGGCAAGTAAACCCCTTTGTTTTCTATCAAGATGATGATATCATTACAGCGTTTAATCAGCAGACTAAGTATAGCTCTGCTTTTTGTTTTTTCCGTTTCTGTAGCCAATGCCGCAGAGGATAAAGCCAACGGTGAGAAACTTTTTAAAGCCAATTGCACCAGTTGCCATGAGCTTGGCAAAAAGAAAGTAGGCCCTGATTTAACAGGAGTGCTCAGCCGTTGGAAGGATACTAAAAAGCTTCATGCTTTTATCCATGATCCAACACCTTTCCTAAAAAGTGACCCGTATGTAAAAGGACTTATGGAGAAAATGAATGGTGCAGTGATGAGTG
>JAPLCZ010000113.1 GCA_026391915.1 Bacteroidota bacterium | reverse complement strand
TTTACATAAATCCAATATCTGCCTGGAGTAAATACTGTAAAAGTATCTGTAGTCCTGAGTACTGTACTTGTTTTCGTGTCCTTTCTCCATTTGTATTCCACATAGCCACTTTTTACTTTTAGTTTTAGCCCTTTTTGTAGGGCTTTGGTGCAAAGGGTTGTGTCCTCAGGCAATATTATTTCGGGTCTGAAAGTTATCTTTTGGCTGGTATCTGTGTAGCAGGCGTTGGTATCAGTTACGCGTACATAATATCTACCGCTTTTGCGTATTGTAAAAGTATCTGTAGTATCACCTGTACTCCATAAGTATTTAAAGTTTGGTGGGGTAGGCGGGTTGGTTATTACAGTTAATTTATAACTATTTGGTGGTGCACAAATCACTGTATCCTTTAATAGTATTGCTTCTGGTCTTGGTTTAAAGGTTATTACCACTGTATCAAAATCCTCACAATTACCTAAACTACGCCTAATTATAACAGTGTGACTTTCTCTATAAACAGTAGGGTTGGATAACACACTATTAAATGTAAGGGTTATTGGTAAACTTGAGGCTGTATTAGGAAAAGTAGGAAAACCAGTTGGGTCAACTTCATATGTTATATTCTCCGTCATAAAAGTACTGCAAGTAGGCTTACCAATTTTAACTGCAACCGTAGAGTTCCTTTTTACACATGTATCTTTATCTTTACCTGCATCTGGTTTTACTTCATTAATGGCAACATCATCTAAATAAATATTTAAATTATGGTCAGTAGCTTCTAAATAAAAGGCAACATAATCCCACTTTTTTGTCACCGTAAAACATGTGTCTTTACAACGCCATGCAGAAGTATCGTACTTTGTAAAATTGAAATTGGTGAGTTTCTTTTTATTTGTAATTGCTTCTAAATCAATTCCGCTTAAACCAGTACCGTTTTTCGTTCTAAGGTTAGCAAATTTAACATCACTTTTATCAAAGAAAACAACCCAAACTCTCCCAGCACCGTTGGATGTCCAGTTTCCAGCAGAGTTTTTAATTGTATTATAGTGATAACCACAAAAATGCAAAGCATACTTTTTATTAGGTACTAAAGGCGCAACTAAGGGCTGCCCAACTGCACCACTATAATATGGGTTCCTATAAGGGCTTGGTGCATCCCTTCCTCCAGCTAATATAACTGAATATGAAGCAGACTTGCTTTTAATATTACATAATGCAACTGCACTATTAGATTGGCTAGATAAGCACTCCCAAGGCTTAGCAGCACCCCTTTGAATGTTAATGCCGAATGTTGAATTTGTGACATTAAAAGCTCCGTTACTTACCAAACACCTTCCTTGTGCAAAAGAATTACTAATACTTAGTAACAATAGAAAGAAGAATATAGGTAAGCGATGTAGCATGGTGAACCTCAATTATTGTCTTGCGAAACTCTATAAAATAAATATAAACTCCAAATTTTTGTTTCTCCCCCCAGCACACCCCCTCCTCCTTACACAGTTGGGCGGGGGGCTCCCGACTCCGCCCCTTCGTCAGCAAAACATCGTTTTGCAATACTCCATAATTCTCCTCCCCTACTCCACCCTCTTCACTACCCACCCTTTTTTCTCATCTTTAAAAACCTCAAATTTGCCTTTGCCCTCCTTTTCCAAGGCGTTGCAAAAAAGAGAGGGGCTGCGGCCTTTCCATGTAAACTCAGCCCTGCTGATGTAGAGGATTTGCCCTACGTTTAAACTCAAAATAAGCAACCTTATTTTGTTCTTTTTCCCTTGGGGTGTCAGGTTCAGCCCATCCGCTTCATCCTGACTAATAATTTTAGCCATAGCAGTGTATTTAATTTTGGTATATCAAAGATAATATCAAATTCACCTTTTGATACCTCCTATGCCCAACAAAACTATTCTGATACAGGCTATAAGCATTCTATAGTGCACTGCAAGCATTCCATAGTGCAGTATCAGGATTCTATAGTGCGTTATAAGGATTCCTTAGTGCATCAGGAGGATTCTTTAGTACAGCGTAAGCACTCCATAGTGCAGCATAGGGATTCCATAATATAGTGTAAAGATTCTATAGTACATTATAAGGATTCTATAATACAGTGTAGGGATTCCATAATATACTATAAGCATTATATAGTACATTATAAAGATTATATAATGCATTTATAGTGTTAATAATGAATAAAAGAATGTAATAATACATATGAAAAGTATTTTTATTCATTATAATATATCTTTATAAGGTACTATCCCTCAAAGTGTGTAAGTAGAAAAAGTTATTCTAAATTTTTTTGAGCCCTTCATAGCTCA
>JAPLCZ010000066.1 GCA_026391915.1 Bacteroidota bacterium | reverse complement strand
TATAGTGATGGGACAAATGGTTTTGCTGAAGGTGCACCATTTTATGTCTTTAATTCAAATAGAGATAATGTTTTTCAACCTTTAGTAACCTTAGAGTATTTTATTGATAAAAATGATTCAGTTGGTAAAGGAACTACTATTACTTTTACACCCAACCCGGCAGACAGTATTGATTTAACAGTTGATATCCCCTTGAATAGTAATTTGAAACAGGATAGCCACACTTTCTTCATAAGAGCTATTAATAGTGGTGGTATTGCAAGTGCAGATGCCAAAGGTAGATTTGTGTACGGGCAGCTAACTGCTATTGAAAACCCATCCACAAATGATTTAAGTTATCTGAAACTTTACCCCAACCCTGCACATGATTTTATAACAATAGAATCTGCAAAAGGTGATATTGAAATAGTAAATATAACAGGGCAAACATTGTTAAAACAGCATATCACCTCAGTGGGTGATATTTATAAAATAGATATTAGTAACCTTGCCAATGGGCTTTACTTTATAAAACTTATAGATGGCGACAATGCCACTACAAAGAAATTTATAAAGCGGTAACTTTATAAATGAGGGAATTTTATTAAAGGCTCCCCGTATCTGTTAAAGGTACGGGGAGTTTTGTTTTTTGGGATATGAAGATGTTAAGATTTGAAGAAAGTAAGATGTGAAACCCATCAATTCGTATGTGTCATGGCGAGGCATAAAGCCACCTCCAGATTAAATGTGAGATGGCTTCGCGCCTCGCCATGACAGCAACCTTCACCCACATCTTCAAATCAACACATCTTCAAATACCCTCTACTCTTCCTCTGCCCATTTAAATCTATCTGAAGGGGAGAATTGCCATGGCGCTTGGTTGTTTTCTATATTGCCAAACATTGCATTCCAACCACTTGGTGATTTGGCTTCTTCCATAATTGTGTACCTCCTTAATTGAAGGATAATAGAAAGCGGGTCAATGTTTATAGGGCAAGCCTCCACACAAGCTTGGCAAGAGGTGCAGGCTAAAATCTCTTCCTGAGTGATGTAATCTCCAAGTAGAGATTTGCCATCATTGATATCTTTTTTGGCGTCAAGATTTCTTCCTATTTCCTCACTGCGGTCACGGGTTGCCATCATAATTTTTCTGGGGGATAAAAGTTTCCCTGTAATGTTAGCAGGGCAAGCTGCTGTGCATCTTCCGCACTCAGTGCAGCTATAGGCAGCCAATAAATCTCTGCGTGATAAATCCATCACATCTTTAGCACCAAATCTCCCTACTTCCGTAGGGGCTTCTGCGCTGGAGGCAAGCGCTGGGTTTAACATTATCTGAACTTCTCTTTCCACATCAGGCATGTTTTGCATTTTGCCTTTACTCTCTAATTTACTATAAAAAGTGGTGGGGAATGAGAGGATAATATGCAGATGTTTGGAGTAAGGCAGATAGTTAGCAAAAGCACATATCCCAATGATATGAAACCACCAACCAATCCTCTCCAACACCACCAAAGCAGGAACAGATAAGCCAGCCAAAGCAGGTTTAAACATTCCGCTGAAAAAGAAATTGCCTGTAACAATATAGTGCTCATGTTTGCCTTGGAGATTGAGGTCTGCGGTATCCAAAAGCAAGAATGCTGACATCAAAATTATCTCTGTAACCAAAATAATATTGGCATCAATGCGCGGGAAGTTGGATAGCTCCGGCATGTTTAGCCTTTTTACTTTTAGCACATTTCTGCGGTAGAGTAATATTGCACAACTAAGCAAAACCATGATACCCAAAAATTCAAAACTGCTAATGAGGATTGGATAGAACCTTCCAAGGATTGGGGCAAATAAACGGTGATGCCCAGTGATGCCATCCAGTATAATTTCAAGCACTTCTATATTGATAATCACGAAACCCACATACACAAAAAAGTGAAGTATAGCCGGGATAGGGCGTGTAAACATTTTGCGCTGCCCTAGGGCATTAAGCACCACCAGTTTTATTCGTTCATTCACTCTATCCACTGCCTCCATAGGTTTGCCAAGGCTAATGTTACGGATGAGTTTGCGGGTGCTACGGTAAGCAGTATAGATTGCTGCTATTAGTAAAAGTATAAATGCAATTTGCTGGGTTAGCATATGTAAAATTGAGGGGGTGCTTTAGGCTTTCAAACCTACATAAAATATTTTAAGTGGCGGTGATTTGGGTGCAGAAAATACCCACAGAGATAATTAGCCGTAAAAAATTTGCAGTAGAAGGGGTTTAAGGTTAGTTTTGCACCTCCAAAATGGAGCTGGTGCCTTAGCTCAGTTGGTAGAGCAAAGGACTGAAAATCCTTGTGTCCCTGGTTCGATTCCTGGAGGCACCACATTTTAGAAAACGCAAAAGCCCTGAAGCAATTCGGGGCTTTTGTTTTTTCTGATTTCAAAAAATCAAGGACAATAATTCAACTAAAAAATTAATCAAACATAAAGGTAGTTAGAAATCTGTTTTTCAAATTAATTCTTAAGAATTGAGATACCTTTGCCGCACAAAATTTAGAAATATATTAAATGTTAGAACTATTAAAAAAATTTGAAAATCAATCTCCAGAAATTGTTTTTGAATGGAATGATGCACCCACTGGTGCAAAAGGTTGGATGGTGATAAATTCATTACGCGGAGGCGCAGCAGGAGGCGGCACCCGCATGAGAGAAGGATTGGATAGGAATGAGGTGCTTTCCCTTGCCAAAACAATGGAAATCAAGTTTGCAGTAAGTGGTCCTAACATAGGTGGTGCAAAATCAGGGATTAATTTTGACCCCTCTGACCCAAGAAAAGAAGAAGTTTTAAGAAGGTGGTATAAAGCTTTAATGCCCATCCTTAAAACTTATTATGGTACAGGTGGAGACCTAAATGTAGAGGAGGTAAAAGAGGTTATCCCCATTACTCATGAATTTGGTTTAATGCATCCGCAGGAGGGTGTATTGATGGGACATTTTTCTCCTACCCCGGAAGATAGATTAAAGATTATTGAACAGTTGCAAAAAGGTGTAAGTAGGGTTATTACTGATGAAAGATATTCTCCAAATCTAGAAAGTAAATACACGGTTTCTGATATGATAACTGGCTGGGGGGTGGCAGAAGCGGTACGACACTATTATGATTTATGGAAAGGTGAAACCTTGGCGGATAAAAGGGCCATTATACAAGGTTGGGGAAATGTGGCTTCTGCAGCAGGATATTACTTAGCTCAAAACGGCGTTAAAATAGTTGGAATTATTGACCGACACGGTGGGCTTATTAATGAAGAGGGATGCTCAATGAATGTAATTCGTCAGCTTTATATGAATAAGCATGAGAACACTTTAGTGGTACCTAATATGCTGCCTTATGGGTCAGTTAATGATAGAATTTGGGATGTGCCTGCTGATATTTTTATACCTGGCGCTTCATCAAGATTGGTCACTAAAGACAACTTAAAAAGAATGAAAGATGTAAGAGTAATTAGTTGTGGCGCTAATGTCCCATTCGCTGATCCTGAAATTTTCTTTGGAGCTACGGCTGCCTATGCTGATGAAAACTTTGCGGTGGTTGCAGATTTTATTGCCAACTGTGGAATGGCAAGAGTATTTGCTTACCTCATGCAGCCCAATGCAATACTTACAGATGAGGCAATCTTTACTGATGTATCAGAAACAATTCGCAAAACAATGGTTGAGGTGAAGGATAAAAACCCAACTCTTTGCAGATTGATGGAGACTTCTTTTGAGGTAGTTCTTGGGAAATTACTTAAGTAAAAAAGCTAATTGATGAAAGCATATTTCCTTTAGGTATTATTGAAAGTTTTTAATTGGAATTCTGAATGATAGTTCCAATTATCCCTGAATGATAACCCTAACTTTGCGCCTACAACTACATGCGCATCCTCCAATTATTTAACCGTATCCCATACCCCACGCATGATGGGGGTGCTATTGCTACCTATAATATGATGAGGGGTTTTGTGGAGGCAGGTGAGGAGGTGGAGGTGCTTAGCCTCAATACCAAAAAGCATTTTTATGAGGTGGAAAAGTTGCCGGAGATTTTCAGACAGCTAAAGAGTTTTGAGGCAGTGTCTATTGATACCGAGGTTACGCCTTGGGGGGCTTTTAAGAATATCTTTACACAGGAGAGTTATAATATCCAACGGTTTTATGCCAAGGAGTTTGAGGAGAAGTTGGTGGCAATGTTAACATCTCAGGAGTTTGATGTTATCCATCTGGAGGGGTTGCACATCAGTATTTATTTGGATACAATTAGAAAGCACAGCAAAGCGAAAATTGTGTTGCGTGCTCATAATCTTGAGTATTTAATTTGGGAAAGGCTGGCAGCAGCAGAGGGGAATCCTCTCAAAAAATACTATGTAAATCTGCTTGCTAAGCGCATGCAGAATTATGAAGTAGCACTGCTCAATAAGGTGGATGCTATAGTGCCTATCACTACTATTGATGAAGGACTTTTTAGGGATTTGGGTTGCACAAAACCAATGCTTACCTCACCTACCGGTTTGGAAGTAGCGCAATATAAAATTGACCTCACCAAAACGGATTGGGGCTCTGTGTTTCACCTTGGCGCTATGAATTGGCTGCCCAACATACAGGCTGTGGAATGGTTTATGGAAAATTGTTGGGAGGGGATTCATCAGGCAAACCCAACTGCCAACTGCCATATTGCAGGGAGGAATGTGAAGGAAAATCTGCACCTAAAACCATCACCTAATATTATAGTAGAGGGCGAGGTGCAGGATGCTATGGCGTTTATGAATAGCCACGGGATAATGATTGTACCTTTGCAATCAGGCAGTGGCATGAGAATAAAAATTATTGAAGGTATGGCAATGGGTAAGGCAATAGTTTCCACAACTATTGGTGCGGAAGGGATAGAATGCACCCATGGCAAAAACATATTAATTGCGGATAGCCCAAAGGGTTTTGCGGCAGCGGTAAATCTGCTTTTAGCCAACAAAACCAAAGCAGAAGAATTGGGGAATAATGCCCGCTTACTAGCAGAGGAAAAATATGATAATACGGCCTCAGTGCAAAGGGTATTGGGTTTTTATCAAAAACTCATAACCAACAACCGGCAACCAACAACTATCAACTAACTATGTTTTGGCTTTGCGTTTTTTGGAGTTCTGTACTGTTGATGTTCCATAGCTATTTGCTTTTCCCATGGCTGTTGCAAGTAATGGCGAAAGGGAAAAAACAAAATCAGCATATATATAATAGTATAGATGATGATTTGCCTTTTGTCTCCATCCTCTTAGCTGCCTATAATGAGGATAAGGTGATAGGGCAAAAAATCACTTCTACTTTCAATACCAATTACCCAAAAGAGAAAATTGAATTCCTGATAGGGTCAGATGCCTCCACCGATGCTACTAATATTATAGTAGAGAAGTTGGCGGCAGAATTTCCTCAAATTAAGTTGGTGCATTTCCAGGGCAGGACAGGTAAGGCAGGGATTATTAATCAGCTATCAAGAATGGCAACCCATCCTGTTTTTATACTTACGGATGCCAACGTTTTCTTTCATCAGGATACTATTTATAATCTGGTGAAGCATTACAAAAACCCTGAAATTGCATTGGTGGGGGGCAATATCATTAATACAGATATAAAGCATGATGGGATTTCACATCAGGAAAAAACATACCTAAGCCGTGAGAATAAACTTAAGTATCAGGAGGGGGTTCTTTGGGGCTGCATGATAGGGGCATTTGGCGGTTGCTATTCCGTAAGGGCAACACATTATGCAGAAGTTCCGCCCCGCTTTTTCATGGATGATTTTTATATCACCATGCATTGCCTGCGCAAAGGGGGCAAAGCAATAAATGAGTTGGATGCCACTTGCAGCGAAGATGTTTCCAATAAAATAACAGAAGAGTTCAGGCGCAAAATCAGAATATCTATTGGCAACTTTCAGAATCTATCTAGGTTTTATGGGCTGTTGAGCAATGTGTTTTCAGGATTGGCTTTTTGCTTTTTCTCACATAAAGTTATCCGTTGGTTTGGACCATTGCTAATTGCTTCAACATTGATTTCAAGCTATAAACTTTCTTACTCAGGGGAGTTTTATAAGCTTTGTTTTTGGGGACAATTGATTTTATTATTGCTTCCTGTTTTAGATGAATTATTAAAAAAAATAAATATACACAATAGCCTGCTGAGGTTTGTAAGTCATTTCTATTTAATGAATCTTGCACTCTTGGTTGGGCTTTTCAAATTTTTAAAAGGAGTAAAAACAAATGTCTGGAAACCCACTGAACGGTACCAATAGCCCGTTTAATACTATTGAAGAAGCCATAGAAGATATCCGCAAAGGAAAACTTGTAATTGTGGTTGATGATGAAGACCGCGAAAATGAAGGTGACTTTCTCACCGCCGCAAGAAATGCTACGCCAGAGGTAATTAATTTTATGTCAAAGTTTGGCAGGGGGCTAATCTGCGCTTCAATTACAGAAAGCCGTTGCGAAGAACTAAAACTGGATTTAATGGTATCAGAAAATACCGGATTACATGAAACCCCATTTACAGTTAGTATTGATTTGAAAGGGCATGGATGTACCACCGGCATTTCTGCACAAGACCGTTCTAAAACAATGTTTGCGTTAATTAATCCTGATACAAAACCTGAAGATTTTGCAAGGCCTGGGCATATTTTCCCTCTCAAAGCAAAAGAAGGTGGGGTGATAAGAAGGGCGGGCCATACCGAGGCAACTATTGATTTAGCAAGGCTAGCAGGATTTGAGCCTGCTGGGGTTTTGGTGGAAATCATGAATGATGACGGCACCATGGCGCGTGTACCTGATTTAATTGAGATTGCAAAAAACTTTGATTTAAAGTTAATCACCATAAAAGACTTGATTCAATACCGCCTCAAAAAGGAAAGC
>JAPLCZ010000138.1 GCA_026391915.1 Bacteroidota bacterium | reverse complement strand
CCAATGTATGCAGGTTCCGGCATCACGTGTCAGTTTATAATTAGGGAAAGATGTGGTGCCAGCGCTGAGGTCAATAACGCTGCCTGTGGTATTGAAAGGGGCAATATATGCGTTGAAGAGTTCCGTCCACGCAATGTATTTTCCGTTAGGCGAAACAGTGAAATCTTTACCATATTGGGAGGAGTAAAGCGCATGGATTTCTTTGCTCTCAAGGTCTATGGTTTTTAAAGTTTTTCCGGCGGAATAATAAACAGATTTCCCATCCGCACTCCATTGCGGATTGCTTCCCTCATCAGTAATAAAATTCATTTTGCCACCTTTGGCATCCATCCAGTAAATACCTTGATTCAAGCTAAAAGCATTGCCTAGAATTCCATCTCCACCTCCTTTATAAAAAAGGATTTTGCTGCCGTCTTTTGAGAAAGAAGGCGAATAGTAAAAGCCTTTTTCGGTGGTGATTTTTTTAATAGTTGGTGTGCCCCCAACCATTGCAGCCGTTGTGTAAATGGCTGCTAAGTCGGAGTCATTCCACCCAACATACACAACATTTTTTCCATCAGCAGAGAAGGAAGGGAAGTATTCTAAAAACTCATTTTTGGTAAGTCTTTCTGGTGTGCCGTTAGGTAATTTTTTTAGGTAGATATGTCCAGCAGCATTAAACACAATAGCGTTTCCATTAGGGGAAGTAACAACATCACGAAGCATCTTTGCTTCAAAAGTTTTGGGTGCTACTTCCTGCGGAAATTTCACTGCCTCAGTGATTATTTGATGTACTTTTACTTTGAAAGGAATTACCTCGGCAGTCTTTTTCTGAACATCAATTTTTCTTATTTTTCCTTTTGCCCAAATGATGATATTTTTTCCATCCGGTGTCCAATTAAAGCCTGTATAAACACCAAAGGTTGCCCATGTTTCTTGTTGGTCACGGCTAAGGTCTGTATAAATTGGCCACTCTTCTCCAGTTGTTAAATCATGGATGTAAAGTACCGATTGCAAGCGCACTCTTTTCACAAAAGCCATCAACTTGTCATCAGGTGAAATCTGTGGACGGCAGGCGCCTCCTGCACCTCCGATTATATCTTCAATCTTTCCTGTTTTGGTATCCAATCTTCTGATTACATAAATGCCGGGGTTGGGGTCTTTGTTGTATTTAAAATATGGTCCTTCGGTCATGTCCTCACTCCAAAAAACATATCTTCCATCATGGCTTACGCAAGGCTCACCAACATCCTGCTGTTCATTTTTTTTCTTGGTGAGTTCCAATCCACTGCCACCTGAAATATGGTATTGCCACATCTCGCCACTGCCCAAACTTCTGCCTGCAGTAAAATGTTTTTTAGCTACCAGACTCAAACCATCAGGCATCCAAACTGCATTATTGCAAAGTCTGAAACTCTCTTTAGAAATAGCATGAGGGTTGGTGCCATCCACATTCATCACCCAGATATTATCTCCACCATCTCTATCACTGGTGTAGGAAATCATTTTGCCATCGGGGCTAAAGCGCGGCTGCACTTCAAAGGGAGTTCCTTCGCAAAGTATTTTAGCTTCACCACCATTCAAAGGCATGATGTAAATATCACCTAGCAAATCAAAAACTATTTGTTTTCCATCAGGGCTCACGTCCACATTCATCCATGTGCCTTCATCCGTTTCAAAAGAAACATCTTTGGCGGGGCCATGCAGGTCGGCTACTTTCCAGTCTTTGTTTTTATCATCAGCTTTCTTTTTGTTTTGCGCAAAAGAGGAGAGTGAGAGAAGGGTGAAGAGAATTAAGAAATTGGTTTTCATTTGAAGAATAAAATTTTCTTCAAAGGTATTAGCTGTAAAACTAAAAATGCCCCTAACATTAGGGGCATTTTAGCAAATAGAATTATCTTAAATAATGATTATTGTTTCATTATTTTTTCTGTGTATGATCTTCCGTCTTCTGTATTAATTTGAATAAGATAAATCCCCTTAGGTAACTCACTTACCCTT
>JAPLCZ010000261.1 GCA_026391915.1 Bacteroidota bacterium | reverse complement strand
CCTTTAGTGAGGTTTTTTGCAGCTACAATACTTTTGGTAAATAGATTCCGGAGCTCTCCTTTGGTTTGAGAAAAACTATTTTTCTCCATAGGGTTGGCTTTCATTTTTTCAATGAATTGGATGCCATCCACCAATTGTTTCATTTCCTCAAAACTGAGGGAAGCCACGGCATCAAAACCAAACATTTGTTTGTTGAAAGTAACATGAACTTCCACTACATTCATCCCCATAACAACACCTGCAAGGGATGGGTAAATTGTACCGCTATGGTCTGATAAACCAACTTTGCAATTGAATTTTTCTTTATAAACCTCCAACATATTAATGCCTACCTCTTCCGGCTTTGTTGGATATGATGAGGTGCATTGCAATACCGCAAAAGGGTTTTTATTTTGTTTGATTTTATTAACCAATCTCTCCAACTCATCCATATCACTCATGCCTGATGAAATCAAAAACGGTTTTCCCGTTTTCATCATCACCTCATTCATAGGGTCGTTACTGATTTCGCCACTGGCAATTTTCCATGCTTGCATTCCCAATTTCTCCAATAATTCTACTGCCTCATGGCTAAAGGCAGAACTCAAAAATATCAAACCTTTTTCTTCTGCATGATGTTTTAAACCCGACCATTGTTCAGGGGTAAATTCCATGCGTTTCCAATAATCAAATCTGTTTTTATCATTGATGTATTTGGGTTCCACACGCCATCTATCCTCATGGGTACTTTCGGCCTCTGCAATATGGGTTTGGAATTTTACGGCATGTGCGCCAGTGCCAGCAACAGCATCAATATAACTATGGGCAATGCCCACGCTGCCTTCATGTGCCTGTGCTATTTCGGCAATGATTAAACATTCATCACCATCAATAAAATCTGCGATTGTTTTCATTGAAGGTTCAAAATTACATTTATTTAGGCTAAATCAGCAAAAACCCGTTCTGTTTTGATGAAATAGAACATGCCTGTGGTAAAGATAAAAATGGCGGATGCGCTACCAATTAGTAGCAAATCCCATTGCGGATTTGCTGTGCCTAAGAGGGAAGTTCTAAAGCCCTCCACTACCCCACTCATAGGGAAAAGTGCATAGATTACTTTCACCCAATAGCCATATTTAGCTACAATGTTTTGGTTGAAAGATGCCACAGAATAAACTACTGGAGTCAGGAAAATCAACACCTGCAAAAGGTAGTTTACAGCAAAGCGCACATCACGGTATTGCAAGGCAAGGGCAGAGAGCCAAAACCCAAAGCCTGCCGCAGAAATCATCATGATTATAAAAATAAATGGGAGGAGGATCAGGTTGGGAGTTATTGCAAAATCTCCTTTGCCAGTAAAAGAATAATACAGAATAAAGAGCACCAAAAACAAAAACGCAATACTGAAATCTACCAACTTTGCCAGCACTGGCGTAAGGGGAATAAATACCCTAGGGAAATAAACTTTGGTGAGGATATTACTCTGGCTAATCAAACTGCCAGTGGCATTAGAAACAGATTGTGAGAAATAAATCCACGGTAATAAACCTGTGATATAAAAGATGGGCGCAGGTGCTTTTTTTACCGGCTTCTATTACTGTAGTTGTTTGCATAAAATTAAAGTGCAAATTAAGGGATTAACTTTTAATGCAAATCAGTTACACTCACCTTCTCTATTCCAATTAGGTGAACCTCAATATGTCTGTCATGGGCTTTATTGTGATATTCGGAGATGATTTCTAAAATATCATAATCCACAAAATTGCAATGGCTTCCATCAATAGTAAGTATGCTGTATTCAGGGATTTGGTCTAATGCTTTGCGCAATTTCACCTTATTTAAAAAGGTTACATTGCTATTAAGATGGATGAGGTATTCCTCTACATCATGATGTAAAGTTTTGGTGATTTTATACTCTGCTTTAAAATTATTTTGCACTATAAAATAAATAGAAATCAAAAGACCAATGCTCACACCAATCAGCAAATCCGTACTCAGTATTACGATTATTGTAAACAAAAAAGGGAGGAATTGTTTCCATCCTAATCGCCACATATTGGCATAAAGGCGGGGCTTGGTGAGGTTAAAACCCGTTACCAAAAGTATTGCGGCAAGGGTGGCATAAGGTATCATGTTGAGGGCAAAAGGCACCAGCAAAACCGCCAATAAAAGAAACAAACCATGGGTAAAAGCAGAGAGTTTTGTTCTGCCACCGGCATTGGCATTGGCAGCGCCCCGCACCACCACGGCAGTAATGGGTATGGCACCTAAAATTCCGCAGGTGAGGTTACCAATTCCTTGTGCAATCAATTCTCTATTTACAGGCGTGATGCGGTTTCGTGTATCTAATTTATCTACGGCTTCCACACAAAGTAAGGTCTCTAAAGTAGCCAACAAACCTATGATAATGCCATCTTTCCAGATTTCTATATTTGAGAAAAATTTGGAGAAATCAGGGAACACAATACTTGAAAATACATTGGCAGGGATAGTTACTAATTGGGTAGGTTTTAATGCCAATGAGGAGGACATTTCCTTAAACAAAAAGTTAAAACCAATGCCTATAATTACTACTAATAAAGGGGCAGGAATTACCTTTAGCTTTTTGGCAAAAGGTTGTTGCAATAACAATAATACTGCAAGGGAAATTGCGGAGATAATAAAAACCCCACGGGTGGAGTGGAGGTAAAAATTTTCCACATTGCCCAGAAAGTTTTTAGGGGAGAATAATTGAAGAAAACCTGAACTCCAGAAGTCGGGTTGATTGTAACCAATTGCCAATGGAATTTGTTTGGAAATAAGGATAATACCTATGGCGGCAAGCATCCCTTTAATTACTGATGACGGGAAATAATTGGCAATCACCCCAAGTTTAAATAGCCCAAGTGCAATCTGAAACATACCCGCCACCATCACTGCCAGCAGAAAGATTTTATAATCTCCTAATGATATTATTGAGGCTGCCACAAGGGTTGTTAATCCTGCTGCCGGCCCCGAAACCCCAAGCTGAGAGCCGCTGATAACGGATACTAATAATCCACCAATAATACCTGATAATAAGCCTGCATAAATCGGTGCGCCGCTGGCTAATGCAATGCCCAAACAAAGGGGCAAAGCCACTAAGAAAACAGAAAGCCCCGCAGGTAAATCATGCTTCAGCCAAAGGATTCGGTAGTAGCGGATTTTCTTTTTCATCAGTAATAATTTGAATTCTAATTCCTCACTTCCACACCCAAATCAGCCTTTAATGCCTCCATCACTTTTTGCATGAGCTTATCCACCTTTTTGTCTTCCAAGGTTTGGGAATGGTCTTCCAATTCCATGCGTATGGCATAAGATTTAAATCCTTCTTTCACTTGTTTGCCTTGGTACACATCAAACACAAAAATGTTTTTGAGGAGGCTACTTCCATTGCTGGCAATGCACTTCTTTATCTCTTTATATTTTATGGTGGATGGAACTACCAAAGAAAGGTCGCGTTCTACTTTTGGGAATCTATTTAAGGGTTGGTAAGTCAGTTGGTTTTTGCCTTCTTTAAACAAAGGTTTTAAATCCACTTCTACATAAAATACTTCTTTATCAATACCCATTTTCTTTAGCAGCAAATCATCAATTTTAGCTGCGTAGGCAAAGCCATTATAGCAAATCCCGTAAGAGGTAAATTCGTTTTCAAAACTCTCTGAAGTCTTAATTTCTTTACCACAAAGTTTGAGGATTTGTTCTGCCAATCCTTTCATAAAATAGAAGTCTGCTTTATGGCTTGGGGTGTTCCAACTTTCGCGGCTAATGTTGCCTGTTGCTAATAAGCTCAGCACATCTTTTTGTTTGTAGCCTGGGTCATCAGGCAAATAATAACTCCCCATTTCAAAGAGTTTTACATCCGTTTGCTGGCGGTTAATATTATGTGCAATGCTCTTTAGTGCAGGCAAAATAATGTTGTTTCGCATCTGCCCAATCTCTGCATTTATAGGGTTTAAAACATTGATTGCTCCATGCGCCTTCAGGTTTTCCTCCTCCCCTGCAAAAGACAAAACATAGGCTTCTGAAAAGCCATTCCCTGTAAGAAAACCGTTGAGCTTTTTCTTCAGTTTCTCTTTGCGATAATTCTTATCCACCTGCAAAATAGTTTTTGCTTGTTTGCTAAAACTGATTTTATCATAAGAGTAAATCCGCATGATTTCTTCCACCAAATCAATTGGGCGGGTTACGTCTGTTTTAAAAGTAGGAATCCGAACATTTACGCCATTGGCATCCTCTACTAATAGCTCCATTTCCAATCCTTTTAAGATGGAAATTATATCAGTTTGCGGGATGGGATTGCCAGCGATTTTATTTACAAAATCAAAATCTAATCTTACTTCAATGGCTTTGATGGGTGTTGGATATTCATCATAAAAATAAGGGATAATTTCACCGCCTGCCACTTCCAAAATCAACTCAGCACAGCGCATGGCAGCGGTATAAGTAATGTTTGGGTCAGCGCCCCTCTCAAACCTAAAAGATGCATCCGTAAACAACTGATGCTTGCGAGAAGTATTGCGAATTCCGGTTGGCGCAAAGTAAGCACTCTCAATAAAAATATCTTTAGTCGTAGGATTAATCCCAGATTCCATTCCGCCAAAAACCCCTGCTAAAGCCATAGGTTTTTCTGCATTGCAAATCATCAATTCAGAGCCTGAGAGGGTACGTTCTACTTTATCCAAAGTAATAAACTTCTCCCCTAGTCTGCTTTTTTTAATTACTATTTTCTTCCCTGCAATTGCAGCCAAATCAAACGCATGGAGGGGATGCCCCAATTCATGCAAAACAAAATTACTTACATCCACCACATTATTAATTGGGGAAAGCCCAATCACCCGCAAAGCATTTTGCAACCACTCAGGGGATTCTTTTACGGTGATATTCTTAACCACCAAACCCGAATATCTTGGGCAGGCCTCCACATCTTCAATAATTATTTCAACCTCTGGGCTTGCAGTGTTTTTTATTTCTTTTACTGTGGGATATTTCACCTTGCCACCAATCAACGCAGCCACATCTCTTGCCACACCAATATGTGAGGCGGCATCACTGCGGTTGGGGGTTATGGCAACTTCAATAGTGTAATCGGTATAGGGTTTTAGGTAATCAATAAAAGGTATTCCCACTTCTGTTTCCGATGGCAAAACCATGATGCCTTCATGACTTGCGCCCAATCCAATTTCATCCTCAGCACATATCATCCCCTCAGAATCTTCTCCTCTAATTTTAGATTTTTTTATAGTGAATGCATCCCCAGAAGTTGGTTGCAAAACCGCACCTACCACCGCCACAACTACTTTTTGCCCCACTGCAACATTGGGTGCACCACATACTATTTTCAAGAGTTCCGCCCCACCAATATTCACCTCGGTGCAATGGAGTTTATCAGCATTGGGGTGCTTAGCTACAGTCATCACCTCTCCTATTACCAAACCCTCCATAGCAGATGGAGCTGTGGAAAATTTTGTAATCTCCTCCACCTCCAAACCTACATTGGTTATTTTTTCAGCAAGCTCAGCTGCTGTTAAATTATGATTGAGATATTTTCCTATTTGGTTGAAAGAAATTTGCATAGGGCAAAGGTAGAAAAGAGTTGTCGGTTGTCAGTTGTCGGTTGTCAGAAAAAAGAGGATACGAAAAGGCTGATGGCTTAGGATATCATAGTACTTCTTCCTCTCTTTATTTTGCCTACCCTGCCAGCCATATCTTGATTTAGAATCTTAGCCATTTTACCATAAATTTCAGGCAACTTCTGCTTAAATTCCACTGGTGCTTCAAAGAAAGTTTCAATGCTACAAGCCCACATTTCTGCCAAATTAGTGGCTGCATATTCCCTTAAAAATGCCGTCTCCGGATTATCAAGCATCTTTGCCATTTCTTGTTTTGCAAACCATTCCCACTCCTTTATTTCTTCATCTTCCTCAGGGTAGCTTTTTCGGTTTACCCACAGCACATGACCCATCTCATGCAAGGCAAGGTTTAGCTTATCAGTTTCATCTTTAAAGCCCTCCTCGAAATATCGCCAACTAAGCATGGTGTGATGGGCAAACGTAAGCCCTTTTACATCTCTGTGAAAAAGATTTGAGTAATAGGTATCTTTAAATAAAACAATTTTTTTGAGATTTGGCGGCAGATAATCCTGCCATCCAAAAGTGATTTGTGCCAATGATGCTGACACACAAACCTCCATAGTTTCTGTAATGAACTCCCCTTCTTCAGCATCCACAAACTCAAGATGGCGCATGATATTTCTGGTGCGGTAACAAAAGGTATCCTGCTCTGTTGCATTCAGCAGGACATAAAAAGGAAATTTATTGATCAATATAGGATGCCACAAAATCACAAAATCCTTATAGGCTTTGGTCTTGATTTTAATATTAAAAGCTATCAGGAGTTTATTCAAAATATCACGGCTACCATAAGAGAGGTAAGCAATAGCAAATACAATAAAAACAAAAATCAGAAAATCCTGAGACAAATTTAATTAGGGCTAAAGTTTAGTTGGCAAATTGCGCATCACCATTCACTCTTCATTATTCATTCACTCCTTCCTCTCCCTTCTCCATCCTCATTTGCGGGAAAAACAAAACATCTTGTATGGAAGTGGAGTTAGTGAGTATCATACTTAGGCGGTCAATCCCAATTCCTAATCCTGCCGTGGGGGGCATACCGTATTC
>JAPLCZ010000247.1 GCA_026391915.1 Bacteroidota bacterium | reverse complement strand
AAATATTTTTGAAATTTTTTCCGAGGTGTGAAGTGTTTTTAGTAACTTGCCACTTCAATTTGCATTCAGCATTATACAACTGCCCCCTGCAAACGGAAAAAGTTAAGGTAGCAATAGTGAGAAATAATAATTTAAAATTGTTGTTTTTCATTTGGTTGTAGGTTCTGAGAGTAAACAAAATTAGTTGAGGTTAGTGATTATATCAAATTTATTTTTGAAATTTGCTACCTTTAACGCAAGACTAATATTAAAATTGTAAAACTGCTAAAACAAAAATTATGACAAAAGAAATTAAAAAATTATTCTTCTTAATTTTATTAGGGTTGGCAACAGTAGTTGACCTTAAAGCGCAAGACCCTGAGTTCACTCAGTTCTATGCAAATCCTCTATACCTAAATCCCGCTTTTGTAGGTGCTACACCTGGTCCAAGGTTTTGCTTAAACTACCGTAATCAATGGCCAAGTCTTTCTGCAAGCTATGTAACCTATGCTGCATCTTATGACCAACATTTTGATGCTATTGGTGGCGGAATTGGTGCCCAAGTTTGGCGTGACCAAGCTGGAGATGGTAGGCTTTCTACTACTTACGCTAGCCTTGCATACGGATATCAACTAACACTAGGAAGTAATCCAAAAGATTATTTTATTATTAAGGCAGCTTTGCAAGCAAGTGCATTCCAAAGAAGCATTGACTTTAGTAAACTTATTTTTGGTGATGAGATAGATGCCCGCAGAGGAATCCGCCAAGGAACAACTCAAGAAAAACTACCTTCAAGAGGCGTTGAGTCAACAGCTTTTATTCCTGATTTTAATTTTGGAGCTGTTGCATTTACAAAAAAATATTTCGGTGGATTTGCCGTACATCATATTATAGAGCCTCCACAAAGTTTCTTTGGTAACCCTTCAAGTACTTTACCTCGTAAGTTAACTATGCATGCAGGTATGATGATACCTATTGATAACTGGAAACGTGAACCAACTACTTTTATTTCTCCAAACATTTTATTCCAACGTCAGGCAAAGTTTACCCAAGTTAACTTTGGTGCTTATCTTATCAAAAACTATTTCGTTGTAGGTATGTGGTATCGCCAAACACGTCCAAACTCAGATGCAGTAATGGCGCTGATTGGTGTTAAGAAAGACAGAATAAAAATTGGGTATAGTTATGACCTTACAGTTTCTGATGCACGTGCTGCAGCAAGTGGTAGCCATGAGGTCTCATTAATTGTAGAACTTGATAGTTACAACCCACGTCAGGTTAAGAAATGGAAGAAATTAAATTGCCCAGATTTATAATCTCAAAATAAATAATTTTCAAAACACAATAAAATTATACTTTTGCAGTTCTTATTTGCAAAATATCTCTAAACACAAATTATGATGATTAAAAAGAATTTAATATTAGTTGCTGTTGCTGGTGTTTCACTTGCATTGGCATCATGTGGTAGCAAAGAAAAATCTTCTACCACTGGTTGGAATTATAATGATAAAAAATGGGGCGGTTTTGAAAAGCTTGATTACAGAGAGCAAGAAACCGGACCTAACTTAGTTTACATACCAGGTGGAACTTACCAAATGGGTTCCTTTGAACAAGATTTGCCTTTTGAAACTGATGGAGTACCTCGGAGGGTAACTGTTTCTGATTATTACATTGACCAAACTGAAGTTGCAAACATTGATTATCTTGAATATCTTTATTGGTTAGCCCGGGTTTACCAAAGTTTTCCTGAGGTAAGCGAAAAGGCAAAACCTGATACTCTTTGCTGGAGAGATCCACTCGCTTTTAACGAACCTTATGTTAGATATTATTTCCGTCACCCTGCATTCCAAAACTATCCAGTAGTTGGAGTTACTTGGTCACAAGCAACTGAATACTGTAAATGGAGAACAGACCGGGTTAACGAAGGAATTATGATTAAGCAAGGATTCTTGAAATCTGACCCTGCATCTGCGGTTGATGATAATAACTTCAATACAGAAGCATACTTGGTTGGTCAATATGAGGGGGTTGTTAAAAAACAAAAGAAAAATTTAGGCACTCAAGGAGGAAACAGAAAGATAAAAACTGAAGATGGTATTTTACTTCCTGATTACAGACTTCCAACTGAGGCTGAGTGGGAATATGCAGCTTTAGCAGCACAAGGAAATGCTAAATTTGAAAACATCAATGATAGGAGAATCTATTCTTGGGATGGTCTTTCTCTCCGTATGAATGAAGGACACTATATTGGTAAAATGCGTGCTAACTTTAAACGTGGAAGAGGTGATAATGCCGGCGTTTCTGAGTTACCAAATGATGCAGCTTCAATTACAGCTCCAGTTAGGTCTTATTGGCCAAATGATTTTGGACTCTATAATATGAGTGGGAATGTTAGTGAGTGGACTCAAGACGTTTATCGTCCTTTGACCTTTGAAGATATGTCTGATTTCAATCCACATAGAGGAAATATATTCCAAAAAATTAAAAGAAATGAGGATGGTTATGTTGCAGATAAAGATAGCTTAGGTAGAATTCAATATGAAAATGTCACTGATGAAGAAAGCAAAACTCGCCGTAATTACCGTCATGCCGATAACCGCGGACAGGCTGATGAAATGGAAAGAACAGGTGTGGACCAAAAGTATGATTTTGGAAACTCAACCTTAATTAGTGACGAAGCAAGAGTTTACAAAGGCGGTGCATGGAATGATAGAGCATTTTGGTTATCTCCAGGTTCTAGAAGATTCTTAAATCAAAATCTTTCTCTTTCGACTTTAGGTTTCCGTTGTGCAATGATTCGTGTGGGTGGTAGAAAAACTGATTACAAACCAGGAAAATAGTAAATCTATTTTTTGATATATAAAAAGCCACGTATTAACTACGTGGCTTTTTTGTTTGCTTTCATTTTATTATTTCTATATAAAACTGCTAACTTGCGACAAATTTATAAAACGTAGAATACGCCTTAGAAAGCATAATATCAAACATCAAAATGGAACGGCTTAAAGAAAAATTTGTACAACACGCAGAAAAAATAAAAGAAGATTTCTTAACACTGAAAAAAGATTATTCAGAAGTAAATTTAGGAGATTATAATATTGGACAAGTAATGGGTGGGATGAGAGGAATGACTGGTTTGCTTTATGAAACCTCAGCCTTAGACCCAGATGAAGGAATTCGTTTCAGGGGTTACTCAATAACTGAATTAAGGCAATTAATACCTAAGGTACCTGGAGGTACTGAGCCAATGCCTGAGGGCACTTTTTATTTAATGTTAATGGATGCTCTCCCAACTGAAGAGGAAGCTTGGATGGTTACTGAATCTTGGAGAAGCAGGGCGGAAATTCCTCAACATGTTTTTGATACTCTTGATTCTTTGCCAATATCTACGCATCCAATGACCCAGTTTTCTATTGGCGTGATGGCAATGCAAAACGATTCTGTATTTGCAAAAGCCTACCGCGATGGGGCAAAGAAAAGTGATTACTGGGTGTATATGTATGAAGATGTGATGACTCTTATTGGAAGGTTACCAAGACTTGCTGCTTACATTTATCGCAGAACATATAAAAATAATGAACACATAGCTCCTGACCCTAAACTAGATTGGGCAGGAAATTTCGCACATATGTTGGGTTATGAGCAGGATGAGTTTAAAAAACTCATGCGTTTATACATGACAATCCATGCTGACCACGAAGGAGGAAATGTTTCTGCGCATACTACAAGATTAGTTGGCTCAGCTTTAAGTGATGCTTATCTTTCTTTTGCTGCTTCTATGAACGGACTTGCGGGTCCGCTACATGGCTTGGCAAATCAGGAAGTGATACGTTGGATATTGGATTTGCAAAAAGAAATTGGCGTAAGCCTCCCAAGCAAAGAACAAATTGAAGCCTATATCCATAAAACATTGGATGAAGGAAGAGTTGTTCCAGGATATGGCCATGCTGTGCTTCGCAAAACTGACCCACGCTTTACAGCACAGCACGATTTCGCTATGAAGTATATGCCTAATGATGATTTAGTACAGATAGTAGGGTTGCTTTATGAAGTAGTTCCAAGAGTGCTTAATGAAACCGGAAAAGTGAAAAATCCATGGCCAAATGTTGATGCACATTCAGGTGCATTATTGGTTCATTTTGGTATGGTGGAATATGATTTCTATACAGTCCTTTTTGGTGTATCTCGTTCTTTGGGTGTATTGGCTTCGCTTATTTTAGACCGCTACTTAAGCCTTCCCTTGGAAAGACCTAAGTCAGTAACTATGAAGCATCTTTTGGAGAAGTACGCTGTTAAGAATTAGTCAGTAATTTAGATTTTCATCATCATGAAAATAGAAAAAACACGTCATTTACCCATACTTATAGAACAGGATGAAGACGATTTTTACATTGTCTCATGTCCTTTGCTTAAAGGGTGTCATAGTTATGGGAAGACCATAGATGAGGCAATGCAAAATATTCAAGAGGTCATAGAATTATGTTTGGAGGATGAAGATGACAACAATACTGTAAATAAATTTATTGGCTTCAGAGATATTGAGTTCAAGATTGCCTCATGAAACTACCGGTAATATCTGGTAAAGAACTTATACAGATTCTTCAAAAAAAAGGGTTTGTTGTTTTAAGAATAAAAGGTTCTCATCATAGAATGAAACACGAAGATGGTAGGATAACTACAATACCCGTTCATTCTAATGATCCACTTCCAAAAGGATTGCTTCACAAAATAATTACTCTAGATTTAGAAGTAACAATTGATGAATTTTGTAAATGGATACTCAAGTGATAAAGATTAAATCTTTCACCTTTAACCCGTTTTATGAAAACATGTATGTTCTTTTTGATGAAACGGGTGAGTGCGTAATTATTGACCCTGGGTGCAGTTCAGAAAGAGAGAGAAGTGCTCTTGCTGCATGGATTGAATCAGAGAAACTAACTCCCGTAAAACTCCTAAATACGCATTGCCATATTGACCATATTTTGGGTAATGCCTTTGTGATGGATAAATATCAAATTAAGCTTTATACCAATGAAGCTGAAATTGAAAACCTACGAAGTGCTGATATTTATGCCTCTACTTATGGGATGCCAACACCAAAATCACCGATGCCTGATATTTTTATAGGTGATGGTGATGAAATAACTTTTGGCAATTCTACTCTTAAAGTTTTGTTTGTGCCGGGGCATTCCGCAGGGCATATTGCCTTCTATAATTCTGAACAAAATTTTGTGATTAATGGTGATGTCCTCTTCCATGAATCTATTGGAAGAACAGATTTGCCGGGAGGTGATTTTAATACCCTAATGCACTCTATACAAACTCATTTATTGACTCTGCCTGATGCAACAATGGTTTATTGTGGGCATGGTTCTGAGACTAATATTGGGCATGAACGCCTCCATAATCCTTATATAAATATGCAGCACTCATGAAGTTTGACTGGCAGTATTTAGTTGCATTTGTTATTCTTGCAGGAGCAGTTTATTATGTGGTAAAATCCTTTAGAAAATCACTTAAAGGAGACCATGATTGCCCTGAATGCGAGACAGGAAAAACAATCAAAAAATCTCAACCTAAAGTTTAAATAATGCTGGCTCCTTTAGCAGAACGAATGCGCCCTAAAACGCTTGATGAGTTTATTGGGCAGCAACATTTAGTTGGGGAAAATGGTGTTTTGCGCAAGGCTGCTGAGGCGGGTAATATTCCATCTATTATTTTTTGGGGACCTCCGGGTGTGGGCAAAACTACGCTTGCTTATCTGCTTGCGAAATCCGTAAACCATCCTTTCTTTTCATTGAGTGCAATTTCTTCTGGCGTTAAGGAGGTGAGGGCAGTTATTGAAAGTGCGGAACAAACAGGGAAAGCAATATTATTTATTGATGAAATACACCGATTCAATAAAGCGCAGCAAGATGCCTTATTGGGAGCAGTAGAAAGAGGAACCATAACACTGATTGGCGCTACAACCGAAAACCCATCTTTTGAAGTGATTTCGGCATTGCTTTCCCGTTGTCAAGTGTATGTTTTAAAATCATTAACAGAAGAACAATTATTAGCCATAATCAACCATGCCTTAGCAATGGATGAAGTACTTTCCGCACAGAGAATAATACTGAAAGAAACTACTGCCCTCATGCATTTCTCTGGTGGAGATGCCCGCAAACTTCTTAATGTATTGGAGCTGGTTGCCAGCCAAAATACTGAAATTACTGATGCTGTGGTGATGGAGGTAATCCAGAAAAAGGCTGCCCTCTATGATAAGGCAGGAGAACAACATTATGACCTCATTTCTGCTTTTATAAAATCTATGCGGGGTAGTGACCCCAACGCCGCCGTATATTGGATGGCACGAATGCTTGAGGGAGGCGAAGACCCCAAATTTATTGCCCGCCGAATGGTAATTCTTGCCTCAGAAGATATTGGTAATGCCAACCCCAATGCCTTGCTTTTGGCAACATCTTGCTTTGATGCTGTTAACCTAATCGGAATGCCGGAAGCCCGCATTATCTTATCACAAGCAGCAATATATTTAGCCACTTCCGCAAAAAGTAACGCTGCGTATATGGCTATTGAAAACGCTTTTTCTCTCATTAAAAAAACAGGAGACTTACCTGTTCCATTGCATCTGCGCAACGCACCAACCCGCCTAATGAAGTATCTTGATTATGGCAAAAACTATAAGTATGCGCATTCCTATAAAGATAATTTTATAGAAGAAGAATTTCTACCGGATAAAATTGCCGGAACTCAAATCTATACCCCAGGTGCTAATCCGCGTGAAGATGAAGCCCGCCGATTTTTGCAAACACGGTGGAAGGAGAAGTATAAATATTAGAATCAAGAAAAATACAATTGATTATCAATACAAATCAGGCTTAATTCCCCTATTCAAATTTCATTTCTCCAAATAAGGTATTAGCCTTACCTTTGCCCCTCAATTTTTGTTTATACAAAATGAAACAATACGAAACAATATTCATCGTTACTCCGCTTCTTACCGAAGAGCAAATGAAAGAAGTTGCCGGTAAATACCGAGATTACCTTAGTAGTAATCAGGCGGAGATTGTGCATGAGGAAAGTTGGGGTCTTATGAAATTGGCTTATCCAATCAAGAAGAAATCCACCGGCTTTTACTACCTCATAGAGTTCCGCGCCAATCCTGATTTGATTAACAAATTAGAGATTGAATACAAAAGGGATGAACGCATTATGCGTTTCCTAACAATTTATCAGGATAAGTATGCTATTGAATTTAGCGAACGCAGAAAGCGTGGCGATTTTAATAGAGAAAACAAAAAGCCTAAGGTAAAAGTAGAAGAAGAAGTAGCCACTAAAAGATACTAAACAGAAAAAATTATGGCAGTTAATAACTATAAAAACATCTTCATAAACATCACTCCACAAGAGAGAACGCAGAACAATAAGTTTTGCTGGTTTAAGAAACACAATATTAAATATATTGATTTTAAAGACCCTATCTTTATGCTAAGGTTTGTGAATGACCAAGGGAAAATGTATCCACGCCGCATCACTGGCACTTCATTAAAGTATCAACGCAGGCTTGCTACCGCAATCAAACGTGCCCGTCACCTTGCAATTTTGCCTTACGTGGCGGATTCACTTAAATAATGGTTTTCATTAACAAATAAAAAAAGACAAACCATGGATGTAATATTAATACAAGACGTACCCAATCTGGGCTATAAAAATGAAATTGCTACGGTAAAACCCGGCTATGCCAGGAACTATCTTATCCCGCAAAAGTTGGCAATTACTGCTAACCCTACCAACAAAAAAATTCTTACTGAGAATTTAAAACAAGCTAAGCACAAAATAGGAAAAGTAAAAGCTGATGCAGAAGCATTAGCAGCCGCTTTAGCTTCTACTAATATTAAGATTACTGCTAAAGTAGGTACTACAGATAAGATTTTTGGTTCTGTAACTACACTGCAAATCTCTCATGCATTAAAAGATGCAGGTTATGATATTGACCGCAGAAAAATTCATATTACAGAGGATATTAAAACCTTAGGTACTTACCACGCTACTGTGGATTTGCACCGCGAGGTAAAAGCGCAATTAACCTTAGTTGTTGCTGCAGAAGAAGAGGCGCAAGCATAAGCCCCCTCTATTTTAAACTAAATAAAGAAGCCCGTTGCAAATTGCAGCGGGCTTTTTTTATTAGCTCCCTTATTATAAAGCCGCCATCCAATCCGCAATATAGGTTGCTATTTCTTCCCAGTTTTCTTGCCCACAGAGGTAATGGGTTCTGCCAGCAAATTCTTTAAAACTCTTCTTGCTATTTTTATCATCGTAAGCATCAAAATTCTTTTTGTTAAGAGAAGAAGGGATGATGTTATCCTTTTCCCCTGCGATAAATAAAAGAGGATTATGAGGCTTTTTAAAATCAATCTTACCATCATTACCTGTACTACTGCGTGGGATGTTTCTACTCTCTGGCACTACAAATTTGTTGTATTCAATTTCCGTTTGTGCCATCGTCATAGTGTTGCAAAAGGCATAATGAAACCATGCAACTGTAGGCAGGCAGGGTTTGTCTCCCTTCAACGGGTTAATAGTGGGCAGGTTTGCTTTTAGGAAACTCCACTTAAAAGTAAAAATACCTTTTGGCGGGGCTGCATCAATACAAATTCCTGCAACCCCTTTATCCATTTCTATAAGTTTCTGCACTGCAAGCCCGCCCATAGAGTGCCCAATGAGGATGGGTTTCTCAGGCAGTTTCTCAATAAAAGCAGCTAAGCTCTCAATCACTTGTCCAAAGGTGAGTTTGCCAAGATTTGGATTGATATTCTTCCTCAATTCTGCTGGGTTACCTTCATGAAAAGGATAAGCAGGCGCATAGCAAGCATAGCCTTTAGCTTCAAAATACTTTATCCAGGGTTGCCATGAATTTGGGTTCATAAATAAACCATGAATAAAAACTATTGTTTTGCTTGGGTGGTGGGTCATGGGTTGGGAGTAGGTTTGTTTTATTGCAAAAGTGAAAAGAAGCAGGAATAAATATTTTTTCATTTTGGTGTATGAAACTATAGTGCGAAGCTATGATTTCCTTGGCTGAGATTGTTGGGTTCATTTATATTTTCATTTTATCCAAATCAAATTGAAAATTGAGGCTTCTCAAATAGAAGTTTTTAGTGATATTTGCACCTTATATATTTTAAAAACCTTTCATGAATTTTAAACAGTACAGCCGCTACAACAACATCCTTGGATGGTTGGTGTTTGCTATTTCTGCATTTACTTATCTATCCACTATGGAACGCACCGTATCTCTTTGGGATTGCGGTGAGTTTATTCCATCCGCATTTAAATTAGAAGTTTCGCATCCTCCGGGAGCTCCTTTCCATGCTTTGCTCAATAGGTTTTTCTGCATTTTTGCAGGCGATAACCGCGCTATGGTTCCCATTATGGTGAATGGTTGTTCTGCTATTTGTTCTGCATTTGCCATTTTGTTTTTGTTCTGGAGCATTACTGCCCTTGCAGTAAAAATGCTTTTTAAAGATGAAAACAATATTGAAAGGGGTCCATTATACGCAGTGCTAGGTGCTGGGTTAGTAGGTGCGCTTTGTTATAATTTCTCTGATAGCTTTTGGTTCTCTGCAGTAGAGGGTGAGGTATATGCTATGTCATCTTTCTTTACGGCTTTAATCTTTTGGCTGGTGCTAAAATGGGAACGCCGCAGCGAAGAGCATAACCATCTGCGTTGGATGATTTTGATATTTTATATGACGGGTATTGTAATAGGTGTCCATCTATTAGGATTGCTTGTAATCCCTGTGGTAGTGCTTCTATATTATTACAAAAAATATAATGTTACCCGCAAAGGAACTATCATAGCCTTAGTAGCTGGCTTTGTGGCATTGGGCATTGTGCAGGTAGGTGTTATTCAGCTTTTGCCAAAGATTGCTTCATGGTTTGATTTAATGTTTGTAAATAGCTTTGGGCTACCTTTCTGGAGTGGTGTATTATTCTTTATAGCATTGCTAGCAGGTGGGATTATCTGGGGGATTATATACACCCATAAGAAAAAACTTATCATGTGGAATCTTGGGATTTTATGTGTGATGAGTGTAATTTTAGGATATTCATCTTATGCCATTACAGTAATTAGGTCTTATGCCAACCCTCCTATTGATATGAATGACCCAGATAATATTTACTCCATGATTAGCTACGTAACACGTGAGCAATATGGAGATAATTATTTCACCTATGGCCCATACTGGTATGCCTATAGTTATGGCGAATTGGATGAAGGCGCAATGCAGTATTACAAAGGCAAAGATGCTTATGAAGAGTTAGGCCCAAAAGAAGGTCGTACTTTTAAAAGCGAGTTGAGTACCATTTTCCCACGTATGTACAGCCCGCAGGATAACCACATACAAGGTTATAGATATTGGACAGGGATTAAAAACTCAGTGGATGAAAAAGGGCAACCTATTTGGGAGGATGATTTACAGGCTAACCCTAACTTCAGATATAGTTTTGTAAAACATAATCTCAGGTTCTTCCTTCAATACCAAATGAACTATATGTACTTCCGTTTTTTTGCATGGAACTTCATAGGGCGGCAAAATGATATGCAAGGCACACAGAACGAGTTTCATCAAGGCAACTGGCAAACGGGTATTCCATTTATTGATGAAGCCATTGGCAATGGGCCACAGAAAAATGTGGCTAAAATGTATAGCAGCAATAAAGCGCGTAACAGTCTTTTTGCACTACCATTTATCCTTGGCATCCTAGGTATGATTGCCCAATATAGGCGTAAACGTAGAGATTTTGTTATCACCTTTTTCTTCTTTTTTATGACAGGAATAGCCATTGCCCTTTATCTAAATATGCCTTGCCCCCAACCACGTGAAAGGGATTATGCCTTTGTAGGTTCCTTCTATGTATTTGCCATTTTTGTGGGCTTAGGTGTTATCTTTTTATATGATTGGTTTAGCAAACGCATGGCAGCTTCCATGTCCGCAATAGTTTCATCGGTTATTTGTTTGGCATTAGTGCCTGGCATTATGGCAGCGCAAGAGTGGGATGACCATGACCGTTCTGGCAGAACAATTTCGCTGGATTATGGTGTTGATTATTTGGAGTCATGCGCACCCCATGCAGTAATGTTTTGTAACGGTGATAACGATACATATCCTCTTTGGTATGCGCAAGAAGTTGCTGGAATCAGAGATGATATTCGCATTATTAACCTTAGCCTTTTAAGTACAGATTGGTACTTAAATGAAATGCGCAAACCTGTTAACCATGCACCCGGGCTTGCACTCTCAATTAGTCCTGCCGGATATCTAGGTTGGGAACAGAGTTATTATGCGCCTCAATACGCTACCTTCTTCCCTCAAGATAGGTATATAGATATACAGGATGTTCTTAAATATCTTGGCGATGCTGACCCATCTAAAAAGCTTGAAGCTAATCCGGGAATGAGGTTTAGAATGCCTAAGATGCCTGCTAAAAAAATCAGGATGAAGATTGATAAAGAAAAGGTATTGAAAAATGGTACTGTGTTGCCTCAATATGCTGATATGATTCCTGAATATATGGAGTTTGAGTTAAGCAAAAATGGCTTCTTGAAATCTGATATTGTAGTGCTAGACTTTTTAGCTACCAACAATTGGGATGTGCCTATTTATTTTTCTATCACTTCCGGCCCTGGTGATTATTTAAATCTTGGTGCTTACCTACAGCAAGAAGGGCTTGCTTACCGAATTGTACCTTTCAAAAAAGTAGGACCTGATAACCGCAGCCAAGATACCCGTACAGAATCATCCATCATGTATAATAATGTGATGAAGAAATTTAAATTCGGTGGTATTGATAAAGGCAACCCACTAGTGGATTATGTAACCAACCGCCAGTGCAATAATATGCGTGGTTTATTTACCCGCTTGGGTGAGTATTTACTTAATGAAGGACAAAAAGAAAAATGTATTGAAGTAGTTGATAAATGCCTGAAAGAAATACCCGAGTCTGCTGTGCCTTATGATTATTTCTGTGAGCCATTAGCAGAACTTTATGTGCATGCAGGCGCTACGGAAAAAGGCAGAAAATTAGGATTGCATATGGCAGATATATTAAGTGGAGAACTGGATTATTACAGCCGTGCCAGCAGCAAAATGCAACCATCTGTTGGAGGTGAAATTCAGCGTGCACTATCTGGCTTGCGCAGATTGCAACGCCTTGCAGAGCAGTATAAAATGGATGATTTAATGGCTAAAGTAAAACCCTCTGTAGAAATGTATCAGGCTAAATTTGGGCAGGATACTGGAGGTGGAGAATAAGAAAGAATTAGTTTAATATTGGTTGGATAATATTAACACGGCGAAGCCCCGCATTTATGCGGGGCTTCGCTTTTTATATCTCTTGGTTATATGAAATTCTAAACCAAATACATTATTTCCATCTCACTATTCCAATTTATTTAACCACAGCAATCTTTCCCACTCCCCTTTGATGATACGTTTTTAGCTCATAATAATACACACCTGCGGGGAAGGTCTTTGTTGAAATAGTGATTTGGTGCGCACCAATATTTTCCACTGAATTTTCTTGCTTAAGAATGCATTTCCCATTCACATCAAACAAACTTAACGTTGAATTTACAGTTGAAGAGAGACTATAGTTTAGATACACAAAGTCCTTGGCAGGGTTTGGATTCACGGTGCATTTTATAGTGGTAAATTCTTCAGCAATGGCGCTATTGGTTGTTGGTAAAATCACTTCAAACAAACCAGGAGAATTGCCATATCCATTTTCAATTACATAGATTTTATTTGAATCAATAAATGCCCCCACGGGGTTCACAAAATCTGCTACAATTCTGGTGGCGGAGAGGGTGTATTTTTGATTGATGGAATCATACATTAAATGCAGATGCACCAAATCCTCACTTGGGTCAACGAAGGGTCCTGATTGGGTATCCGGTGTGGCAGTGCAGCCACATGAATCCATATATCCCTTAGTCCAAGAGAGCATAAAAGCATCTCCTTTAAAATCCGAATTCAATACTTTTTTATTATCAAACACCAACCCTAACGGGGAACGATGTGCGGTAAAAGTTCCTATAGTGGTTTTTAACTCGCTTGCATCCATCACTTTTCCAGTGGCTGAATCGCGGAACTTATCGCAATCAGGCCCTATGTTTTGTATGGGTGATTCAAATTTAAAAGCGGGCATGGGAGGGAATGTTGGGTCATTGTTCCAATAATGTTCCCTGTAGGCTTTGGCGTAATGATTAATTAATTTATCCGTTTTTGGATTGAAGGTGGAGTATTGTTGGGGGTTAAAATTATCACCCATTTTATAGGGGAAACCATAGTGCTTGCCCCGGCGAAGCCAATTCATTTCTTCAGCATCATCTCTGGAGTCTGAATTATCCAACCCAAATAAATTGCCATTAGCATCATACGCCATACTGAATGTATTTCTTATCCCATCAGCGTATAAATATCCGCTTTTATATAGCCAGGCTGAGTCGTTTTTAAGATAGGTATAACCGTTAGTTGGCACCCGAAAAAGCATTGAGGTTAGTGGTTGATTTCTGGTAGTTGGATACCAACCATAGCGGCTTTCAATCTCGCCATGGTCTCCCCTTGCACCACTACAAATAGTGATGCTATCACTATTAGGGCTAAGCACCATTCCACTAAATAGATGGTCAAAATAATCAGCCACTTTATAGGGTTCAGTTTTCATAACAGTAGTCCATACTCTGGTACCATTAGTTTGCAAAACCCCACGGCGAATGATGCCGGTAGTTAAAGGTTTGTATGGTGTGATATTGCCTGAAACATAAAGTATTTTTCCTGAAAAAAGAATGTGCTGTGCGTAGTCAATACTGTCATCCGCTTTTGTGTAGGCAAGTGTATCGTAAGGAGTGCCAGAAGTAGGTATTACAATTTGGTAAATATTGCCTTTGGTATTGAGGTAATAGAAATTTCCTGTGATGGGGTCTCTATCTATTTTTACTGCGCCATCACGCAAAGTCATGATGCGATTGATTTTAATATCTGCCCTAAGAGGATTGGGCTTGCTTTGGGAAAAAGCAAAATTTGGGAAGAAAAAACAAAGAAAAATGAAGTGGAATAATTTCATAAAATCTATTGATTAAAGGTTTACTTCCACCGAACCAAAACATTTGCATTAACGGCGGTTACCCATCTCTTTTTATCCTTCTTTTGTATGGTGATATTGGTTATCCGTAGTTTGATTTCTTCTTTATTATTGCTGAGGGTAAAGGTCATTTGAGCCTCAGGAACTTCGTTATTATCAGGGTATTTTTCATTGAGCATGCTGTCAATGGAACTCAGCAGATTCATGGTAATAGGTTCGCTTTTATCAAACATAAATTTGAGCATGGATTTGCCTGTATTAAGGCTCACCTTCATGGAATCTCTGCTTACTTTAAAGCTATTAAAAACTGTGGTATCACCCTTAAAACCATAGTAGGCATTTAGGCCAATACTGCTAATGTATTCATCATATCCTTTAACATCAATCACACTTTCATTGCCCTCAGTTCTCAGTTCAATTTGCTCTGTATTATCTGTCTCTTTGGTATCCCATCTTCCCAAATATTTTAAACCCATCAGCCCTAAAATCTTTTCGGTGTGCTCATAGGAATATCTGGAGGATTTGTCAGAAGTTTTCTTTAAAAGGGAATCCAAATTCTGATGGGAATAAGGCTGCATTACATCATAGCCATGCATATCCACAAGGTATTTTACCAGAGAGCTTACCTCTAATCTATCATCCCATTTCATCTCCTTACCACTCACAAAATGGTTTGATTTATCAAGCATTTTATTGGCGTTTAAAATCTCTTCAAAATGCTTGAGTTGGCTGTGTTTTGAAACACTAAAAGCGCCCCAAGGCCCAAAGGAAGAGAGAAAGGCAATCAAGCAAAGAGAAACTGGAATTAGCTTAATACTTTTGGCTTTGGAGATAAGAAAATAGGTGGCAATAAACACTAGCCAAAGTGCAAGCAACAGCACAAAATATCTGTGTTCTGTAATCCCATATTGCGAGATTCTTTTATAGATAGCCAAAAACAAAAGCAGGATAAGAGGGAAGAGGGCAAAGTAGAAAAAGCGGGTGAAGATTTTTATCCAGCCGTGGCCTTCATCATTGCGCACCGGCCAAATAAGGAGGAGGGATAAAATACCCGCAATACTAAATCCAAGCACAAGATAGGCAACCCACCCAACAGGCCAATGAGAGGTTAAAAAGATTTTGATTTCATAGGAATAAAGTATCACCAAATACAATGAAACAAGGGGCAGCAAAACATATTGGGTAAATATCTTAAGCCCCTTTGGGTAGGCGTCAGATTAATCTAGTTCCTCAAAGTTCTCCGGCATACCTGCCAAGAAAAACCAAGTATTAAAAATTCCAGCAATAAATATCCATAGATCCCCGTAAATCTTGCCGTCAATCTTCACCCCGAAGAGTTGGTTAACGGCAACAATGGCAAGGGCAATTCCTCCGTAAAGTACAGAAGAATATAACCCCGCAGTGAGGATTCTTAAGAACACAATTTTGTTGTATTGCCAAAATCCATTCATCTCCCCACGGATAATAAAAGGGGCAAAAGCTACCAACAAATGCAGCCCAAGTGCATAAAGGCTATAGCGGATGTAAACAGAAGTATGCAGATGGCTTGGCAGCATGAAATAATACAACACCAAAAGCGCAGCGCATACCCCCTGCAATATCATATTTTGTGGTGCGGATAATTTCATGCGTTTGGCAAATAGTGCTGATGAAGTAAACAGCAACATACCGAGGTAGCAAACCATCACCACGTGCATTAAACTTTCGGATTTCCCGAAGGAACTATGCATCAAAATCCAAGAGACTACAGAGCCAGCAATAGAGGCTGCAATGGCTAAAGGAAATTTTGAGAAGGTGGAAAATGATTTTGTGAAAAAGGATTCTACAGATGGCATTCTCATAATTGTGGAATTTTGCTGCCAAGGTAAGGAAATAAAAAAAGCCTCCAACATTTGGAGGCTTTTTTATTCTGAAAACTCCCGCCAGAACGAAAAATTCTTTCGGGCTGGGATTACTGACAACTATAAACTTCTACATCGCCATTTTTATACTC
>JAPLCZ010000256.1 GCA_026391915.1 Bacteroidota bacterium | reverse complement strand
TAAACTTATTAGATTAGTGGACTGATGGAGGGAAAAATACTTCGGCTCTCAGGGGTGAAAATTTATCAAAAAGATAATCTTATCCTGAATAATATCAACCTTGCCATTGCCAAGGGTGAGTTTGTTTATATGATTGGGAAGACGGGGGCAGGCAAATCAAGCCTCTTAAAAACTTTATATGGTGAGCTTTTGTTGAGGGAGGGTTCTGGAAATGTAGCAGGGTTTGAATTAGACAAACTTAACTCAGATTCCATACCCATGCTTAGGAGGAAACTTGGGATTGTATTTCAAGATTTTCAACTGTTGAATGATAGAAGTGTTTTAGAAAATTTGAATTTTGTAATGAAAGCCACTGATTGGCAAAGTGCTGATTTGATGGCAAAAAAATCAGAGGAAGTACTAAGATTGGTTGGTTTAGAGAGGAAGGTTAATCAGATGCCATACTCACTTTCTGGTGGGGAACAACAACGTGTGGTAATTGCAAGGGCATTGTTAAATGACCCTGTACTTATACTTGCGGATGAGCCTACAGGAAACCTTGACCCGGAAACCTCAGATGAAATTATTCAGTTATTGCATACTATAAGTTCAAGAGGGACATCAGTACTTATGGCAACCCATGATTATAGAATAATAGAAAAATTCCCGGGTAGAATTATCAAAGTTGATAACCAAGGATTATCTGAGTTGCAGTGAGAATAACTGTTCTGCAAGGAATTCTGCGTTTTTGATATTGTTGAAATTCTGTTCCAAATAATGTTTCCTCTCCTCTGCATTACTTGCTGAGAATGGCTCTTGAGAAAATTTCTTTATCATTTGTTTCATTTGTTGAGGAGTATTTGCCATGATGCACAAATGCTCAAGCCCAGTATTTTTAACCATCTTTTCATTCACCAAACAATGCCCTGCTTGGAACAGCACATTGATAAGCTTTAGCTTCATGCCAGTATTTTGAAAGGTTGGTAACACATTTATTGCTGCAGTACTAATCAGCTCATTAATCTCTTTGGTCTTAATCTTAAAATGGAGTTTGATGTTGGGTTTATCTTCAACTGCTTTTCTTAATTCTGGTGATGGATTATTTCCTGCAATCACCAAATCAAAATCCAAATCATTAAAAACTTCATTTACCAAAAACAAAGCTGCCTCATTGTTTTCACCTACGTTTAGGTTGCCATGGTAAAGGGCGAAGTTTTTAGTTTTATGCGTAGTGTTTACTTTATTGTTCTGATGAAATACAGGTAGATAAAATACATTTCTATACCTCAATTTTAACAGCTTGGTATCATCAGGGGAGATGGCCGCAATGGCATTAGCATCTTTCAATTTTTTTTCAAAGGTTTTGAGTCTTTCTGCCTCCAAAGCAAAGAAGTATTTCTTAAAAAAATTCTTCTCTACCTTAGCCAAATGTTTATAGTAAACATGTTCAATATTATGCATCCTCAAAATCTTTACACGGGCTTGTATGCTTGGGTGATTGAGATAATAACAACAATGCACCCCCTCAAAAAAGATGGGGCTATCATCCAGTAAAAGATTTTCTAAAAGCTCTTCAGAATTCCGCGATGCAACTATATAAGGTAGGCGGCTAAAGAAGGGGTCGCGATACATTCTGCGTTTGTAATAATGCACCTTTCTGCAAATTTTCTCCAACTCTTTGGAGGCCTCTCTACCGTATTGATATGTGTGCAAAGTAACTTCAACCCCAATATCTGTTAATGCTTTTAGTTTGTAATAAACATCAATCACCCCACCATAATCGGGAGGGTAAGGCACATCAAAACTGATGATATGGAGATGTTTTTTAGAGGTCATAATAAAGTTGAATAAGTGTTTTTTCTTCCCGCTGCCAATTGAATTCTAATGCCGCAAGTTTACAATTTTTGCTTAGGGTTTGGTAGAGGTTTTTATCTTCGGTAAGTTTAATGACTGCTTTTACTATTGATTCTTTGTTTAACTCAGTAAGCACAGAAACCTCGTATTTAGTATTGATTGCCACGTATTCCGGAAAATTATTACAAAGGCTAGGCACGCCTGCATGCATATAATCAAAGAATTTATTTGCCAAAGAAAAGTAATAGCTCTTGCCCAAATTCTCTAAAAGATTATAGCCTATAAATGCTTTTTGGGTGAGGGCTTTCAACTCCTCCGGTTTCACATATCCAACAAATTTTACTTTATCATCAAGATGATTTTTTTTTACCAAAACTCTTAGTTTTTTACTCAAATCTCCTTCGCCGGCAAGCACTAATTTAAGAGGGATTTCCTTCATGGTAATAATAAGTTGCTCAAGCCCCCTGCCCATATTTAATGCGCCTTGGTAGAGGATGAAATGCTCTTCATTTTCTTCATGTATTTCTTCTTTTAATAATGGTACATTCCTTATAACATCAAAACTTTTATGATAAATGTCTGCAAATTCTTTAGCAATTGATTGGCTTGCCGTATAACATAAATCTGCATTGGGAATTGCAAACCTCGCTACCCATTCCCAAACCTTTTTTACCATAGGGCGATGCACAACTTCCGGCACTTCGGTAAAATACTCATGGGCATCATACACCAACTTTTTGCCTTTGATTTTTGCGGCAAAAAGGTTAGGCATTATAGTATCTAAATCCACCGCAGAATAAATATCTGCCCTATAAAAAAATAGAAAGAAAAACAGCCTGAGATTATACTCCACATAAAATAATTTCCCTTTATTGAATAGGCATTTTAGCCTCTTTTGTTGGAAGGTTTTCTCCTGCAAAGGCAGTGATTTTTCCAGCTTTCTACCTACTAACAAAACATGATAACCTGCACTTGCAAGGCTGCCGCAGATTCTGTTCATCCTTTGGTCGTAAGTAAGGTCATTAATAACGGTAAAGACAATTTTCTTCATCACGCCAAAGAGATTTTATTGCTTTCAATTTTAACCATACCGTTATCTTGCAGATGCCTTATCACCTCCAAAACTGTTATATTATCAGTTGAGATATTCTTTACAAAATCATCCATCAAAACATTTTGTTTTTCTTTGAGTGAGGCAATAATTTTTTCATGAATAATGTTCCGTTTTTCTTCCTCAGCCTTTCTGCGGATACAGTAATCGCAATGCCCGCAATGCAGGGGGGCATCCTCACCAAAGTATTCTAAAATTAGTCTGTTGCGGCATTTGGTTTTGGCTATGGCATATTGCAAGATAGAACTCAGTTTTTGCTTTTTTATTTTAATTTGGGTGTGCAAAGATGCATCAGAAGAGAGGATATTCTCCTTGGGCTGCCTCTCCATAATCAACATAATTTGAGGTTTGCTTTTGCGGGGTTTATAGCTAAGATATTGCATTTTGTGCAACTCCTTTAATTGCAGGATTACCTCCTTCACAGGCTGGAAAAGCCTTTTGGCAAGCGTATCCTCATTAATCTTTACATACACATCCATGCTGCCACTGTATGACCGCAAAATAGTTTTTATAACAGGCTCAAACTGTGGATGCGCAATCTCAAACCTATACAAAGTTTCATGGTCAGTAGTAAACATTAGTTGGGAGGTATCCTCCACCCCATGGCTCATGGAAATGTAGCCATAATTCTCCAGAATCTTTAAGGCATTAAAGGCCTTTAAGGGATGTAGTTGAAATGCTTTTACAAAATCTCCCATCTCAAAATCATAGCTCTCTCCTAAGCCACCCTCTAAGGGTATTTGCAGATAATTCCCTAATGCATGGTAAGTATTTCGCACATCATTTAAGGTAGGGAAACTCCCCTCCAAATTCTTCTCTATACTTTCTAAATCCTTACTGCTAACAAAAGCAACGGCATACGCCTTTTTGCCATCACGCCCTCCCCTACCCGCTTCCTGATAATATGCCTCAAGGTTATCCGGTATATCATAATGCGCCACAATCCGCACATCGGGTTTATCTATCCCCATCCCAAAAGCATTGGTGCTAACTATCAGTGGTACCTCCCCACTTTTCCATTTTTCCTGCTTTTGTTTTCTTTCATCAGGGGGCATACCGGCATGGTAGGCGGCGGACTTCAGTCCGTTTTTAGTTAGATAATTACTCACCTCCACCGTTGCCCTTCTGGTGCGGGTATATATTATCCCGCTACCTTTTACTTTAGTTAATACATCCAGCAATTTCGTCTTTTTGTCTTCATGATTCACCACCCCATAAATCAAATTGCTTCTATCAAAACTTTGGCGGAATTCCTTTGCCTCCCTCCCAAAAATAAGTTTGTTTTTGATGTCCTCCTGCACCTCTGTGGTGGCAGATGCCGTGAGGGCTAATATTGGCACAGCAGGATAGTACTTCCTTATCTCTGCTATCTGCAAATAAGGAGGGCGGAAGTCATACCCCCATTCCGAAATACAATGCGCCTCGTCCACCGCAATCAGGTTTACGGGAATCCGGGTTGCCCTGTTAATAAAGAAATCCGTCAGCAACCTCTCCGGTGATACATACAGGAATTTATAACCCCCAAATATTGCGTTATCAAGCGCCACATCCACCTCTTTGGGTTTCATGCCGCTATGGATTGCCATCGCTTTTATCCCCCGTTGTTCCAGATTTTGCACTTGGTCCAGCATCAGCGCTATTAGGGGAGAAACCACCAAACACAAACCCTGCATCTGCATGGCAGGCACTTGGTAGCAAATGGATTTTCCACCACCCGTTGGCAGCAGCGCCAGCACATCATTCCCTGCCAGCACCTCCGCAATTATCTCCTGCTGCATGGGGCGGAAAGCATCATAACCCCAATACTGTTGTAGGATTTGCTGAGAACTAATATCGTTTTGGAGTAGTTGCAGTGGCTTTGCTTTTTAAAAAGGAAGGCACAAAGTTATTGAAGTAGAATTTGGGGGAATAATAGGATTTACTATATTAATAGACCTATTGATAAAATTTAATGGGGGTGATCTTCTACCCCACAAACTCCACCATCACAGCATCCCCCAGCCGTAGCCCAAGTAGCTTAGTGGCAATGGCATTTTTCATGGCTACCTCCAGCCAGCCATTATTATTAAAGAGGCAAATAATATCCCCTGGCTCTGCCTCATGGTAGTTAATGTTTATTTTTTTAGAGTACTTATTTTGCTTCACCTGCACAGCGTATTTTCTGCCTTTGCCGTATTCATCAATATGGTCCTTATGGATGTTGGTAATGCAATTACCAAAGTTATCAATATACATTACTGAGCCCGTAATGCGGGTATCCATCACAGCAGGTTGTGGTGTGGAGAGTAAAAGCATAGCATCTCGCTTTGCGCCCAAGGCATAGATATCTGCCCCTTGGGCAAGTTTGCAGGCAGCAGGTGCAAATATATTCCGCATAGGGAATACAAGTTCCTGGGGTTTATAGGGGATTTCGGCAATGTCCTCAGGCGGCAACTCACCTAATATAAGGGATACTATGCCGTTATCATAAGCTATAAAAAAATGGCCACCGGCTTTTACTGCAATAATCTTTTTAGGCGGTTTTTCCTCATCATCATTTCGGGTTCTATCCATAGCATCAATACTTATAATATGTATGCTGCCGTGGGGGAACTCGTGGTAGCACCCGCCCAAAATAAAAGAAGCATCAATAAGGCTATAGGGCTCTATGCTATGGGTGATGTCCACCAAAGTAGCATCAGGCACTGAAGAAAGAATGTATCCCTTTACCGCAGGCAGGTAGGGGTCGCGGTAACCAAAATCGGTGGTAAGGGTAATAATACTCATGGAGGAAATCAGGGCAAAGTTAATGAAGAGTTTAAACCTGAAACTTTAAACTCTTACTACCTTTGTATCTTATTACAATAGTATAATGATTTTTCTTGATAACGTAGTCCGCCGCAGCATCACCAGTGCTGATTATTACTGGGACCACATGGTGGAGTCGGCCATTAAATACGGACCCCGTATAGTGTTGGGTATCCTTATGCTTATTGTGGGGATATGGATTATCCGCCTCATCATGATGGGATTTAATAGGCTTATGGTAAGGCGGGAGGTGGATAAATCTATCATTCCGTTTATAAGGTCGGTAGCAAGCATCTCTTTAAAGATGATTTTGCTGGTGACTATTCTCAGCTTTTTGGGGGTTAATACCACATCATTTGTTACTGCTTTGGGTGCAGCAGGGTTGGCAATTGGCTTGGCATTGCAAGGCAGCCTCTCCAACTTTGCCGGCGGCGTTTTGATTTTGCTTTTTAAACCCTTCCAGGTCGGTGATTTTATTGAGGTGCAATCACACAAAGGCACAGTGCAGGAAATTCAGATACTCTATACGCGTATTACCACACCTGAGAATAAAAGGGTGGTTATCCCAAATGGTATCCTCAGCAACCGTGAAATTATCAACTACACCTCAGAAGAAAACCGCCGTGTGGAGATGAAAATAAATCTGGATTTTACAAGTGATACCGCAAAAGCAGAAAAGGTTTTGAGAGAAATTGCACAAGATGATAAATTAATTATTAATAAAGAAAATATCATTATTGGCATCCACGATTTTAACAATGGGGCAGTGAATATTGATTTTATGTTCTGGGTAAGGCGGGAGAATTTTGCAGCAGCACTCTATTCTGTAAATGATGAAATTAAAACTAGATTTGATAAAGAAAATATATTGATGGCAACACTAGCTACAAGATAAACTTACCTTTGAAGTCTTAATTACAAAACCAAAACAATGAGCTACGCAGAAGATAAAAACGACCTAACCCCGCAAGAATTTGCAGAGGGTTTTAAGAATAGCAGCAATGCAATTTTGTTAGATGTACGCACACCAGAAGAATATGCAGGTGGTCATCTGCCTGGGGCTATTAATATTGATATTCGCGGCTATGAGTTCCATGAAAAGATAGAAGAACTTGACCCGTCCAATACCTATTTTGTGTATTGCCATGCTGGCGGAAGAAGCAATGCGGCTTGTGAGTTTATGCGCAGCAAGCATTTCAGTAAAGTACATAATATGCTAGGCGGCATCCTCGCTTGGGATGGAGAAACAGAGTAGTAAAATTCCTTTCTTCTTTTTTAGTTTAATTTCGTACTTTCGCCTTTAGATGTATAGGGCTTTAGTGGATTCGTTTATAGATTATATTCAGTTGCAGAAGAGGTACTCCAAGCATACCATAACTGCATATAGTAATGATTTAGCCCAGTTTTTCTCCTACCTCCAAACACAATATGATATCGCAGAACCCAAAGAAGTGAAGCCTGCTTTCATAAAATCTTGGGTGTATGAACTCACCAATGATAAAGCCGCCCCCCGCACTATTAATAGGAAGGTGGTAGCGCTAAAGAGTTTTTATAAATTTTTATTGGTGAATGGTAAAATAGCTAAGAGCCCCGTTACAACCATTAAAAGCCTAAAAACAGACTCCAGATTGGTAGAATGGGTACCGGAAAAACCCATGAACATACTATTAGAAGATACGGATTGGGGGGTGGATTTCTCAGGAATTAGAGACAGAGTAATGTTGGAGTTATTATATGCTACCGGCATCCGATTAAATGAATTAATAACCCTGCATTCAAGCAAAGTTGACCTTGCATCTGGGGTTATTAAAGTCTTAGGCAAAGGAGATAAAGAGAGAATCATCCCAATACATAATAAGTTAGTAGAGGTGGCAAGATTCTATCTATTAGCAAAAGAAGAAAGCGGTTGGGCAAAAACAGCACCTTTCTTGGTAACGGATAAAGGAGAACAATTATACCCTGTATTTGTGTATAGAAAGGTAAAACAGTTCTTGGGGAAAGTTTCTTCAGCAAAAAAAATAAGTCCACACGTTTTGCGTCATACTTTTGCAACCCATCTGCTAAATAAAGGGGCAGATATCAATGCTATCAAAGAATTATTAGGGCATAGCAGCCTTGCCGCTACACAGGTTTATACCCACAACTCAATAGAAAAGTTAAAAGAAATATACAAACAAGCACACCCAAAAAGTTAGAATAATGAGAATTCACATTCACCCAAACCATTTAGATGTGTCTCAACAAAGTATTGAGGCAATGAAAGAAAAGATTTTACACCTAGAGCATTACTATGAAAATATCATTGATGCCATCCTTTACCTCCGCGAAGAAAGCGACCACCAGGATGTAGAATTAAAGATAAATGTAAAAGATAAAGAACTCTTTATTAAAGAAAAAGGAGTCACCTTTCAAGCGGCTTTAGATGTAGCTTTAGATGGCATGAAAAAGCTCTTAAAGAAGTACAAAGAGAAGCACGCAAAAAATAATTGAAAATTTATTGATTTATAATGACATTAAAAATTAACTTTGCAGCCCTTATTGGAAAAATAAGGCACATAGTTCTTTTATTAATGATTTTAAAATGATATGAGTTGCCGAAGTAGCTCAGTTGGCCAGAGCTACTGATTTGTAATCAGTGGGTCGGGGGTTCGAATCCCTCCTTCGGCTCCATATTATATAATTTAGGGGGAGATTCCAGAGTGGCTAAACGGGGCAGACTGTAAATCTGTTGGGTGACCTTCGGAGGTTCGAATCCTCCTCTCCCCACAAAAAAATTAAAAGGGTTTTGGGCGCATGAGAATGTTACACTCCTGCGTATTGCTTCCAAATTCATCTCATACCCTGATAATGGATAGCTTTAAAAAGCTAACGATAAAGATAAATTGTGTAGGCGGGAGTAGCTCAGTTGGTAGAGCATCAGCCTTCCAAGCTGAGGGTCGCGGGTTCGAGTCTCGTCTCCCGCTCAATTTATGTTTTGAGTGAAGTGGGCTGTTCATATCTTAAAATAAATAGTATATGTTAGCCGATGTAGCTCAGCTGGTAGAGCACTTCCATGGTAAGGAAGGGGTCGGTTGTTCAAGTCCCACTATTGGCTCAGTAAAATTTAGAGTAAAAAGAAAGAATACAAACATTAAAAAATTATTATAACAAACTTAGCTTAACAAAAAAAGCCATGGCAAAAGAAAAATTTGAGAGGAACAAACCTCACGTAAACATTGGAACCATTGGTCACGTTGACCACGGTAAAACTACCCTTACTGCTGCAATCACACACGTGCTTGCTAAAAACGGGTTTGCACAAGAAAGAAGTTTTGATTCTATTGATAATGCTCCTGAAGAAAAAGAAAGGGGTATCACTATCAATACATCACACGTAGAGTATGAAACTGGTAACCGCCACTATGCACACGTTGACTGTCCGGGTCACGCTGACTATGTAAAAAACATGGTTACTGGTGCTGCACAAATGGACGGTGCTATATTAGTAGTAGCTGCTACTGATGGGCCTATGCCACAAACACGCGAACACATCTTGCGATATGGTTGATGATCCAGAGCTATTAGAATTAGTTGAGATGGAAATCAGAGACCTTCTTACATTCTATAAATTTGATGGTGATAATACACCAGTAATTCAGGGTTCTGCTTTGGGTGCATTGAATGATGACCCAAAATGGAGTGAAACCGTTGTAGCCCTTATGGCAGCTGTTGATGAATATATTCCTATTCCTCCTCGTGCTACTGAGCTTCCTTTCGCAATGTCTGTAGAAGATGTATTCTCCATCACAGGTAGAGGTACCGTTGCTACAGGTAGAATTGAAAGAGGTATTATCAACTCTGGAGACGGTGTTGATATTGTAGGATTTAATGAAGAAGGTTTGAAATCAACTGTAACAGGTGTTGAGATGTTCCGTAAGATACTTGATAGAGGTGAGGCGGGCGATAATGTTGGTCTTCTACTTCGTGGTATTGAGAAAGAAGCTATCCGCCGTGGTATGGTTGTTTGTGCACCAAACACTATTAAACCTCACACAGAATTTAAAGCAGAGGTGTATATCTTGAAGAAAGAAGAAGGTGGTCGCCACACTCCTTTCTTTAACAAATACCGTCCTCAGTTTTATTTCCGTACAACAGACGTAACAGGAGAAATTGATTTACCAGCAGGTGTAGAAATGTGTATGCCTGGTGATAACATCACTGTAACTGTGAAATTAATTTCAAATGTAGCTATGGAGAAAGGTCTTCGTTTCGCAATTCGTGAGGGTGGCAGAACTGTAGGTGCTGGTCAGGTTACTGAAATTTTAAAGTAATTATAAATTTATCTGGTAGGAGTTGAGATATACCCCTCACTCCTACTGGATATAAATAATATAAGTGTGGAGAGGGGTGTAGTTCAAGGGTAGAATAAGGGTCTCCAAAACCTTTGATGGGAGTTCGAATCTCTCCACCCCTGCAAATAAAAACAGAAGTATTTTCACTTCTTAAAAAAAGAAAAGAAAAAAATGTTAGAAAGGATTCGCCAATCATTTCAGTTAACACTGGATGAACTTTTAAATAAAACCACTTGGCCCACATGGGAGGAGTTGCAGAGCAGTGCTATAGTAACTTTAGTTGCTTCAGGACTTATCTCAATCATGGTATTTTTAATGGATTCCGGTTTTGAGAACCTTTTCAAGTTGTTTTATCAAATCACCAAATAAGCTAACCATAAGATGGCAGAGCATATGTGGTATGTAATCCGGGTTATCTCGGGGCAAGAGAAGAAGATAAAACTTCAAATTGAAACCGAACTCGGTAGAGAAAAGTTAAGTGAGAAAGTATCACAAATACTTATCCCTTTGGAGAAGGTAATTCAATTGAAAAATGGGAAGAAGGTAACTAAGGAAAGAAATTTTTATCCCGGGTATGTATTGGTGGAAGCTGATTTGGCAGGTGAGGTAAGACATATAATTAAGAGTGTAAATGGTGTGGTAGGATTTTTAGGTTCTAAAGATAAACCCGTACCTATGAGACCCTCTGAGGTGAATAGGATACTTGGAAAAGTGGATGCCTTGAATGAGATGGGTGATAATATGGAAGTACCATATACTATTGGTGAACCAGTAAAAGTAATTGATGGTCCTTTCAACGGATTCTCTGGAGTTATTGAAGAAATAAATGAAGAGAAGAAAAAATTAAAAGTGATTGTAAAAATCTTCGGCAGAAGAACACCGCTGGAGTTAAATTATATGCAAGTAGAAAAAGAGTAATTCGATTTGAAGATAAAATTTTTCAGATTAATAAATTAAACAAAAATGGCAAAAGAAATAACAGGATTTATTAAGTTACAAGTAAAAGGCGGACAAGCAAACCCCTCTCCTCCAATTGGGCCGGCATTAGGTTCTAAGGGTGTAAACATCATGGAGTTTTGCAAACAATACAATGCCCGTACTCAGGATAAACCTGGAAAAGTATTACCAGTTGTAATTACAGTTTATAGTGATAAGTCTTTTGAGTTTATCATTAAAACTCCCCCAGTACCTGTGCAATTGATTGATGCTTCAAAAATTAAAGGCGGGTCTCCTGAGCCTAATCGTAAAAAGGTTGGTTCTGTAGATTGGGATCAAGTAAAAGCAATTGCTGAAGATAAAATGCCAGACTTAAACTGTTTCACTATTGAATCAGCAATGAGTATGGTAGCCGGAACGGCAAGAAGTATGGGAATAAACGTAACCGGGACTTCTCCATTAACTAAATAATTAAAAGAGAAATGACGAAACTTAGTAAAAATAGAAAGAAGGTAGTTTCTAAAGTAGTTCCTGAAAAGGAATACTCTCTACAAGAGGCAGCTGCCCTTGTAAAAGAAATTACTTTTACAAAATTTGATGCATCAGTAGATATTGATATCCGCCTTGGTGTTGACCCACGTAAGGCCAACCAAATGGTTCGTGGAACAGTAGCTTTACCTCATGGTACTGGTCGTTCTATCAGAGTTCTTGCCCTAGTAGCAGGAGATAAAGAAAACGAAGCCAAAGAGGCAGGTGCAGATTATTATGGCTTGGATGAATATCTAAAAAAATTAGAAGCTGGCTGGACAGACGTTGATGTGATTATCACAACTCCTGATGTAATGCCTAAGCTTGGTAGATTAGGGAGAGTATTAGGACCACGTGGTTTAATGCCAAACCCTAAAGCAGGAACAGTTACCACAGATGTTTCAAAAGCTGTAAAAGAAGTTAAAGCAGGTAAAATAGATTTTAAAGTTGATAAGTTTGGGATTGTACATGCATCCATTGGTAGGGTAAGTTTTGCCCCGCAACAAATTATGGATAATGCTACTGAAATTCTTCAGACTATTGTTAAAATGAAACCATCATCCGCTAAAGGTGCTTATCTAAAATCTATAACATTATCAAGTACAATGAGTCCGGGTATTACAATTGACTCAAGAACTGTAACCGGAATTTAAGAATAGTTATGAAAAAAGAACAAAAAGTAGAAGCAATAGATAACCTGAGCAAGGTATTGACTGATAGTGTAAATTTTTACATTGTTGATTCCTCTGCCCTTACAGTTATCCAAACAAATAATTTAAGGAGAATGTGTTTTAGCAAAGGCATCACAATGCAGGTTGTTAAAAATACACTCATCCAAAAGGCACTTGAAAATGCAAACATCAAAGAAGATTTTTCTTCAGTATTGAAAGGCGCATCTTCCATAATGATATCTGAAGATTTTTCAGCCCCGGCAAAATTGATTATTGAGTTTAGGAAGACCCATGCTAAACCTGTACTTAAGGCTGCGTACATACAAGAATGCCTTTATGTAGGAGATGAAAATCTTAAGAGCTTGCTAAGCATCAAATCACGCGAACAATTAATTGGCGATGTGATTGGTATGTTGCAATCTCCAATGAATAATGTATTGAGTCAACTTCAATCAGCCGGACAAAAAATAGTAGGTGTACTTAAAACTATTGAAGAAAAAGCACCAAAAGAGTAAAACAATTTTTAACAAATAATATCTAAAAATAAAATTAAAATGGCAGACGTAAAAGCAATTGCTGAAACACTTGTAAACCTATCCGTAAAGGACGTTCAGGAGTTATCCAAAATCTTAAAAGATGAGTATGGTATTGAGCCGGCAGCAGCAGCACCGGTTATGATGGCAGGCCCATCTGGTGGTAGTGATGCACCAGCCGCAGTAGAGAAAACTGAATTTACAGTTATTCTTAAAGATGCAGGCGGACAAAAACTAACTGTAGTAAAAGTAGTAAAAGACTTAACAGGTTTAGGCTTGAAAGAAGCTAAAGAACTCGTAGATGGTGCACCGAAAGCGGTGAAAGAAAACATCGCGAAAGATGAAGCGGAAAGCATCAAAGCTAAGCTTGAAGAAGCCGGAGCTACTGTTGAATTGCAGTAAGCAATTCTATAGCTTAACAGCATAGACCTGAGGTGAAAAACGTCAGGTCTATTCCTGTTTTTATACATTTGGTTGAAAAGAGAAGAACCCTGAACTTAACTATAACAACATATCCAGCCAGTCAGAATACCCCAAAAAAGGGTACACTGGCAGGCTATTGTTATGATTGGGGATTCCAATCCGTCAACCCCCTTTTATTTTTCGTTTCACTTATTAAAATCATAAAAAATTGAAAGATACTAATAAGCGAATCAGTTTCGCCAGTATTCCCCAAACATTTGATTACCCTGATTTCTTAGGAATTCAGGTGCAATCGTTCCAGGATTTTTTCCAATTAGATACTCCATCAGATTCCCGTACAGGAGAAGGTTTATTCAAGGTTTTTGCTGAGAATTTTCCTATCTCTGATGCTAGAAATCTTTTCGTATTGGAGTTCCTGGATTATTTTATTGATTCTCCAAAATACTCAGTTGATGAGTGTATTGAAAGAGGATTAACTTATAATGTAGCGTTGAAAGCTAAGCTTAAGCTATATTGTAATGACCCTGAACACGAAGATTTTGAAACTATTATCCAAGATGTTTATTTAGGGACTATCCCCTACATGACAGAACGCGGTACCTTTGTAATCAATGGTGCTGAGAGGGTTATTGTTTCTCAACTTCACCGTTCTCCGGGTGTATTCTTTAGCCAAAGTTTCCACACAAATGGTACACGTCTTTATTCAGCACGTGTAATTCCGTTTAAAGGTTCTTGGATGGAGTTTGCCACTGATGTAAACAATGTAATGTTTGCATATATTGACCGTAGAAAGAAATTCCCAGTAACCACATTATTAAGAGCCATTGGTTTTGAGTCGGATAAAGACATACTCCAATTATTTGATTTGGCTGAAGAGGTGAAAGTTTCTAAAGCTAAATTAAAGACCTATGTAGGCAGGAAATTGGCTGCAAGGGTTCTTAGAAAATGGGTTGAAGATTTTGTGGATGAGGATACAGGAGAAGTAGTTTCTATTGAAAGAAATGAAATCATCCTTGAAAGAGATACCCTACTGCAAGATGACCATATTGACTTAATTATCAATGCTGGTGTTAAAGCTATTATATTCCACCGTGAAGATTTAGAGGCAACAGATTTTGAAATTATTTATAATACTTTACAGAAAGACCCATCCAATTCTGCAAAAGAGGCGTTAGAGCACATCTACCGTCAATTGCGTAATGCAGACCCACCGGATGAAGAAACCGCAAGAGGTATTATTGAAAGATTATTTTTCTCTGATAAGCGTTATGATTTGGGTGATGTAGGTCGTTACAGAATCAATAAAAAACTTAACCTTACTGAGTCTAACGAAACCAAGGTTCTTACTACCAATGATATTGTTTGTATCATCAAATATCTTATTGAGCTCTCAAACTCAAAAGCAGATGTGGATGATATTGACCATTTAAGTAATCGCCGTGTACGTACTGTAGGTGAGCAATTATATTCTCAGTTTGGAGTAGGTTTAGCCCGTATGGCGCGTACCATTCGTGAAAGAATGAACGTGAGAGATAACGAGGTATTTACCCCGACTGATTTGATTAACTCACGTACACTATCATCAGTTATTAATTCATTTTTTGGTACTAACCAGCTTTCTCAGTTCATGGACCAAACAAATCCATTGGCAGAGATTACACATAAACGCAGGCTTTCTGCCCTAGGTCCTGGTGGTCTTTCCCGCGAAAGAGCCGGCTTTGAGGTACGTGACGTTCACTATACTCACTATGGTAGATTATGTACTATTGAAACTCCTGAAGGGCCAAACATCGGTTTGATTTCTTCCCTTTCCGTTTATGCCAAAATTAACGATATGGGTTTCATTGAAACTCCATATCGCAGGGTTGTAGATGGACATGTGAAAATGAAGGAAGATGTAGTATACCTAAGTGCAGAGGAAGAAGACGATAAAGTAATTGCTCAAGCAAATGCTGAGTTAGATAAAAAGGGAATGCTGATGACTGAAAAAGTTCAAGCAAGAACCGGTGGTGAATTCAATATTGTTGATACCCACACATTGAACTTTATGGATGTGGCGCCTAATCAAATTGTATCTATTGCAGCCTCATTAATTCCTTTCTTGGAACATGATGATGCCAACCGTGCATTGATGGGTTCTAACATGCAACGTCAAGCAGTTCCTCTCCTCAGGCCATCCGCCCCAATTGTGGGTACTGGTATTGAAGGAAGATTAATTAAAGACTCACGCAACTTTGCTATTGCCGAAGGTGATGGACTTGTTGAATACGTGGATGCTAATAAAATTGTAGTGAAGTATGACCAAACAGAAACCGAAAAAATGTTGGATTTTGTGGGTGATACCAAAACATACAATCTTGTAAAATATCGCAGAACAAATCAGGACTCTTGTATTACCCTAAAACCAATGGTTTTAAAAGGTCAACGTGTTGTGGAAGGTGATATTCTTTGTGATGGTTTTGCTTCTGAAAAAGGAGAACTTGCCTTAGGAAGAAATCTGCTTGTTGCATTCATGCCTTGGCAAGGATATAACTTTGAGGATGCCATCGTAATTTCTGAGAAAGTAGTTCGTGAAGATTTATTTACTTCTATCCATATTACAGAATACGAATTGGATGTTCGCGATACCAAACGTGGTATGGAAGAATTCACTAATGATATCCCTAACGTAAGTGAAGAAGCTACCCGCCACCTTGATGAAAACGGACTTATCCGTGTAGGTGCTGAGGTAAAAGAAGGTGATATCCTGATTGGTAAAATTACTCCTAAAGGGGAATCAGAGCCATCACCGGAAGAAAAACTTCTCCGTGCTATCTTCGGTGAAAAAGCAGGTGATGTAAAAGATGTTTCTCTACGTGTAGAGCCTTCAGGATTAGGAGTTGTTATTGATAAAAAGCTTTTTGAAAGAGCTAAGAAAGAGAAATCTTCTAAGGATAGAGATAAAGTTCAACTTCAAGAATTGGAAGCTGAGTTTGTGAAAAAGAAAACAGCTCTTAGAGATTTACTTCTTGAGAAACTTCTTGTGCTTGTTGATGGAAAAACTTCTAACATCATCCATAATAGTTTTAAAGAGGAGCTACTTAATAAAGGCACTAAACTGAATGCAAAAAATCTTGCTAAGATTGATTACATGGAAGTTGACCCAGCAAATTGGGTGAATGATGCAGAGAAAGCTAGCCTTATTAAGAGTGTAATTCAAAACTATCAGAACAAAGTAAACGAAGCTACTGCGCACTACAAACGTGAGCAATTTACCATCATGGTTGGTGATGAGTTACCTACCGGAGTAATGAAACTTGCTAAGGTATATGTAGCATCAAAACGTAAACTGAAAGTTGGGGATAAGATGGCAGGTCGTCACGGAAATAAAGGGGTTGTAGCCCGTATAGTTCGTGAAGAAGATATGCCTTTCCTTGAGGACGGAACTCCTATGGATATTGTGCTTAACCCACTGGGTGTACCATCACGTATGAACTTAGGACAGATTTACGAATCTGTACTTGCATGGGCTGGTAAACAATTAGGGTTGAAGTTCGCCACGCCAATTTTTGATGGTGCTACACTTGATGAAATTGAAGGCTATGTAGAGAAAGCTAAACTTCCTAAGTTGGGCAAAACCCATCTCCGTAATGGATTAACAGGTGATTTGTTTGACCAAGCTACTACAGTAGGCGTTATCTATATGCTTAAACTTAGCCACATGGTTGATGATAAAATGCACTCACGTTCTATAGGTCCATATTCATTAATTACGCAACAACCATTGGGAGGTAAATCTCAATTCGGGGGTCAGCGTTTTGGGGAAATGGAAGTATGGGCATTGGAAGCATTTGGTGCTTCTAATGTATTGCAAGAGATGCTTACTATTAAATCTGATGACATTGTAGGTAGGGCTAAAACCTACGAAGCAATTGTCAAAGGAGACAACCTGCCAGAACCAGGCTTGCCAGAATCATTCAACGTATTGATGAATGAATTGAAAGGGCTTGCCTTGGATATTAAATTAGACTAACTATTATTTTTGATTTCAGACATCTGAATAAAAACGAAAATGACATTAAGAAAAGAAAAACAAAAAATCAACAGCAACTTTAAGCAAATCTCTATAGGGCTTGCCTCTCCTGAAACCATTCTTGAATGGAGTAATGGAGAGATTACCAAACCTGAAACCATCAATTACAGAACCTTTAAACCCGAGATGGGCGGATTGTTTTGTGAAAGAATTTTTGGGCCGGTAAAGGATTACGAATGCCATTGCGGTAAGTACAAACGCATACGCTATAAAGGTATTGTGTGTGACCGCTGCGGTGTAGAGGTTACAGAAAAACGTGTTCGCCGTGAAAGGCTTGGGCACGTAAATTTAGTAGTGCCTGTTGCACATATCTGGTACTTCAAATCACTGCCTAATAAAATTGGTTATATGCTTGGCTTACCAACCAAAAAGCTTGAGTTGGTAGTGTATTATGAGAGATATGTAGTTATCCAGCCCGGGGTAAAATCGAATGATGGAATTCAAAATCTTGACTTCTTAACTGAGGAAGAGTATCTTGAAATTCTTGAAACTTTACCAAAGGAAAACCAAATGCTGGATGATGAGGATCCAAATAAATTCATCGCCAAAATGGGTGGTGAAGCTTTGGTGGATTTACTACAAAGAATTAAACTTGATGAGCTTTCCTACGCATTAAGAAACCAAGCGGATAATGAGACTTCTCAGCAACGTAAAAACGAAGCGCTGAAAAGACTAAAAGTAATTGAAAGCTTCCGCGATGCCAATACTCGTTTTGTAAACAAACCTGAGTGGATGGTTATTCGTGTGTTGCCAGTTATACCGCCAGAACTTCGCCCACTTGTGCCTTTGGATGGTGGTAGGTTTGCCTCTTCTGATTTGAATGATTTATACCGTAGAGTTATCATCAGAAATAACAGATTGAAGAGATTGATTGAGATTAAAGCACCTGAGGTAATCTTAAGAAATGAAAAGAGAATGTTGCAGGAATCTGTGGATTCTCTATTTGATAACTCACGTAAATCAAGTGCAGTAAAAACTGAGGGTAACCGTGCTTTAAAATCTTTAAGTGATATGCTTAAAGGTAAGCAAGGTCGTTTCCGCCAAAACCTTTTGGGTAAAAGGGTGGACTACTCTGGTCGTTCTGTAATTGTGGTTGGTCCATGGTTAAAAATGCATGAGTGCGGCTTGCCTAAGAATATGGCTGCTGAGCTTTTTAAACCATTTATCATCCGCAAGCTGATTGAAAGAGGAATAGTAAAAACAGTTAAATCTGCTAAGAAAATAGTTGACCGCAAAGACCCCGTTATCTGGGAAATCTTGGAGTACGTTCTTAAAGGTCATCCGGTAATGCTGAATCGTGCCCCTACTCTCCACAGATTAGGTATCCAAGCTTTCCAACCTAAATTGGTGGAAGGGAAAGCAATTCAACTTCACCCATTGGTTTGTACTGGTTTTAACGCGGATTTTGACGGTGACCAAATGGCCATTCACGTGCCTATTGGTCATGCTGCCGTTTTAGAAACACAACTTTTGATGTTGGCTTCTCATAACATTATGAACCCTGCCAATGGTAATCCTATCTGTGTGCCTTCTCAGGACATGGTATTGGGGCTTTACTACATCACCAAATCAAGGGTAAGCACTAAGGAACGCAAAGTATTAGGAGAAGGATTTACTTTCTACTCTCCCGAAGAAGTTCTTATTGCTTTTGACCAAAAACGTGTGGAGCTTCATGCTACCATTAAGGTTAAGGTTAATGTAAAAGAAGAGAATGGTGAGATTGTAAATAAACTTATTAATACTTCTGTAGGTCGTGTAATCTTTAATCAGGTTGTGCCACCAGAGATGGGCTTTATTGATGAGCTATTAACTAAAAAAGCATTGCGTGAAATCATCACTACTATTTATAGAATTACAGGATTAGCAGTTACTGCCAGATTCCTTGATGATATGAAAGATTTAGGATTCACTTTCGCCTTTAAAGGCGGATTATCCTTTAACCTTGGTGATGTGCCTGTGCCTTTAGATAAAGCTAAAGTTATTGCAGGAGCACAATTAGAAGTGGATGAAATTATGGAGAATTACCATAATGGTTTCATTACTAATAATGAGAGATATAATCAGATTATTGATATCTGGACACGTATCACCAACCGTGTGCAGGAGATACTTTTGAAACAACTTGCTAATGATGACCAAGGGTTCAACTCTGTGTATATGATGTTGGATTCTGGTGCGAGGGGAAGTAAAGAGCAGATTCGCCAATTGGGTGGTATGAGGGGATTGATGGCGAAACCACGTAAGCACATCTCTGGTGGGCAAGGTGGTGAAATCATTGAAAACCCAATCTTATCTAACTTTAAAGAAGGCCTTAGTGTATTGGAGTATTTTGTATCAACACACGGTGCACGTAAAGGTTTGGCGGATACAGCCCTTAAAACTGCAGATGCTGGTTACCTAACTCGTAGGTTGCATGATGTGGCGCAAGATGTAGTAGTAAGAGAAGTGGATTGCGGTACATTGCGTGGACTTGTTGTTACAGCACTTAAGGATAACGAAGATATTGTAGAATCTCTTTATGAAAGAATATTAGGTAGAACTTGTCTGCATGACATCTTCCACCCATTAACTAATGAATTGATTGCCCCAGCAGGTACTCAACTTACAGAAGATTATTGCACTGTAATAGAGAACAGCCCTATTGATGGAGTAGAAATTAGGTCTGCATTAACATGCGAAACCCGCCACGGGATTTGTGAAAAATGTTATGGCAGAAACCTATCTACTACATGGATGGTGCAACGCGGGGAAGCAGTAGGTGTAATTGCAGCACAATCTATTGGGGAACCTGGTACACAGCTTACCCTCCGTACCTTCCACGTGGGTGGTGCGGCTTCCAAAATCTTGGCAGAAAGTAAAATTGAAGCTAAGTTTGATGGCAAGCTTGAGTTTGAAGGTGTGCGTACTGTAGAATCAGTGGAGAATGGTGAAAACGTAGATATTGTTATTGGTAGAAATGGTGAAATCAGATTGGTGGACCCTGAAAGCAAAGCAGTACTTATTACTTACAACATCCCTTATGGTTCACATCTAAAAGTTAAGGATAAAGCTAAGGTGAAGAAAGGTGTAGTAATATGCTCTATTGACCCTTATAACGCAGTAATTGTTTCTGAGTTTGATGGTAAGATGAAGTTTGATAACATCATTGAAGGGATTACCTTCCGTGAGGAGAGTGACGAACAAACCGGACACAAAGAAAAGGTAATTGTAGAGAGTAAAGACAAAACTAAAATCCCTACCATCATGGTGGCGGATAAGAAAGGAAATACCCTCCGCGAATACAACTTACCTGTAGGTGCACACATTATTGTGGAAGATAATAAAGCAGTTAAAGCCGGACAAATCTTGGTTAAAATACCTCGTGCTACTTCTAAAACCCGTGACATCACTGGTGGTTTGCCACGTGTTACGGAATTGTTTGAAGCACGTAACCCATCTAACCCTGCCGTAATCTCTGAGATTGATGGTGTGGTAAGTTTTGGTGGCATTAAGCGTGGTAACCGCGAGGTAACTATTGAAACCAAAGATGGCGAAATCAAGAAATATCTTGTGCCATTATCCAAACATATATTGGTGCAGGAAAATGACTTCATCAAAGCTGGTGAGCCATTATCTGATGGTGCTATAACGCCTGCTGATATCCTCCGCATTAAAGGCCCTTATGCCGTACAACAATATATTGTAAACGGTATTCAGGAAGTATATCGCCTGCAAGGTGTAAAAATCAATGATAAACACATTGAGGTAATTGTACGCCAAATGATGCAGAAGGTAGAAATTGAAAGTGCTGGAGATACCATGTTCTTAGAAAACGAAGCCGCAGATAAATTTGAGGTGATAGAAGAGAATAATAATATCTTTGATAAAAAGGTAATTACTGAGCCAGGAGATTCTACCAACTTCCTTGCTGGGCAAATTATTTCTATACGCCAATTGCGTGAAGAAAACAGTAGCCTCCGCAGAAAGGATATGAAATTAGTAGAAGCCAGAGACTCTGTGCCTGCTACTTTTTCACCACTTTTGCAAGGGATTACCAGAGCAAGTTTGGGTACTAAGAGCTTCTTAAGTGCTGCATCCTTCCAAGAAACCACTAAGGTGCTTAACGAGGCATCTATACAAGGTAAAGTGGATAGATTGCAGGGCTTAAAAGAGAACGTAATTGTAGGGCACAAAATACCGGCAGGTACTGGTATGAGGGACTATGAGGACATTATTGTTGGCTCTATGGAAGAATACAAAAAGATTGCTGCTAAAGAAAGTAATGAAAAAGAACCAGCAAACGTGGAGTAATTATTAATTCAGAATTAATAATTAATAATAAAAAAAGGGCTGAGGAGATTTTCCTCAGCCCTTTTTTTATTTAGGAATTCGCAATATTTTTACTAATCATTACTCGCCTCAGCGTAAAACTTCCTATTAGCTAAACCTGCTACCTAAATTCGCACTGCCAACCCATGCGATTTTTTTCTCTTACAATACTTTTTGTTTTTTCATTGCAGCTAAATGCAGGGATAAAGCTCATTAAAAATGGAGGGCAGTGGAAGGATAATATTCTATTTAAAGCAGGCATCAACGGTGGTTTTTATTTTATTGAGAGGAACACTATTACCTACTCTTTTTATGATGAGGCAGCATTGGATAAAGCCATGCACTCCCATACCCCAGATATGATAATAAAACGGCATGTGGTAAAGATGGAATTTGTGGATGCCAACCCCAATCCAACTGTTATTTCGTTACTCCCTTCACAAGAGTATTATAATTATTTTACTGGCAATAAAACTGAGCATTGGGCTATGAATATCCATGCCTATAAAAAGGTAATACTGGAGAATTTATGGATTGGGATTGACCTTGAAATTATTACTGAGGATGAAGCCCTGAAATATAATTTTATTGTGCATCCGGGGGCTAATCCTGCAAAAATAAAATGGAAGTATGTTGGGGCGCAAAAAATAAATATGATAGAGGATGGTAGCATTGATATTAATACTACACTTACGGGGATTATAGAAAATGCACCCGTTAGCTATTCCCTTATTGGTGCTAAAAAAAAGAGGGTATCTTCATCTTATAAAATGCAGAATAATGATGTAGGGTTTGTGGTTGGCAAATACAATACTTCCACAGATTTAGTGATTGACCCTTATGTAATTTTTGCTACTTACTCAGGTTCAAAATCGCATAACTATGGGTTCACCGCCACCTATGATCATTTAGGATTTACCTATAGTGGAGGGACTGCCTTTGATGGAAATTTCCCCACTACCACTGGTGCTTTTCAAACTACCTATGGTGGTGGTTTTACGGATGGTAACAAAGAAATTTATGGGCATGATTGCGCCATACTAAAATACAATTTGGATGGCACTAAACTATTGTGGGCATCATACCTTGGTGGCAGCAATAATGAACAGCCGCATAGTATGGTGATTGATAAGAAAGGCAATTTGGTAATACTGGGAACCACCTTCTCTAAAGACTTCCCCATAACCGCCAATGGTTTTGATAGCAGCTATAATGGCAATGGTGATATTTTCATCACCTCAATTTCTAAAGACGGCAATAGCATTAATAGCTCTACTTTTTTTGGCGGCTCTGACCAAGATGGGCTTAATGGGCCGGCGGATACCTTCCCTAATGGTAAACTTTTTTATAACTATGGAGATAGATATAGAGGGGAGGTAATTACTGATAGTGATGGCTATTTGGTGATAGCATCCTGCACAAGGTCTACAGATTTTACAACTAAAAATGCTTTCCAGAATAGTTTGGGCGGCATGCAAGATGGATGTGTTTTAAAAATGTCTTCTGATTTATCAACCCTTATTTGGAGCTCATACCTTGGTGGTGATGATGAGGATGCAGCCTATGCTTTAAACTTTGATAGAAAAGGAAATTACTTTATTTGCGGAGGAACATTTAGTACTAATCTTAAAACATCTGGCGGCAGAACCAAAACCAAACAAGGTAAACGGGATGGCTTTATTTATAAGATTGATAAGGACGGAAATTTTGTAAATGCTACCTACCATGGCACCAAAGAATATGACCAGAATTTCCTGATACAGCCAGACGAAAATGATAACATTTATGTGTATAGCCAAAGTGAAGGAAGTATGCCCGTAGTGGGTAATGTTTATAACAATAAAAATGGGAAACAGTTTATTTCTGTTTTTGATAATAACCTAAAAACACTATTGCTCTCCTCCAATATTGGTAGTGGCAGAAGCTTGCCTGAACTTTCGCCTTGCGCCTTTTTGGTTGACCTCTGCGGCAGGGTTTGCCTAAGCGGTTGGGGAGGCCCATCCATGCATTACATTTTGCATGATAGCAGCACAGTAAGGGGATTGCCTATTACCCCAGATGCTTATCAAAATGGAACAATAGATGGGGCTGATTTTTACCTCATGATTTTATCAAGAGGAATGAAATCTTTGGTATATGCTACCTATTTGGGTGGTGGCCAAAGTGAAGAACATGTGGATGGCGGAACCAGCAGATTTGACCGCAATGGAATTATTTATCAATCAGTATGCGCAGGCTGTGGTGGGCATTCGGATTTCCCTACCACAAAAGGCGCGTGGAGTTCTACCAATAATGGCATACGCCCTGATGGAAAAGGTGGTTGCAATAATGCAGTTTTTAAAATGAGTCTCGCCTCTTCCAATTTTCCTCCTAAGGCAAAGGACTCAGTATTTATTCTTACTGCCGGTGATACACTTAATTATTCGTTTTCAGTAAATGATTCTGATAAAAATGATTCTGTTTTTATCACTTTAAAATCGGACATCTTTGATACCTCCAAAATCAAAAACCCTCTTGCTGTTTTCAAGGGTAGTAAAGGAGATAGCAACCTAAAATGCAACCTTTATTGGAGGACGAATTGTAAACACATCAGCACTGATACCTACATGGTTTATCTAAATTATAGGGATGACGGATGCCCTATTCCTAATACCTCAACAAGCATTATTAAGATATTTGTTAAAGAACCGCCACCACCTAAAGCACCAGCCTTATTTTGCCTGAAACCTAGTGGTGCAAATACCCTAAAAATTGAGTGGGAGAATATTGTAAAATCCAAATATCCCGCTAAGTATTTTTTGGTGAAAAAATTCCCCAACGGCACTACACAAGTGCTGTCGGTTTTTTCTGGGAACCTGCCATCAGGAAATTTTTATACTGATGCAAACGCCACAAATTTTGTTTCTAATGATTACCGTTATTTTATTTACTCAGTTAATAATTGCGGTAAAATTATAGATACAAGTGTCGCAGTAAGTTCCATCCCTGCAAAGGATAGTTTACCTGCCATTGTGTATTTAAAAACGGTATCCGTAGAGCACAATAAAAGTTTGAGGATAGAATGGAATCAATACCCCAAAGCAGATTTTAAAATGTACATCTTGCAAAAGAAGAAGAATGTTGCAGGAGAAAATTATTCATCACTTAAAGTGTTTTTAAATTCTATTGATACCAGCTTTCTTGACTCTGTAGTGGAGGTAAATAAATACTCTTATTGTTACAGAATTTATGCGCTAAATGCTTGCGGGCTCACTAGCAATATTAGTAATGATGGCTGTTCAATTTTATTGAAAGGGAATGCTGAACCTTTTATAAATTATTTAAGTTGGAGCCGCTACCAAACCTGGAATGGTGGGGTTAAGAATTATGAAATATATAGGCAAGAGGATGAAGATTTTTTTAAACTTGGCGCCACAGATTCTGCTAATAAAACCCTAACCGATTCACTCTTAAACTACGATTGGGGATTATATCACTATAAAGTTATAGCCCACGAAGGCGTGGGTAGTATTAACGCAATTAGTGTATCAAATGAAATAGTTTTGCTGCAAAAACCTATTGCTTATATGCCAAATGTTTTTCGCCCTAATGGTACCATCAACGATACCTTTAAAACTGTACACGCCTTTGTAAAAGATTTTCATTTGCGCATTTTTACACGGTGGGGAGAAAGGGTTTTTGATAGCTATGATAAACACATTGGGTGGGATGGAACCTATCTAGGAAACAAACCCTTTCTTAATAATTTAATCTGGCAAATTGAATACACAGGATGGGATAAACAGACCTATTACAAACAAGGAAATATAACCTCAATAAAATAATAAACCAATATGAAAACTCTTGAAAATATGAGGCTTGCCTCTAAAGTTACTGCCAGTATTTATTTGCTTATCCTCATCATATTTTTCTATAATGTGGGGTTCTCAATTGATGATAGCATGCTAGTGCAAAATGCAATGAATGCTAATTGGGGTTTGTTTATTTTGGGTTTGTTGGTAGGGTTTATTTCTTCAGGATGGGGTGGGTTTTTATGCACAGTTTCTATTTTGGTTTATCTTTCCATTGGTAGTGGCGGTGCTATTTTTATTTTATTTCTACTGCCGGGGTTTATGTTTTTAGCAACATGGTTTGTAGGGAAAAGATTGAACAAATAAAACACTAAATTTTCATAAGTTAACTTTGCCCTAAATTATTAAATTTAAGAATGAATAACGAACTTTTGGTAGTAGGCTCAATGGCTTTTGATGCTATTGAAACACCCTTTGGCAGCACAGATAAAATTATTGGCGGCGCCGCAACTTACATAGCACTTTGTGCTTC
>JAPLCZ010000287.1 GCA_026391915.1 Bacteroidota bacterium | reverse complement strand
AGTACCAACTTTAACCCTCTTAACGCACTATAGAATCCTTATGCTGCACTATGGAATCCCAAGAGTGTACTAAAGAATCCTTATACTGCACTATGGAGTGCTTATACTGTACTAAAGAATCGCAGGACTGTATTAAAGAATACCTATACTGCACTATAGAAACATAGTAGTGCATTAAAGAATCCTCATGATGTACTAAAGAATCCTAACAACGCACTAAAAAATCCTTGTACTGCACTAAAGAGTACTCAGAACCTTCATAGGAATGAAAAACAGGTTTTTTGTTACCCGCAAAAAAAAGATTTGTTTGTTAGAAAATACCTTTACCTTTGATTTACCAAACATCCTTTAACTATGAAAAATCTCAACTGCTTTCTCAGACTTTTTCTTTTCGGAATTATTGTTTTTTGTACTTCTAATAATCTTTTTGCCAGCCATGCAATGGGGGGTGAAATTAATTGGAAATGTGTAGGAAAAGACACTTTTGATATTACAGTAGTTGCCTACCGTGATTGTAATGGAATATGGGCAGCACCAGCAATTAATTATAGCATTTGCGGTGGCGGTGTAACTTCAATTAGTTCTGTAAAAACATCTACAGCCATTGATGTAACACCTACTTGTAAAAAAAGTTGCACAAGATGTAAAAGTTCTTCTTGTTCTTTCCCCTATGGCATAGAACGCTATTTAATGACAGGGAGATTAATCACTACTGGTTTAAAAAGTACTTGTTGCAATATTGTTTTAGCATGCAATATTGGTAGCCGAAATTCTGCCATTACGACTGGAGTTTCTGGGAACTTATACATAGAAGCAAAATTGAACAGATGCATTAAATCAGGAGATAATTCACCATACTTAACTAAGGTGCCAATTGCTTTGCTTTGCAAAGACCAATGTATTACTTTAAACTATGGTATTAAGGATGTAGATATAGACTCAAATGGCTTTGCAGATTCTTTAGTATATTATCTTACAGACCCCTTATCTGCTTCTGGAACTAAATCAACCTACAGCAGTCCTTACACTTACCTTAAACCTTTAAAATTTGCAGCATTCCCAAATGCTAATGCCTCATGGAGTCCTCCTAAATGTGAGGGTTTTCATCTAGACTCTTTAATAGGCGAAATTAATTTTAAAGCTACTAAAATTGACCAAACTGTTATGGCTATTAAAATTGAAGAATGGGGAAAAGACAACTTAGGGAAACCATATAAAAAAGGAGAAACTATGATTGAAGCACAACTAATAGTGATTACCTGCAAAACCAACAAAGTCCCAACCCTTTCTGGCATCAACGGCACATCAACCAACACCGCAGATTTCTGCGTTGGTCAAAATACTTGCATCACTATAAACTCCTATGATGCGGATTTAAAAGATACTGTAAAAGTAGACTGGAATAAGAGTATTTCAGGCGCCACTTTTACAGTGCCAACGGGTAAGCAACACCCCTCCGCGGTTTTCTGTTGGAAGCCCGGGGTGCAACACTTCAGGAGCTATCCATATTCTTTTGTGGTAAGTGGAGTTGATGATGCCTGCCCTGTTAATGGGCGCACCTCAAGGTCGTATCAAATTTATGTGCGCCCAACGCCGGAAGTGCAGGTTATTGATAGCGTAAAAACTTGCGGCGATGTGGTGTTTTATGGCTTCCCAAAAAATGCTACAGTAATTACAAAATATGTTTGGACACTAGAAGATTCAGGTGCTAATTACACAGTTGTGGGTAGTAAAATAAATCACCATTACCGCAAAGCCGGTACTTATAAATGGAGGCTTGATGCCTACAATAGTTATAATTGCTATGCCTCAGATAGCGGGACGGTAACTATTAGTTCTTATGTGCAAGTCTCTCTGCCAAAAGACACAGGATGGTGCGCTGGAACAGCTAAACTTACTATCAATGGCAGCTATGGTGGCGGTACTCCTTTCTACAAATTGGTGTGGAGTACGGGTGATACAGGAGTAAGTTCTGTTAGTATCAACGTAACAAAAGACACTACTGTTTTTCTTAAAATTACAGATGCAAAATGTACTAATTCGGACACCATGCACATAAGAGTTTATAAAAACCCTACCCCTAATATTAAAGATGTGCGGACTTGTAAAAACAGTACCGTAACCCTTCAGGATACCAACATAAAATACAAAGCATTTTATAGTTGGGTGGATGTGAGCAATGGCAAAACTCTTGGCAATTCCAACTCTCAATCCATTACAGATTCGGGGCAATACGCCCTGATAGTTACAGATGCTTTGGGTTGCATAGGGGTGGATACCGCCAATGTTTATTTCAATGACCCGGGCTCAGTAATTCCTAAAAAATATGCAGCCTGCTATGGTGATACCATCAATATGGATGGAGGCATAAGTGACTCCGCTGCCAAATGGAATTGGAAGACCATTGATAGCATTTCTTTAGTGGTTGGCAGCAAGAAAAAAATTAGGTATGCCACAACAACCATCAACCCCACACAAATGCTTTTGGTAACTCTCAGCCAAACCTATAAAGGTGTTACTTGCACTGCACAGGACACGATGAAAATTACAGTACGCCCACTCCCTAATGTGCCGGTAATATTCCAAAGTAATGATACCCTTTATGCCACCAATACTTCTGGCGTTGCCTACCAATGGACAAATGACACAGCGGATATTTTAGGGGCAGCCAACTCATGGTATCACCCTACCCAAAATGGAAAATACAGAGTGCGGGTAACGGATAGTTTTGGATGTTCTTCTATCTGCAATTTGTATAGCTACGCCTACACAGGAATTGGAAATTCTCCTAACGAATTTGCTTTAAATATTTATCCCAATCCTGCAAAAGATGTTTTGAATATTGAGGTTGCCAATGCAAACGTGGCAGGTTTTGAAAACCTACGAGGTTTACAAATTACTTTATTCAATACCCTTGGGCAAAAGGTGTATGAAGCCAAACTTTCCAAAAGTTCTAAAACTTTTGGAAAGTTAACCACCATTGATTTGAAAAATATCCCCGCAGGGGTTTATATGGTGCAGGTAATTGCGGGGGAGAAGATAGCGAGGAGAACAGTTGTGGTAAAGCAATAATGGATAAATGTTCGTAAGATGAGAGACAGGAAGGTCTCATTGCTTTTCATTACATCTACCTATCTTTTTCTTAAAATTTCTTTTGCTAACAAAATTTTTCCGTTCTTTGAAAGCGAAAAATTAAAAACCTTAACATTATGAACTCCACAAAAACAAACTTAATTCTTGCATTATTAGTTCTTATTATTGGGCTGGAAGCTTGGGAAATTAAAGACCTTATGAACTGCTGCACACAGGATACTAACAAAGTATGTAAGGGTGATTCTACCGTACCTCCTGTTGACGACAAATCACTTTGGCCTTGCAGGAATACAAATAGGTATAATATCCCAGCAGATAGTAATCGAGGAGGCAAGGAAATTACTGCTGGTGAAGCAGAAGGAATGATTCGCAATTATAAAGACGGCACTGTTGGTTTACAGCCACATGATTTTAAGAGCTGTTATATAAGTAAGCAAGCTATTGACCAAATATTTCGCAATAATCAAGAAGCTAACTGTTTACTTATTGAAATGTGTAAAGAGGAAGGGACTCAGGATAAAACCTTAATTTTTACAGGTAAAAAAACTGAACACTACAAAATTATTACCCTACCAGAAGGTACCCAACATTCTGATATTTTTTACTCAACACATTATTGCCCGCCAAGATGTGGTCAGTAAATTAAGAAACTGATTTCATTTTTCTTAATGAATAAATACATTGTAAGTGTTTGTGTATGCCTGTGTTTTTTCTTTAAAACAAAGGCTGCAAACTATGACTTATTGTTAAAAAAACTAAACGGTAATGAACATGTTGATTCTGTTGTAATAAATTCTATTAATAAAGAGCTGTATGATATTTTTGATTATTCCCTTGCAGATAGCTCCTTATTAGTCGCCTCAAGATGTATTAAATTAAGCAAAACAATTGGGTATAAAAAAGGTGAAGCAGATGCTCTTTATAATTCCGGATTTTTTTTTAATGCTAAGGGAGAAACATCAAAGGCTTTTGATAGCCTTATCAAAGCAAGAATAATTTACGAAAGCATAAAGGATACCTTCGGAATACTTAGATGTCTAACTCAATCTGGTGTTATTTATCTTAGCAAAAAAAACTATGCACTGGCTGCAATTGAGTTTGAGAGAGCATATGCCTTATCCATAAAAATTAATTACGCAGAGAAGGCGTCACAAAACCGATATCTGTGTGGACTTTGTTATACCCAAACGGGTGATTTAGCCAAAGCGGAGATTTGCCTTAAAGCAGTTGAAAAAGAATATAACAATAAAAACCTTATCCATAATCTCCATGAATGTTATACGGGTTTGGCTGACCTCAATTTCAAAAAGAAAGAGTATGAAATTGCAAAAGGGTATTACCAAAAAAACTATGATTATTTCTTAAAAGAGAAGGAATATATAGGGCTTGCGAATAATGCTTATGGTTTAGGGAAAGTATATCTGCAACTAAAAGAGAAAACACAGGCAATAAAGTATTTATTGGAGGCATATAAATATAATGTGCTATCTGGTGAAAGGTATTTGAGGGATGAGTTTGTAAAAGCCATTTCCGATTTCTATTCCTCTGAGGGCGATTTTAAAAATGCCTACAAATACATGGTTATCTATCATGATATCCATGACTCTTTGTTTAATAGTGACCATACAAAAACTTTAAACTCATTGCAAACAAAGCTTGACCTTGCCCGCAACCAAGCGCAAATAGAATTGCTGAATACACAGCATGAAAGAGATAAATACACTAGGTATTTTATGGGTGCGGGGGTATTGGTTTTATTGATGATAGCGCTGCTTTTCTTTTTCAGATTTAGGTATAAGAGTATTGCCAATAAAAAATTGGAACACCTGAATATAGAGCTTGAAAGCACCCTAAGCAATCTTAAATCTGCGCAAGACCAATTGGTGCAGCAAGAAAAACTTGCATCCCTTGGTGCGCTAACCGCAGGCATTGCGCATGAGATGCAAAACCCCCTAAACTTTATCAATAATTTTTCTGATTTAACACATGAGATTATTGATGATTTAAAAGAAGCAAAGACAGAAGAAGAAAGGCATTCCATTATCACTGACCTTAAAAAATATCTTGAGAAAATAAGCCACCATGGCAAGCGTGCAGAGAATATTGTAAACGGAATGTTAAAGCACGGCAGGAATGATATTACAGAGAAAAACAGCTTTGATATCAACCATCTTTGTAATGAAACTTTGAGTGTGGTTTACCAGCATGAGAGGCTCACAAAGCCGGATTTTAAATGTGAAATCATCACTTATTTTGACGCTAATCTAAAAGAGATTACTGCAGTGCAATCTGATATTTCCAGGGTGATGCTGAACATTATTTCCAATGCTTTTTATGCAGTAAGAGATAAGGAAGACGCTACCGTTACCATCACCACAGATAGAGTAGGTGATGGTGTTGAGATTAAAGTAAAAGACAATGGCGTTGGGATTCCAGATGCCATCAAACAAAAAATATTTGAACCCTTTTTTACTACCAAACCCACCAATCAAGGTACGGGGCTTGGCTTGTCTTTAAGCTATGATATTATTAAAGCCCATGGCGGAGATTTAAAAATGACAAGTGCAGAAGGGGAATTTACAGAGTTTATTATTTTGCTGCCTATAGCCTAATACTTAACCACCTGTTTGGTTACAATACTTCTCCCCGAAATTACCTGCACCATATAAACCCCAGAAGGTATATTTTTCAAATCTAATTGATGAGAACTTTGTTTGCCTTTGGCTTCATAAACCTTTTGCCCAAGAGTGTTGAAAATAGAAACTTCTAAACGTGGCAGGTTTTGAAAACCTGCCACGTTTGTATTGGCAAATTCAATATTCAAAACATCATTAGCAGGGTTGGGGTAAATATTAAATTGGAAGTTGGTAGTTGCCTCTTCAATACTATTAAGTTGGTGTGGGTTGGAGGTATTAGAACAGCCATTGGAATCTATTACGGTTACTGTGTAACTGCCCAGTTGGTTGGTTTGCAGCCATGGGGTTGTGGTGGTTTTAAATTGGGTTGCGTCCTTAGCCCAATTATATGAAATGCCTATAGATTTAGTGGCATACAGGGTATCATTTCTTTGGTAAATAACGGGTTTGTTTGGGAATGGAAATACAGTAACAGCAATTGAATTTGTGGCAGTGCAACCATTGCTATTAGTAACGGTAACACTATAATTTCCGGAAGCATTTGCGGCAATACTTTGTTTGGTTTCGGTGGTACTCCACGCGTAAGTGCTAAAGCCTGTGCCGGCATCAAGATTTACACTGCCGCCCTCACAAAATTTGGTTTTGCCGGATGGGGTAATGCTTACCGTTAGTTTGGTAAATCCAAGAGATTTTACAGAGGTGCTAAAACTATCATTGCTGTTATCAATATCAGATTTTAACTCCGCCCAAGCCTTTACCGAGTAGGTGCCTACAGAAGAGAAATCAGCAGGAGTGCCGAAAGTAAATTCTACTTCGTCATTGGCAAAAAGTGGGGTATAAGAAGTATCGCGGATAATGCTGCCACCATTAATTTGGTAAGCAACTGGGGTTACATATTGTATGGTACTCCCGGCATTTTTAATCTTGATTTTTACACTCTCTTTTTTGCCCAATCCGCAGCCCGTATTGGGTGAGTCAATAGCAATAATTGCCACATCGTTGGTGATGCCATACACTTGTATTTCATCAATTGAAATTCCATCACTGGAGGTGGTGCCGTAGTTGGCATCGCGGTTATCTTGCTGCCCAAAACGTATCTGGGTGCTGGTGCTTAGTTTCTGACTATTTTTGGCTAATAACGCAGAAATATCCAACCCATTTACAGAATTAAATGCATCTGCTGAGACTGTTTTGGTAAGGTCATAAATCTCTATCCAACTGCTTTTGTCATTACCCCTAATCCAAACTTTATCATTTACATCAGCCTCATCATTATGCCATGCATATTTAAAATCCAGCAACACATTTACTTTGTTGTATTTGGCAAGATTGAGGGTGAGGGTAAGGTAGTTAGTTTCTTTATTATTGTCTGATGCATTATCCCTATCCATTGTTGCAGAATAGCTGCCAATGGCAAATCTGGAATCGGCTTTTAAACGCAGGCGGCAATCGGCATCTGTGTTTTCGTAATCAAATTTCTCAATTTTATTTAAACCCAAAACCTTAGTTTTATATACATCATCACTGCTGTTTTCAAAGTCTTCTTTATAGGGTAATGAAACCGTTTGGTTAGGCAAATGGCGGATGATAGTGGTGAGGGTATCATTACCCGATGCGGAATCTGTTGGCACAGCCACCCATGTTTTGATCACATAATTTCCGGAGTCCTGCATATCCACTGTTTTCTTAAAAGTATGATAAGAAATTCCACCTGCAGCCAAGGTGAATTTTAATGTGTCAGCAAAAAAGATTTTATTATTTACACTAAAACCTACTGGGATATTGGTGATTCCTTTTTTGCCTTCATTGCCAATAGTGATGGAAATTTTTTCTGCTGAGCCCAACCCGCTTGAGGTATATTGCCTGCCGCGTTGAGGTGAGGTCATCGCTTTTACAGTAGCATCAAAATCATACAAAGCCCACACTTTAATATCATCAAAACTTAACCCATCCGAGTAGGTACTGTTAGAGGTGGATGCGTTTTCATTACCCGCTTGCCCAAAACGAATTTGTGTGTATTTGGAAATACTTTGCCCTGCCCCATTAAGTGCCGCAGAGAGATCAATCCCTTTAATTAATTTATAAGCTCCAAAGGCGGGGATATTGGCAGCTATATCATACGCCTGCACCCATTTATCTTGATCACTTCCACGCACCCAAACTCTGTCATTGCTTTGGTTCTCCTCCCCATGATTGTAGAGGTTGAAATCAAGATAAACACTTTTGTTTTTATAGTTTTCTAAGTTGAGGGTAAGGGTTAAGTAATTGGTTTGGTCTGCCCCGTCTCTTGGGCTTTCATCCAATGTGATGGCGCGCTTACCACTATTGGTAAAACCTGAGCCTGCAGCAGTACGAATTCTACCCGAATATTTAGTGTGGCTGAAGTCCCATCTCTCATCCCCTTCCAATCCAAAATAATCAACATTATAAGCTTGGTCAGTGGTGCTTTCAAAATCATCCAACACTGGTAAAGAAACCGTTGGGTTGGCAATATGTTTTACTTTGTATGCGGCGGAAGAATCATCACCTGTCACCAAATCTGCGGGTAATAAAGTCCAGAAATTAAATACATAATTCCCGATTTTAGAGAGGTCTGCGGTAGTGTTAAAAGTAAAGCTTGCGGTATCTCCTGTTTTTATTTTTTTGAAGAGAGTATCCACCACTGCTTTGCCACCATTGATGTTGTATGCCACAGGAATTTTATCCTGCGTTACAGAGCCGTAATTCTTCACCACCACACTTACTTTCTCTGCATTGGTGAGGGGGAAACTAGAGTATTGGCGGGATGAAACAGGACTCTTTACTGCATAAACTCCTACATTATCTTTTACCTTACTTATGCATTGCCACTGTGCCTCAAAGCCAGAGAAAGTCAGGTATTGGTCGCTATATTGGCGCAGGGTTACCATCCCACTTTTGGCGATAATTGTTCCACCATTAGGGAGTTTATTTCCTGTGTAAGCACCAATCAAAGGGGCAAGCACATCTTTGCCATCATAGATGTATAAAAAATCATAACCATCCTCCATATTAAAGGAGGTGAAAGTTAGTTTTACAGTAGTAGCATTAGTGGGCGCAATAGTAACGGTGCTACTCACATTATCACTATAATTATTATCCGTTCCATCATCATAAATATAGCCTGAACAGGCAGTTTGTTTTGTGCCAGTGCCACCTTTGGGCATACTCACCGCTTTGCAAATGGGGGTGTTGGGGTCTATATCAATAAAGTCTTTTTTAGTAATGGAATCTGCACCGCCAAGACAACCCAAAGCTTTAAGTTTAACAGTATATTTTCCCACTGCGGTATAGGTGTGTGCAGGGTTAAGTTGGTTGGATGTTTTGCCATCACCAAAATCCCAAACAGCACTATCAGATGCTGAAGAAGAATTATAAAACTGCACCGTAGCAGGGGCATTGCAAAAGCGTTTATCTTTAATATAAAAATCTGCTTTTAAGGTGCTGTCATAGGCATTGCCCACACCCACAGCATACCACGCATTGGTTACTTGTTTTTCTTCATTGCTGCAAAAACCAAAGAGGTCTCTGGCAGCTTGTATAGAGTAAAATCTGGCATCAGAGTATTGCGCATTGCTGGTTAAATACACTGTCAGATTTCTATAAGTAATCCTTGCTGCATCCGTCATCCCAATACCTTTTACATCATAATTATTTCCTTTGTCGTTGGTGCCTTTTTCTCCATTCACCAAAACATAATACCAATGGTTTTGCACCCCGCTATTGGTGTGTACGCCGCCATTATCAAAACTTCCTGTTACCCAATAGCTGCCTAAATAGGTAGATGGATTATTAAAAGCTTTAGGGTTTGCCATATTCCTTATGCCTCTTTTGCTGGGGGTACATTCTTTACCAATTATATAATCTGCTGTAGTAGGGTTTGCATAAAACTCTATGCTAGTGCCAAAGATATCAGAAAAGGACTCATTCAATGCCCCGGACTCAAAGGAATATGCCAAACCAGCAGAATTTCCTGTTACGCCATGCGAAAGTTCATGCCCACAAATATCCAAACTGGTAAGTGGGGTAAACACACTTCCGTCTCCATCACCGTATGTCATATAGTATCCATTCCAGAATGCATTATTGAATTTGCTACTGTAATGTACATAGCTCACCAGCTTGCCGCCACCATTATCAAAGCTATTGCGGTTATGGAATTTCTTATAATAATCCCATGTGGTTTCTGCGCCAAAATGGGCATCAGTGGCAGCCTCATCCATGGCGGCGTTTACATTGTTCCAATAGTTATTGCTATCCGTAAAATCAACCCCGCTGCCATAGGTAGTTGAGGTAGCGAGGTTATAAGTTTCTACACCATTACCCCTACCTGTTTCGCGTAATCTGTAGTTGGTTGTGGAGGTGCTATCTGCGGTTATATTTTGTGTGCCGCTATATTTTGTAACTGCCTTGCCGTTACTGTTGGCGTCCATTATTAAATCTTGGGTATGGATAATTTCTCCCGTTAAAGCATCTACAAAAACATTCTTGCGGATGATGGGTTCGTGGGCATATAAATCAAACTTATACGCCATGCGGAAGTTGCCGGGTTTATAGTTGCCACCTTTAGGGCACACCACCAAAACCCCTTTGGGCATATAAGTAGCTTGCGGGTTATTAAGCACTTTTTTTAATGCCTCTTCCTCACCCTTAAGTTCCCATTTCCATAACTTGCCACCAAGGAAATTCTTTGCTTTTTCTAACGCAATATTAGGGTTGATAAAAACCCCCATATTCGGCAGCACAGGATAATACTCACCATTGATGCTGGTAATTTTTCCATCCTTTACGTGGGCAATAATAGTTGCCCCCTCCACAGCATATCCATTAAAAATTTGGTGATACCTATAATGTGTAAACCCCAGCTCATCGGTTTCGGTTTTGTAAAGCTCAAGCACCTCACCGCTGCGCATTTTAAAAAGCTTTTTACTAATAATATTAAAATCTGCAAATGGCATTTGAGCCTTTGGCATAAAGCTGATAAAAACCGGAACTTTAAAGTCGGGGTTCAGCTTTAGCACATCAGTGCCTTCTAATATTTCGTTGGCTTTGGAGCCTATATAAAGTTGCGCATTAAGTTGACTAACAAAAACAAATAGCAGGGCAGCTAATATAATTTTCTTGAACATGATTTGGGAGTTTGAAGCACGAAATTAAGTTTAAAGTTTAATGTTGCAGGTTTAATGTTTTTGCTGCTATGGGGAAATAACAAAGCCCCGCGGTTTGCGGGGCTTCGTTGTTTTTAAAATCCTTATAGTAAAAAGTACAGGATTAATTAAATCCTGAACAGCTAGGATACAGCGTTATAAAAGCTATTCTTTTTTCTTACTCTTAGTAATATAAAGAATTAAGCAAATGATTGCACCTAATAGGCAGAGATATGACAGGATATTAAAGAAAATTGCAACGAATATAAATGGGTAAAATACAATTGCCAAAAGGATGAACCCATACTTTATTAGGATAAGAATAGCCCAAGCAATACCACAGTATAATAGGTATTGTAGGTTTTTATCCCAACTTGAAAAGCCCCCATCCGTAGGCTTCAATAGCTTTTTTGATAGTCTTTTCTTGTATGAAGTGGTTACCTTCTTAGGGCTTAATGACAAAATTGTACTAGCTAGTCTTTTCCTAAAGTTTAGTGTAGTACTCTTTATTTTTGAAGAAGGCTTTTCTTGATTTAAGCTATTTGAACCAATTGATAAATCTTTCTTCTCTGCAACTTTCTCTTGAATTTGTAATTGAGTCTCTTTCTTCAAAACGGAATTTTGTTGCAAATCACCTATAGATTGTGTGAGGGTACTTTTCCCTGTTCCCCCTTTAAAACCAATAGGTCCTTTTTCTAATTTATATGCAGTTCTATGAGTTGAACAGGACATCAAAATAATTGAACTAATTATAGTTACAATTATTGGTTTGATGTAATAGTTTTTTGCCATTTTCATTTTAGCTATACTATGGATAAATCAAATCCGTTGTGTTACCACAAGATGTAGATACTGAAAAAGTCTTGTCTGTCGGATAAACTAAGTATCCACTTTTTTGCAAAACTCTTATTGAGTAAGTTCCTACCTTCATACTCA
>JAPLCZ010000119.1 GCA_026391915.1 Bacteroidota bacterium | reverse complement strand
CTACATCATCTCCGCTAACTCAAGCCAACGCGTTGTTTTTTCATCAATCATTTTGGTGATTCTTTGAAAATCCTTAGCCCACTCTGATATATCTTTATGGCTTGCGTTGCCATCCGAAAGTTTGGTTTCTAACTCCTTTTTCTTGGCTTCTAAAGCAGGGATTTCTGAGTCTAAAAGTTCGTATTCGCGTTTGTCTTTATAGGCTACTTTTTTCTTCTCTGGGGCAGTAGAAACTTGTACTGGTGCTGGGATATTCTTAGGCGGATTCTTTCCTTTTTTCTCTGCCTTTTCTTTTTCCAATTGCTCTGTGCGGTATTCAGAATAAGTACCGTTGAAATCTCTGATTTCTCCATTGCCCTCAAACACAAAAAGGTGTTTCACCAATTTATCCATAAAGTATCTATCATGCGATACAATTAGGAGGCAACCGCCAAAATGCTGGAGGAATTCTTCAAGGGTGGTTAGGGTAATTAAATCCAAATCATTGGTAGGCTCATCAAGAATAAGGAAGTTAGGGTTTTTAATCAGCACCGTCATTAAATGCAATCTTCTTTTTTCTCCACCACTGAGTTTAGAGACAGGGGTGTATTGCATCACATCATTAAACCCAAAGAACTTTAAAAACTGCGATGCTGATACTTTTTCACCACTACTTAATGGGATAACCTCCGCAATATCTTTCACCACTTCTATCACCCTTTTGTCTTCGGCAAGCTTAATCCCTTCTTGGGTAAAATATCCAAACACGGTAGTATCACCTACATTTATTTTACCAGTATCCGGCTCATCTTTTCCTGTAATTAAATTCAGGAAAGTAGATTTTCCAATACCATTGGGGCCTACAATCCCCACCTTTTCTCCTTTGGAAAAAGTATAGGTAAATCCCTTTACAATTTGCAAATCACCAAAGGCTTTATTCACATGCTTCATCTCAATAATCTTCCCGCCCTGGCGGTTCATTTTGATGTCCAGCTTTATCTCTACTTCCTCTTTGGTGCGGTGTGCTTTTTCTTCTGTTACATAGAAATCATCAATGCGCGATTTTGATTTTGTAGTACGCGCTTTGGGTTGCCTGCGCATCCATTCCAACTCTTTTCTGTAAAGGCTTTTTGCTTTATCAGTCTCACGCCCTTGATTGAATTCGCGTTCTGCTTTTTTCTCCAGATAATAACTGTAGTTGCCTTTATATCTGTAAAGTTGATAGTCATCCAACTCATTAATTTCATCTGTAATTCTATCTAAGAAATACCTATCATGCGTTACCAAAAGCAACGTCATTTTTTTGCGGTTGAGGTATTCCTCCAACCATTCAATCATCTCAATATCCAGATGGTTGGTAGGCTCATCTAATATCATTAAGCCCGGCTCCATGATTAAGATTTGTGCCAATGCCACGCGTTTCTTTTGCCCTCCTGATAGGGTTTTTATTTCCCTTTCAAGGTCAGTTATTTTAAGGCTTGATAGAATCTTTTTGATATCATTTTCATAGTCCCAAGCGTTGAGGGCATCCATCTTCATCATGGCATCATGCAATTGATTATTGCTGGCATCATCATGGTGTTTTGCGCTATGCTCAATGGCAAGTTCATATTTTTGAATTGCTTCTGTAATTGGATTTTTTTGATAGAGAACAGTATCTAAAATAGTAGCATTTTCATTCAGTTCCGTATCCTGAGAAAGGTAACCCACCGTTACATCTTTATGAATTTTGATAGCACCGGAATCCGGTAATTCTTTTTGGGTTAAAATCCTAAGGAATGATGTTTTGCCTGCCCCGTTTCTGGCTACCAACCCAATCTTATCTCCCTCACTTATTGTGATGTTTAAATCTTTAAAAAGTACCCGTTCTCCAAATGCTTTTGAGATGCCCTCCGCCGTTAAATATACCATGGTGCAAAGGTAGGCGCAAGGGAATTTGAAATAGAAAATTAAATGGAAGTTGTCAAAATCAATCAATAGTTGGGTTATTTTTCAGCTAATCTTTTTAGTTTTTTTTAAGTAAATTTGTAACGTAAATATTAACATCATTATGGCATCCATCTTCTCTAAAAAAGTATCAGTATTATCCCTTTTAGTAATCACTACAATTACCGGTTGCAGCTCCTATATCATCACCAAGAAATTTAGTAATTGTGAGGATGTTGTGGCAAGTGCTGTTGGTGTAGCAGAACCAAAATCCTGTGAGTATAACATTAAGAGGATGACAGGCTACAAATACATAAACCCAATTATGTTTGTGGATAAAGGTTGCGAGTCGGAAGAGTTTGCACCATTAAAACATGAAGTGGCTAAAATCATAGAAAATTTTAAGATGAAAGATGAGTTAATCTCTGCATCGGTTTATTTAAAGGAGTATAATCAAAATACATGGATGGGGATTAATGAAGAAGAGAAATACAAACCCGGCTCTCTATTAAAAGTACCGGAATTAATTACCTATTTAAGAATGGCAGAAGCTAACCCCGGCTTGCTTGATAAAGTGATTAGTTATGACCATCCGTTTACTAATAATAAAGACCCGAAAATTTTATCTCAAAGCATACAGGTTGGGCATAAATATACCATTAGGGAGTTGCTTGATTATAAGATTTCTTACTCAGATAATAATGCCACCATGCTGCTAAATAATGCTATGGATGAAAAGATGTTTTATAAAACCTTTACAGATTTTGGGTTAGCACCACCTGATATGAAGGCAAGCACTTACCCTATTTCTTCCAAAGATTTTTCATTGTTTATGAGGGCACTTTATAATGGTAGTTACCTCTCCAAAAATAACTCGGAGTTTGCTACTGAGTTACTAAGCAAATGCGACTACAAAGAGGGAATGATAAAAGGGCTGCCAATGGGTGTAAAGATTATCCATAAGTTTGGGGAGGCAGGCAATGATTTAGGATTAGAACTCCATGAATCTGGGATTATTTATATTAATAATTTTGCCTATTTACTTACTGTAATGACTAAAGGAAAAGACTTAACTAAACTGCCGGAAGTAATCAGACAGATATCTGAGAAGGCGTATAAAACCATGGAGAAAAGAGCCAAGGGCATAAGCTAACTTAGCTTCCGTTTTTTATTCCCCTCAGCATCTCTCTTTTACCGGCTGGGCCAGGTAATCTCTCAACATTTAAACCTGCAGCAATCATATTTCTGCGCACTTGCCCTTTGGCTGAATAGGTGGTAAGGATAGCTTTGGGGTTCATTATTTCAAAGAGTTTTTTAAAGACCTCCTCAGTCCAAAGTTCGGGTTGCTTATCTGGCGCAAAGGCATCAAAATAAATAAGGTCTATTCCTTTTTCTATCATGCAATCCTCAAGCTTTGCATGTATTTTTTTAAAGTTGAATTGAGGGGAAATTGAAATCCACTCACCCCAATTGGATTCGTGTATTTCTGCAAATACAGCTTGGGTTTCTTTAGCATAACCTAACTCAATGGCTAAAGATAGCGGGATAGGAAATGCCTCAATTGCTGTATAATTTATTTCTATGTTCTTATAATTTTGCATGTACTCATAGGTGAGTAATACATTTAATCCTGTGCCTAAACCTACCTCAAAAATACTGATAACGGCAGGTGAGTTTTCGGTAATATATGCTGCCAACCCCGCCTGAATAAATACATGGTTTGATTCTGCAATCGCCCCATTGGTGGAGTGATATGGTTCTCCTATTTCAGGATTGAAAAGGGTGTTTGAGCCATCCTGTGTGGCAAGAATTTGAAGTGGCACTTAATCCATTTTTGCAATGGTATCAAACATTTTGCGTGAAGACTTTGCCAGCACATTCTTCAATAAAAAGTTGCGGATAAAGATAGCGAATGAGCTCTTCCATAGCCCTAACTCGCCGTGCTCTTTTGCCATTTTGATAAGGGTGGTAACGCGGCTAACCCTTGAGGTAGTAAACTGCTTAAAAGCAGCCTCAGGGCTGGTGTATGTGCTTATTAATTCTGATAGATAAAAGGCATCTTCTATAGCAAGGGAGGCACTTATGCCCCTATCTGGCGCGCAGGGGTGGGCGGCATCACCTATTAAAATTACTTTGCCTTTGCCCCATATATTTCTGGCATCTGGCGGGCTGGTGAAAGCTGCATTTTTGATGATGGTTTCTTCCGGTGTTGTTTTTAGGACTTCATTAATGAGTTTATAAAAATTTTTATAACGCTGCACTACTTTTTTCTTGCGCCCTGCATTAAGGTGTTCAAGTCTTCGGTGGCTGGAAGTGGAGGCTGCCCACCATGCATATTTGCCGTACCCTAACGGTGTGATGGCTATTTTTTTTCCATCACCATATGCCTCTATGATGGTATCTTCATTCATATTAGCACCCGGCATATCGGCTATGCCTTGCCAAATGGTATAGCCCATATAGGCAGGCTTTTGTTGTGTTTTAAATATCAATTCGCGTACTTTGGAGTTGGCGCCATCTGCGCCAATTAGTAAATCAAAAGTATATTCTGATTCATCTTTAAACTTAATGGTTACTCCGTTTTCATCATTAATAATGGTTTCTACAAATTTGATGTGTGAGATATTTTGTTGCCCTACCTCCTCTACCAATGCCTCCATTAAATCTTTTTTATTGATGGAGTAGCAATTCTCATTTCCAAAATCAAGGAGGGCTTTGCTGAGGAGTTTGCCCTCTATATCTACTGTTAGAACTTCATTTATAAGGTTGATGTTGGGTGCTATCTTCTCTGCAATACCTATCTTTTTAAAGATATTATTTGCTTGTGGCCACATCAAGAAGCCGCCATGGGTTTCATCAATCCTATCTGTTCTTTCAAAAACAGATACCTGATGCCCATGCTTGGTAAGGGCAGCTGCTGCGGTGAGGCCGGATACGCCGCCGCCTATTATCCCTACTTTGTATTTATGGCTCATGCTTTTTTAGGCTACTTTCTCTGATGCAAATTGCATAATGGAATCAAAAATAAGTTTGCCATCTGTATTGCCTAATATGCCCTCGCCTGCCCTCTCAGGGTGGGGCATCATGCCAAATACATTGCGGGTGGCATTGCATATACCTGCAATATTGCTCAATGAGCCATTGGGGTTGGTGGCATCGTTTACATTGCCATTGGCATCAGAGTATCTAAAGAGTATTTGGTGGTTTTTATTTAAATCTGCTATGATGTTGTCATCAGCATAATAGAGCCCCTCTGCATGGGCAATGGGTATTTTGAGTACTTTGCCTCTCTCTATGGCAGCGGTGATGGCGGAGTCGGAAGTTTCTGTTCTTAAGTAAATATTTTTGCAGATGAACTTTTGGTTGGCATTGCGCATGAGTACGCCGGGGAGTAGGTGCGCCTCGCACAATACTTGGAAGCCATTGCAGATGCCCATTACAAATCCGCCTTGGTTGGCAAATTTTATTACGGCTTCCATAATGGGGCTAAACCTTGCTACTGCGCCGCAGCGGAGGTAATCACCATAAGAAAAGCCACCGGGTACAAATATCATATCGCAGCCTTGGAGGTCTGCATCTTTATGCCAAAGTTCCACGGTTTGCAAGCCATAAACGGTTTGCAGCATGTGTACTGTGTCATGATCACAATTGCTACCGGGGAAGATGATTACGCCACATTTCATGTTGAGAGTTGAGAGTTGAGAGTTGAGGGTTGAGGGTTGTCGGATTAGGGTTCAAAATTAAGAATTAAGAATTAAGAATTAAGAATTATAAATGGGGGTGGGGTGCTTATTTGTTCCCGGGGCTATGCCCCGGGTTGGTATATTGCGCCCCTTCGGGGCTTTGATTTACTGCCTAAATAGGGTGTGCATTATGAATTATTATTGCCAAACAATTTATCCATAAAACTTCTTCTTTTTTTTAGCACTGCTTTTTTACTTTGGATAAATTCATCACCTGATAAAATACCATCTACATGAAGCTTGTGTAGTTTTCTTATCTCATCAGTATAATGTTCGGGTTTGGCCTGTGGTGGTACTATACGAGGCTCAGGTATCCTATCAACTGTGCTTTCTTTTGTATTGTCTTTAGGAGGCTTGCCTACAATAAACTGATAAACTGAAACCACAAAAAGTGCTATCCCTATAAGTACAAAAACAACTGATGCTGCTTTAATACCCTCCATATCGGGTGTTATATTATCAGTACCAGATTTAATCTTAATTTTTTCAAAATGAGAGTAGCCTGCATATCCGCTACATAAAAAAAACAATGCTTAAAATAAACATCCCAAAAACTCTTACTAATCTTATACTAAAAAGTATGAAAATTATTCCACCTATTACAATTAATGGCAGTATGCTACTTGCTTGTTGGTATTCCACATTCTTAATTTTTAATTATTAATTAAATATGCACCCTTACTACATATTTGCCTACGCCTGCGGTGTTGTTTTTTACGCGGATGCAGGTGGCTCCGGGGCTTACGAATTCTGGAAATTGGTAGCTGTGTTTAGTGCCTGCCGCTACGGTAAATGTGGTGCCGGCACAGGCTGCGCCGGGGGTGGGTGGCAGGCATATATCGCCATCTGCAGAGCCGGTGCATTCTATCTCTATGGTGGTGTTGGGGGTCATGTTTAGCAATACTATATTGCGTGTGCCATCTGCGCCAAGCTCTATATTGTAGTTGTGGTTATTGCTGTTGGGGGCAAGGAGGAGGCTTTCATCGTAATAAGATTCTATGGTGGCGGTGTCATCACCATACACATAAATTAAAAATCCAAAAACTTTCCAGCAGGCTTCGCCAAGGTCTGTGTGTACATTTCCTTTGGCGCCTATACTGGTATCTGTAGTGCCTATGGCTACTAATTGCTGGTTTCTGGCGGTGGTAAACTGGGTGGGGAAGTTGGCAAATGCATCTCTGATAGTAGTGCCTAATGCGCCTACATGGGCTTGGGTTGAGGTTTTCATGCGGTTCATCAACATCTCTGCATTGGTGCGGCTGATGCTTGAGTATTCACTTTTGCCATGCGGAAAAAAGGCTTCATAATTGGCAGTTTTGGGGGCAAATATGGCAGATATTTTATAGTAGTTTTCATCAATAGCAGCCATGAAATCTGCTACTATTTCATCCACCCCTATGGTTAAGCCTTTTTGTTGTAATTTATCCATATCCAGAGTATCCAAGGCTACCTGCACGGGATTGATGGCATTATTTAACGCAATCAATACTTGCCCTGCCTCGGGGTTGGGGATGGGGATTGAGATTAATTTGTTCCTTAGGAATACCGCAAAATTGTAGAGGCGGCTGATGATGATTTTTGCATCTTCTAATGGATTGCTGATAGCAGTAGATAATTGTCTCATGGGTATGGGTTTTTATTTTTGTTTATACAAAGATTATTAATTCAATTCGGATAAATTGCATTTCAACTAAAAAAACTTTTTTACCCTTTGGCTAAAATTTGCTATGCCATTTTATTTCTCTAAAACGCTATGGTGAAAATTTACCCTATCATATAAGGCATCTAAAACGCTATGGTAAAAATCTACCCTATCATTTTATGTTTCTAAAATCATATCGCCAAAATTTACTATGCCATTTTATGTCCCTAAAAGCCATCCGCTAAAATTTACCATGCCATTTTAGGCTCCTAAAACCCATCCGCCAAATTAGCGGATGCATCAACACCCCTAAAAACGCGGTTTTTGGGTTTTGACCTCACCCCAACCCCAGACCTCATCCGCCCTGCGGGCACCTTCTCCAAAGGAGAAGGAGAAAAAAGGAGAGGGGCAACGCCCTAAAAACTATAATTAAGGTTGATGTTAAGGAATTTGGAATCGTACTTAGCGGGTAGCACAAAGCCTACTATTTCCAGATTATCATAATAGGATAATCCGCCATCCATATTTAGGTTGAAGCCTTTGAAGATTGCCTGCCTATAGCCAAAACCGCCAATATGCCTTGCGCCAGAGGGGGTAAATTGTGTTGCCACGCTTTTGCTGAGGCTGTAGTTGGCGCTTATCACCCCTTTTATCTTTTTAATATTAAAACTCAGCACGCCATTATAGGCATTTATATTTTGGTTGATTGCCTGCACGGCAGAGGTGGTGGTGTAGTTGCTATACCCCAAATTATAGGAGAGCCCAAAGGGGTAATCTTGCCCAATGCTGGTGGTAATAATGTTAGAGATGCTGCCATTCTCTGGGTAGGCGCGGCTTACGCGGTTAGAGTTAATGTAGGAGCCATTTAAATCTGTACGCATACCTGCAATGGTAAATGAGTATGCTAGCCCAACATTATAACTTAGTATGTTATCCTTATCAAAATTATCGTGGGTGGTATCCACATTCATCTCGCGCTGGTTGTAGGTGGCGCCGGCAGTAAGGGCAGGCAGCTTTTCGCTAGGGGCAAAATACAAATTAGCCATACCAAACTGGTTATGGGTGGTGTATATTGATTTATGATAAAGGTTATTGAAATTATAAGCATAGCGCGCCTGCACATTAATCCTGTGCTCCCACAAAGCAAGGTTATCAGAGGCACTATATTCTTGAATATCCTGCATTACATAAGGGTTTGCAAAGGATACAAACTCGGAGCCCACACGCCTTGCCTCCAAATCCAGGGTATTATTTTTAATCTTAATCTGAGGTTTAACATACCACGCTACAGATGATTGGTTTTGTATATTTAAGGGTGATGTGGATAGGTTAAGCACAATAAGTGGCTTTAGGGTTTGGGGGTCAAAAGGGAGGTTAGTTTTAAGCACGCTATCCACCTCGGTTTTGCGGAAGGCATGCCTACTATAATCATTAGTAGTAAGGGTAAAAGTATAGCCACTATTAATAGAGAATACCCTGTTTTTAGAGTACATGGTTTGGTCCACCGTAAAGCCAATATTTTGTTTAGGATTACTGCCAAACCTAATAGAGGTGGTATCATCCCAACTCTTCATCACGGTAACGCCAAAAGTAGAGCCCTCCTCAATAGTGCCATAATCCAACCTGCCCGCAGCAATTTTGCGCTTATAAGTACCCGCCTCCACATAAAAACTATCAGGCCTAAGGTTATACGGCAGCCCAATATAGTCGGATGTTAGCCGCAGCAATTTGCCATCAATAGGCTTAGTGAGGTCACCATATACCGCACTAAATTTCCCCTTTGGGGTTTTAATGATAAGCTCAGTACCATGTATCTTATTACCATTCACCAGCAAATTATCATACATGGTAAAATGATCACCATAATACGCCTCAAAATAATCAGAGTTTATACCCACCCTATAGCGGTTGCGGGGTTGCAAGTATTTATTTTCGGTTGATGTAAAGAAGCCCGATATAGGGAAACTAAATCTTTTATATCTGGGGGTTACATCCAAACTCACCTCTTGGTAGCCATATTGTGCAGCATTAAATTTAGCCTCTTGCGGCAATTCTTTGCCATTGCCATCCAAAAAGTTATTGCGTGAGTCCACATTAATAGCCCCACTAATACTAAAGGCAGGCTCATCTTTCTCTATTAATGCACGCCTTTTTTTGCCATCTTGTATAATGGTGGTTTCCTCCATGCCCACAAAAAAGTCCCAGTTAAGTGGGGTAAGTATTCCCCCATCTGCCGTTTGGGCATTTACCCTTATATGGTGTTTTCCGTTTAATAAATGATGAGAATAAATAAGGGTAATTTTATCATCCGTCACCCGCGTTTGAAAAGTAACCAGATATTCATCAATCCACATAGCTACTGCACCTTTATTAAATTTTTCTCCCTTCATTAGTTGCACCGCAATAAAAATATCCCCATCATCAATGGATGAGCCCGGTGCAGGTGCCAATATATTCCAATAGCCACTGCTATCAAAATGGTCTTGCGCTTTAGTAGTTTGGGTACTTAGTGCAATTATGATAATTGCCATAAAGTATAGCCTCAGTCCGCCAAAAAAATCTAATAGCTTAGTAACCCCCTGTAGTTTTATCACAGATAGAGAATCATAATTGGTTTAAAATTACTTAAAAGTAATGCTACTGTTTGGGGGTAGCAGGTAATCCAAATACCTTCACAAAGAAATTACCCAAATCAAACCCAAGATTACCCGGCCTCACCGTAATGGTGGAGTACTCCGTTTTATCACCATACCTAACAATTACAGCAACAGTACCCGGCTTTTCACCCGCAGTAAACTTACCAAAGCGGTCAATCCTATCATTACTTACAGGGGTTATCTTCCACTCCGGGCTAATAACGCCACGCAGCAATTGTCCCTTTTCATCATAAGCTTTGCTCATAAAAGTAATGGTATCGCCGGTTTGCAGTTGCACATCGGTAGGGAAAATTTCCACCCTGGATATCTGTTGGAAATCAGGGTTAGGCTTAGCAATATTAAACCAAAACACCTCGCTGCTTATTGCCTGGTCACCACGGCTAGTAAGCAGATGGCCGGTAATAACCCATGCATAAGTTTTACCTTCTTCTAATGGGCGCGCAGAGGTTGGGTATGCAAATGAGTTACGGGTAAGCCCAGTAATAGAATATATAGGTCTTTTTGAGGTAATATCATTGGCAGAACGCTGCCCTTTATCAACCGCGTATATATTTAAATCATAATTATTAGTTTGCGAGTACCATTGAAACTGAGGATTGCGGCTATAAGTAATATCCGGCGTTGATGTTAACGGGCCACCTGGGCCAATTAAAACAATAGGGGCACTTTGGTCATTAATGGTAAAGTTAGCATCAGTAGTCATTATCACTTTACCCTTTTCCAAAATCTCAATATAATAAGTGTAATCATCCGCTGGTAGGTAGCCGGTATTCAATGCTTTTAAAGCAAACTCTTTATTAGCAGTGTTAATGTCCACCTTATCAAAATCTCTATTATTAAAAAAGAATTGTTTGTTTTGTTGATTAATGAAATCCTTAGTGGCAGAACCTATCTTGCCATACTTAACGCCCTTTACAGTTAACCTTGCAGTTAAATCTCTAGGCACTTTTAATAGATAAACTTTTACAGAAAATAATAAAGGTGCAGCTTTAATATTATTAGGGTCAAAATCAGAAACAGATATCTTCTGCACCGGCAATGCATTAATAATAGCAAACTCTTTCCCGCCGGCTTTCTCCACACTTATAGGGAAAGTTACATTTTCCTTACCTGTACTTACAGATAATGTAAACGGCCCAGATACCCCTGCATCTACAATAATATTAGCAGTAATAGATAAATTATCTAACACCTTAATGTTATTCACAGTAATACCAAATGCAGGCGAGAATTCAACCTTAGAATCCCCCTGTTTAAAGTTTGTACCAATACCCCTAATTGAGATGTTTGAGTTATCCCCAGATACAAATACATTAGGGGCAACAGACCCAATAGTCTGCGAGTTCGCCTGAAAGAAGGCAAACATTACAATAGCGATTGCAAGAATTTTTTTCATACGATTGATTGTTTTTCTTTAAGAATTTTTAACAGGTTTGTGAATCTCCAGTAGAAACCCCCTTTTGTCTCCCTAAAAAGCATAACATGCGACTGTAGCTATCAGGAACAGGGTTTTCCTCTGAAAACATGCCCAATATACGATGGCAAAAAGCCGATGTCTCAAAAATGTAAGAAAAATATGAAAATAGTAGATTTTCTACTTCTTCACTTCAGGAGTTTTTAATCCTTTTTTGTTATAGATATCGATGGCATCATTAGCTGCGGTTATTAATTCATCCTTGCTCTTATACCCAGATACCTTTAATAAAATTTTTGTTTTAGTATCCATAAATAATAAGGTAGGCACTTCAGATACTCCCCAGTTGGTAAGCCTAAAATTATTAGCAAGTTTGTTGGGATCCATATGGCAAACCACAAAACTCTTTTTATAAAATTCTTTCAGTTCCTCATCTTTAAAATTCTGTTTCAGTTGTCTGCAAACCTCACATTCCTCTGAGGTTACAAATAGTACTATGAGTTTCTTATCCCTTTTTGCAACCTTACCTGCTGATGACAAAGAACCTTCGTAAAAATTAATATACTTGGGTGGCTTTTTAGTTTCATCATCCTGCAGCTTAAATGCAAAACATACAGTTGATATCAAAACAAAAATAATTAGTTTCCTCATAAAGATTATTTGATGCAAAGCTATGCAAGTATTTAATATGTACCTTAGTCCTTAATCTTTGTATTTACAGTTGTAAGAATCTCACCTTCTATAAGCTTTGCAGATGCTGATATTGCCTCAGCCTTTTGTTTGATTTCATTCTTTACACCCTCATCGGCAATACCACTAAGGTTTATGCGCACATTAAGGTAAGCCCCTTCAATAGCAGTGCGGGTGCATAAAGCCCCTACCCCGGCATCAGTAATAGAGTTTTGGTTTCCTTTCTCCGCCATCTCCTTTATTATATTGAATGATTTAAATGCCGTTTCCATTACCCTTAATGGGATTTTTGCCGCATAGATATTTGCATTTTCAATAGCTGCTTTGCGTGTTGCTTTTTCTTTTTCATTAGATTTTGGGAGAGAGAACGCCTGCATCACCAAATCAAAAGCACGGGTATCTTCATCCACCAAAAAGAGAAGTTCTTCTTTAATTTTTTGCCCCTCCAAAGCAATAGTTGAGAAATAATCAAGTTTATCCTCCCAACCTCTTTTACCGGCTGATAGATTTGCTACCATAATACCCAATGCAGCACCCAAAGCCCCTGAATAAGCTGCTATTGAG
>JAPLCZ010000241.1 GCA_026391915.1 Bacteroidota bacterium | reverse complement strand
CTGAGTTACCAATTTTGGTTTGGGGAGCAGTGCATCAAACTGTTTTTGGATATCGCAATTGAAATCAGGATTGGCAGCGCTTATGCTGTAAAAAGCAAGGTCAAGATATTCATCACAAAGCTTATTAATATCAGTGGGTTGCTTTTCTGATGTGCCCTCACGGCTATGCAACAGCATCCCTTTTACAATGCTCTCTGCCCTTTTGCCATGCTGGGATATTTTAGTGAGGTTACCCTCTAAAATTGCAAGGATTTCTCCTATCTCTTCATCCGTTTTAGCATCCTTTATTTCCTGAATAAGTTCTTTGTTAAGCTCCGAAAAATTATTAACAAAATTGAGGGGGTTCTGTATTTCATGGGCAATACCGGCAGTGAGTTGCCCAAGAGAAGCAAGCTTCTCCTGCTGCACCAACATTTGTTGGCTACGTTGCAATTGTTCCAAAGCCTTTTTCTTAATTAGGAACCGATTATTAAGTGTAAAAGCAGTGATAATTAATAGAATAATTCCCAGTATGGAGGCATAGGTTTTTATGCGTTGTTTCTGAACCTCCGCCTCTGCAAGGGCATCCTTTTGAGCTATGGTAAACTTTAATTCTGTTTGCGCAATGGCATTAAGGTGGTCAGTTTTTTTGATGCTGTCCTCCACCCTTATAAATGCTTTATAAAACTCCAATGCTTTTGCGGGGTTATTTAGCTTTTCATGAATCTTATACTGCAATTCTAATATCGTCCTCATCTTTACAATAGCTTTGGATGACCTTGCTAAAGCCAGACTTTTATCAGCATATTCACTGGCTTTAGGGTAATCTTTTTTATCAAATGAGATACTTGCCAAGCCTTCATAATCGTCGGATTGGCGTTCCTCGTTTCCCATTCTAATATCAATTACCAAGGAGTGATTGCTGAGTTCTGTCGCCTTATCAAAGTTACCCGCTTCACGGTAAATATCACTGAGGTTTTGGTAAACTATTGATTCCAAAATATTGTATCCACTGCCTTTAGTTAATTCAATACAAGATAAATAATACTTTTTGGCCGTATCAATTTCTTTAAGGTTTTGGTAGGCAAGCCCAATATTATTCATAGCCCGTGCTAGGGAGATTTTATCCTTTTTTTGGCGGGCTAATGCCATGGTTTTTTTCCAATACTCTAGCGCTTTGTTGTAGTTCTCAATATTGTAATAAATGCCTCCAATACTATTGAGGGAGTTTACGATAATCTTATAATCTTTTACCTTCTCACTGAGGTGCATAGTTTTCATCTGATACTCCAATGCCTTGGGGTAGTCAGCTATTTTATCATAGAAAACGCCAAGCCTATTATAGCTTTTGCAGAGGAGTTTTTTATCCTCTAATGCCTTAGAAATTTTCAATGCTTCTTTGAAATTATTAAGAGCCATTTCCAGTTTTGATTGGTCTAAGTAAATATCACCACTCACCATATAGCACTCTGCAATCCCCTCTTGCCAATCTATTTTTTCTGCCAGCATTTGGGCTTCTTTGGCAACGGCAGGGGCTTGTGTTAAATCAGAATTTTGGAGGTATGTAGCATAGGCATTCAGCGCATTAATTTTAGCTTTATCATCTTTGGCAGTGGCAATTATTTTCTTAAAAGAATCAACCCTTGCTAGTTGGGCATTAAGGTTCAATGCTAAAAAGATGAATAGAAAAAATGTAAATACCTTCATGAATTATTCCGCCTCTGAAAAGACAAATCTAAGGAATAGATTTGAGTTGTTTAAATACCTTAGCAATTAAGCCTTTGGGTGGGCAGCTATCAGGCAGTAATTTGCACCATAAATCAAATTTAAATTCATGAAAAAATCACTTACAAAAATCTGCACAATTGTGCTATTAGCTGTATCAACAGTTGCTATTGCCCAACCCAAACTCACTACTAAAGATATACCTGTAGATGGCTGGAAAATCATTATGAAAAATGGTGACTACACTACCTTGAGTTCTGTTGGCAGTGCTGGGGCAAGCCAAAGCTGGGATTTCTCAGCATTAAATCCTAATAAGGCTAGTGACTCTACCACGGTTGAATACCTAAAATCAGCAGGCACCCCTTATGATACCTCTTTTAAATCTGCTACTTTGGCACGTAAGGAAAAAACCACTCAAGGGCTTGTGTATAGCTATTTGGGTACTATAAGTGATAAACTTACCAACTATGGCTATGCAGTAAAAGTAGGTGCCTATGGCATTATTGCCTCCTTTACGGATACTGGAATTGAACAAAGCTACCCCATTGCTTATCAGGATAAAAGTTCAGATGCTTTCTCTGGTACTTATAGCCTTGCCACTACCCATTATTTGCGTGGAACTACCACTGTAGAGGCGGATGCCTATGGCACAGTGAAATTAAGCGCTGCTACTTTTACCAATGTGCTTAGGTTGCATAGGATAAGAATGGTTGTGGACTCTACCTTTCTTGGCTTTGGTTCATTGGTTACCACTACTACCAACGAAACCTGGGAGTATATGCAACCCGGCACAGCAACCCCAATTTTGTTAATCACCAAAACCACTACTAAGGGCATTACCGGCACCAGCACCACCAATACTGTGGCTTATACTATTGCTAATATTACTAGCATTAAAGCCTTGGAAAATGCATCCCCTGTTTTTAGCATTTACCCCAACCCTGCAAAAACAGAACTCAACATTAATCTTAGCAAACCTGCAATCATTGCCTCTATACAAATTATTAATATGCTTGGTCAGGTGATGCTATCAGAAACCGTAAATGCAGATGGCAACAATTTAAAACTCAATATTTCCAATTTGCCCAAAGGCATCTACCTACTAAAACTTAGCACCAATGGCAGCAATGCAACCCAACGCTTGGTGGTAGAATAAATTTATTTTTTTATTTTTTAATGATAAAAAGGCGGCTGAGAGGTCGCCTTTTTTTGTGGGTCTTTACCGTAGTTTTTAATGCGCAACAAATGCATATTTAGAGCATCCTCATTAATGAAAACCTAAGTGTACCCATAAGTATTACCCCTAACCCCCTAAATGGGGGATTGTACTCTGAAGTTTCTTTGTTTGGGATTTAGGGATGGATTATTTTCAAACTATATTTTAATTTCTGATAAGGTTAAAGCCCCCTTTAGGGGGTTGGGGGTATGGTTTGATAAACCAAAAAATATGGGTACACAGTAGGTTAATGAAAACTATGACGATTTGGAAACATCAGGGTAAAGATTATTTTTTTTCTTCCTCAAAAA
>JAPLCZ010000206.1 GCA_026391915.1 Bacteroidota bacterium | reverse complement strand
AAATACTATATTAGGCCCTTATGCCCAACAAATGGTGCATCACTCAAGTATCCCAATCCTAAGTATGCATCATAATACTGATTTGGAAACTGACCTCAATATTATGTAATTAAAAATTAAATAAATTCACAACGCCAGACTCTATAAAAGTCTGGCGTTGGTGTTTAATATAAAACGTAAATTTGCCCCTAACTACTTTGCATCTTTATGAGGTATAGCCTTATTGTCCTCCTACTTTTAATACTCTCCTCTTGCGCACAGGATGTGTATCACCCAAACAGTTATTATGTACCCAACCACACCAAAGCCAATGAGTGGGCGGTGCAATCAAACCTTAGATTTTTAGGAGGAGATTTTCAAAGTTCTTATAGTTTCACCAACCATTTAGCCGCCTATGGCGGGCTGATGTTAAAGAGAATTACTCAAGGCGGTGACTCAGCACATCCTAATGTAACAACTACATATAGGTATATGATGGGTGAGGTGGGCATTATGTATTTTGATAGTTTTACTTCTCACCTAAAAATGGAAGGAATGTTGGGATATGGCGGTGGTTCTTTATTTAATAATGATGGCCAAAAAATCTTTAACCGCTTTACTTCTTTCAACAGATTTTTTGCACAAGGCGATATCTCTTATGTAAATAAATTTATACAAATTGGGGCGGTTGCAAAATTTACTAATTTTAGCCTCTACAATTCTTATGGAAGTTCCTTTGTTGACTTTGACAGAGTAGAGTATAACAAAAATTCTTTATATATAGAACCGGGTTATTTTATTAAGCTAGGCTATGACCCAGTATATCTTTTCAGCCAAGGAGGATTGGCGTATAAACTAGATAAAAATAATGTAAAGCAGGTACCCTTTTTTAATGTGGTTGGGGTTAGCTACAGGATTGGTATCCCCAAATCAAAACTTAATAGTGGTGATGAATTACTCACAGATAAAATGACCAAAGAGAAGAAACCAAAAAAGGTGAGAAAAGTGAAGAAGAAAAAAAAGAGCAGTAAGAAAAAAGCCAATGGTTAATTTTGAGGAGGAGATACTAAAAAAGAGTTTCCACATACCTGTAGTAGTAGATTTTTGGGCAGATTGGTGTGAGCCCTGCAGCTGGCTTGAGCCCATACTTGATGCCCTAGCCATAGAAAATAAAACGAAATGGAATCTAGTAAAAATTGATATTGATGTCCAACCCCAAATAGCCGTAGAAAACAGAGTTAAAAGCGTACCCACTACCATTATTTTTATTGATGGCAAAGAGGTAAACCGCTACAAAGGAATGATGTTTAAAAAAGAATTTGGGAAGTGGATTGAGGATGGGATTACAAGTAAATTTCCCAATTAATAACTATCCTGTATTTACATTTGCCGACTACAAAAAAGCTCATATTTCTATAAGTCTTTTTAAATTATTCATTTTTAATTTTTCACTCCCCCCTACCCTTCCAGCAATTCCACCAAGCCTGCCATTTCATCAAAATCTTTATAGCCGGGGCGGATTTCATTGCCACCTTTTAGGTTAATACCATAAGGTTTTATGGTTTCAATCATGGATAAAAGATTAGCTTCAGTGAAATGGAAATCTAAAAAGCATGGGTGCTGTTGGCAGATATTTTTAAGAGATTGCATACTACCCGGATTTGCTAAAAATGTTTCTTGGTTTTTGCTGTCCTCAAACCTTAGTAAAAAATATTCTACATCGTCTGCTATATCTTCTATTTCCTTAAATGGGTCGTGGGATGAATCAAGATTAATGTTTTGGATAAGGTTAAAATCAGAGAGTAATTTTATAGCAGCAACATCATAAAAATTTAACTGCAACCAACTCAATTGCAGTTCTTCCATTTGGGTTGAGATATCCTCAAAAGGTGTTGAATCCCACTCAATAATAAACTCACTTCCATGCAGCCATCCTGCAATTTCTTTAAACTTTTCGGGGTCAATAAAGCGGGGACTCTCAGGGTTAAAATTAAACCCAATAAAGGCAGCGCCTACCCCTGCTGCATATCTGGCATCGGAGAGATTATTAAGCTCAGAAAACTTTAATTTTACGTCAATCATTATAAAGCAAAAGCCCTGTAACTAAACTAAACCTTCATTTTAAAAGGCTCAGCTAATTTTTTAAGGAGTTTTTCATCCAATTGCACATACTCCAACATGCGGAAGCTACCATAATTTGTATCTTGAAATTTCTGCCAGAGTTGGGTGAGTTTTACTAGCTTCTTTTTGTACTCGCCAGGCTTAATGGCGTAAGTAAGTAATTTCAAAAACACCTTGATGTTGGGAATCTCATCATGCTGGTCAGCAAGCTGGCGTTTTACAGAATTAATTAACTGAATTGCCAATTCTTCATCACCCATAAATGCGTATTGCAAGCATTGGAAAAGTTTGCATTGCACATCAGTATATAGGTAGTTACGCAGTGAAACTTCATTGCGGAAATTATTCACCAATTTAGCAGCTCTTGCATGGTCACCCTCATAAAATTTGCAGATGGCAAAATACATTTTGCTGCTGGCATAATGATAAGTTTCCTCAGGATTAATATCCAAAGCGGTTTCCAAATCTTCATTAAGATGGGTAAGGTATTTCTCATCTTTAGTAAGTAAATACAAGCCAATTTTGCTATTCAAAAAGCATATCACATTAAAATTCATGATGTGCTTTTGAGATAAATCAAGGATGGATGCCGCTGCCTTTTCATAATAATGCTCAGCCCTTATAGCATTGCTTGTGCGAGTATAATATTCAAAATATAGGAGGTCAACTATATGCTTATTATTTTGGTAAAAAGTATCCAAATTATACTTTAGGAAAATACTCTGAATTTCTTTTAACGTGCTATGAATTTCCATCTCTTTGCGGCGTAATCCTTCAGTATCTTCAGGGGCTATGCATAGCAAATAAATTTTAATAATATTATACAAAACGTACAACCTGTGCGATTCATACATATCCCTGATATTTTCAACCTGCCTGATAACGGTCCACAGCGTTTCTATATCATATTCATTACGGGCAAGCAGGTAATTTCCTGTTTTAGGGATGAATTCATAGAAGTGATTTTCCGCCTTCACCAATGCCAATGAGTAAGCAACATATTTATTATAAAGTTTGTTGTAATACTCAAAGTCAAAGTTAAAAAGATTGAGCCTTGCAAGGGTTTTATAAACCGTAACCAAGTCACTGCTCATATCATACCCAAGGAGTTGTTTTTCCAAATCCCGCAGAGCACGTATGGATGATTCGCGGCTTGTACCATAGAGATTTGCAGGCACACGAACCACTTCCTCCAACAATTCCCCAATAGGGTTATCAACCTGCTTTGAGAGGTAAGCAGCTACCTTATCTTTTAGTCTTGATTTTAAGGTGTAATAAGTACTGGCATTTACATCCAGCTGTGCCATTATTTTATTGTCATCAAAGTTTTGGGTGCGTGCTGCCTCCAACACCTGATAAGGTTTACTTTCCTTCCTATCTCCAATGTGCTGGATAAGGGCTTTGTAATCAGGCTCACTAAGTTTTTTTATTGTTTTGTTAAGGTCTTCCATGTTTCAGTTTTTGGTTCGGTGGTATAAAATCAGCCTTGCAATTTTGCGTGAAAGATACGAACTAACATAATATTTTTCCAAACCACCACGATATAAACCTGTGAGTTTGTGAATAACTACTTAAATGGATTGGAAAAGGCTTTATTCCTGATAAAAGTCGTATCTGTTAAAGTGTTTAAAAAAGCAACCAAATCTTTTACATCCTGCCCCGTAAGTTTCAGCTTTCCACCCTGCTTTTTAAACTGTACGGAAGCCATCAAAGGATCAATGGTAATGGAGGGTTTTCCACCCGCATTATAATGGGCAATTACTTCCTCTAAAGTTTTAAATCTGCCATCATGCATATAGGGTGCAGTGAGGGCAATATTGCGCAAGGATGGCACTTTGAATTTTCCGTAATCCTCAGGCTTGTCGCTTACAGCACCAAAGCCCATATCTCCTGCAATTTCCTGGTCATTACTTAAGCCATTATTCCTAAAACTAAGTTGGGGGTTTAACTCCTGAAACATTGGTGCGCCGTGGCAATGAAAACAGTCTGCACCTTTAGAAATCATCACCCCAAATGCATCAAACTTTGGATCATGTAAAAATAAAAATTCACCATCTTTTTCTGAATTAGTAAAAGTTGCCAGATGCTTTTTTACCAAATCATATTTTGTGGTTGATGAAATTATTGTTCTAAGAAACTGTGCCATGGCTTTGGCAGAGAGTTCTTGGGTAATTCCTTTTTTGCCAAATGCTTTGATGTATAACTCAGGATAAAATTTACTGCGCTTAATTTTTTTGAGGGCATTGCCCCAATTCTCATGCATCTCAATTGGGTTCTCTACAGGCTTCTGAACTTGTTCTTCTAAAGTGGCAGCTCTGCCATTCCAAAAGAAACCACCACGTTGCCAGCCAAGATTAAATAATGCCATGGCATTTTTATTCCCAATAGCGCCGGTAATCCCTTTGCTAAATTGGTTATTGCTATCCGTAAAAGCAAAATTTTGGTTGTGGCAACTAGCGCAAGCCTGTGTGCTATCACCTGATAAAATGGGGTCATAAAAAAGTCTTTTTCCTAACTCAATTCCCTCTACAGTTAAGGGGTTATCAGCAGGAATATCCATGGGTGGGAATCCATCAGGTATGTTAACATTATAGGGTGTTGCAATAGGTAAATCCTTCGCAGTATCATCCACTCTGCAAAGCTGAAAAAGCATAATAATAGAAAGCAAAATACCAGTAACAAAAACCTTTTTCATCTATTCAATTTTTATAGATTTCACAAACGCATTGGTAAATTTTCTTGCTACCGCATCACCATTATGGATTACATTTTCTGTGGCAAAATTCATGGTGTTTAGCACAGCATTTAAATCCAAAGTTAGGGTAGCGGTTTTGTGAGTTTGGCTTGCCAATGAGAAAGCCAAAGGCAACTCAACCTCTGTATAAAAAGAATCAAAACCTGTATGATAAAGATAGGCACTATTCAGTGTAGTAGCGCCCACAGAATCAGTGCATTCGCCCTCACACATAATAAAACGGTAGCCGCCCATCCCCGTCCAAAAAGTACCACGATACGTACTAAGTGCATGGTCATTTTTATAAGAGTTTGCATCGGTTGCGTTAGTGGTTTTATCTACCCCAACCCCAAATTTTATTTTGGCATATCTCCCATCTTTTAAATCTCCTTTGGTGAAATTTGTTCCTACAGTATTCACATCAAAACCTGATGAGCCGGGGGTATGTTCTATTAGTAGTACATCATAGAGTTTCACCTCCACCCCTACTGTATTTACCAACCTTAAATTACTGAGGTAATATCTTAGCAGTGTTGCTTTATATCGCTGCCCATTGGGTAGGGTGTAAGTGGAGTCAAAAGATAGAGATTTGCCACCTGCCTTTAATTGACAATTAAGGTTGAAAGTGTTCTTATCTTTAACAGGAGTCTCTTTGCATTTGGTAGCAACAAATACTACAAATAATAGCAGTAAAGCTGATAGAAGTTTTAGATTTTTCATCTCTATAATTTTTACTTTGGCGATAACAAAGATAAGTGAAAATAAAATATGAAAACTTTCCCCTTACGCCATCACCCCTACCTTTTCTTTTGCTACAGGTTTTTCTATAGCATGGGCGAGGCAAGCTCCTACAAATTTTACAAAAATAGGTTGCGGATTTTCTACTGTGCTTTTTAACTCAGGGTGAAACTGTGTGCCAATAAAAAACGGGTGACTTGGGATTTCTATAATCTCCACCAACTTACTAATTGGGTTAACACCTGATGCCTTCATCCCACTTTTTTGGAAAGCCTCCAAGAATTGATTGTTAAATTCGTAGCGGTGGCGGTGGCGTTCCATAATCATGTTTTCATTATAGATGCTGTACGCCAAACTTCCCTTTTGCAACTCGCATGGGTGTGCCCCAAGGCGCATAGTACCGCCCTTAGTTGAGATGCTTTTTTGCTCTTCCATAATATCAATAACGGCGTTCTGAGTTTTGGCATCCATCTCACGGCTATGGGCATTATGGATTTTTAAAACATTGCGTGCCCACTCAATTACTGCGCACTGCATACCTAGGCAAATTCCAAAGAACGGGATATTGTTTTCGCGTACATATTTTATAGTAGCAATCTTACCTTCAATACCTCTATCTCCAAAACCCGGTGCTACCAAAATTCCATGTAGCCCTTTTAGTTTTTCAGGGATATTAGCAGCGTTTAAATCATCAGAGGGTATGTAGTGCAATTTTACTTTGCAATTGTTCTTAGTACCTGCATGGATGAATGCCTCATGGATGGATTTATAAGCATCAGGCAATTCGGTGTATTTACCCACCAAACCAATATCTACAGTGGTGGAATAATTCCTTAGTTTATAAAGAAATTCTTTCCAAACTTCCATATTGGGTTCTTGTTTTAACGGCAATTTTAGGCGGGCTAAAACTACTTTATCAAGTTCCTCTTTCATCATGCCAATAGGTACTTCGTAAATGGTATCAACATCAATTGCTTCAATAACGGCATTGGGTTTTACATTGCAAAATAGCGCCAATTTGCGGCGTATTTCTTTGTTGATTGGGTACTCTGTTCTGCATACCAAAATATCTGGTTGCACCCCTGTTTCCAATAAAGTTTTTACAGAGTGTTGTGTAGGTTTTGTTTTCAATTCCCCTGCGCCACGCAAAAAAGGAATATAGGTAAGGTGTATTACCATCACGTTATTAGCGCCTTTCTCATAGCGCAATTGGCGCAGCGCCTCCACATATGGTAAGGATTCAATATCCCCAACTGTGCCCCCAATTTCGGTGATGATAATATCATAATTCCCAATCTTAGAGAGCTTCTGAAAACGGTTTTTTATTTCATCTGTTATATGCGGAATTACCTGAACTGTTTTTCCCAAATAATCACCCTTTCTCTCTTTCTGAATTACGGAAAGATACACCTGCCCAGTGGTTACATTATTCGCCTGAGAAGTGGGGATGTTAAGGAATCTTTCATAATGCCCAAGGTCAAGGTCAGTCTCTGCCCCATCATCTGTTACATAACATTCTCCATGCTCATAGGGGTTCATAGTTCCCGGGTCCACATTTAGGTATGGGTCAAATTTTTGGATGGTTACGGAATACCCTCTTGCTTGCAAAAGTTTAGCAAGTGAGGCGGATAAAATCCCTTTACCCAATGAGGAAGAAACCCCTCCTGTAACGAAAATATATTTTGTAGCTGCCATAATTTTAGTTTAATGTTTCAAGTCTAAAGTTTAATGTTCAAGTTCAATGTTTAAAGTTTAATGTTACCCCTAAATCCCCTAAAGGGGACTTCCGTACCTACTCCCCCTTTATGGGGTTGGG
>JAPLCZ010000189.1 GCA_026391915.1 Bacteroidota bacterium | reverse complement strand
CAAAATGAATTTTAACGATTTACTAAAAAGATACAGAACCGAACTGCTTATTATTGCAGGCTTTCTGTTGGTGTGTATTATCTATTTTTCGCCAATGCTATCTGGCAAAGGTTTGTTGCAGCATGACCAAATGCAATTCCTTGGCAGTGCCAAAGAGGTGCAGGATTATAAAGCGAAAACGGGGAATGTTTCTGCCTGGACTAACTCTATGTTTGGGGGTATGCCTACTTATCAAATCTCATATAGCTACCCAAAAAGCACTTTTATCATAGGTTATATTTATACGCTATTTGTCAAAATCCCTCACCCCATTAATACTGTGTTGTTTTATATGCTGGGGATGTTTTTATTGCTCAGAACTTATGGCGTTGATAAATGGATTGCAGCCGTTGGCGGGTTGGCATTTGCTTTTAGCAGTTACAATATTGTTATCATTGATGCTGGGCACGTAAACCAAACTTACGCTATAGCATTTGCACCTTTTGTGCTGGCGGCGCTTCGTTATCTTTTTAAATCTCATAAATACTTATTGGGTACTGCGCTGCTAGCTATTACTATAGTAGTTCAGGTAAAATCAAATCACGTGCAGGTGGTGTATTATACGCTTTTGTTTGCAGGATTTATGTTATTGTATGAAGCTTATAACCACATTAGGCAAGGCAAATTGATGCCCTATATATATTGTGTGATTGGCTTTGTGGTAAGTGTTGGGTTGGGCTTTGGCGCCAACTTCAGCAATATGAATGTGAGTAATGAATATGCCACACAAACCATCCGTGGCAAATCAGACCTAACGCAAAGTAAAGAATCAAAATCCGAAGGGCTGGATAAAGACTATGCCCTCTATTATAGTTATGGCAAATCAGAAACTGCTACACTCATGTTTTGTGATTTTAAAGGTGGCTCTGCAGCAGCTATTGGTGACCCAAAATCAGGGCACCCGAATGCTGTTAAGGATTTAGACCCACAATTAGCAGATACTGTAAAAGGCTTTGACCAATACTGGGGACCCGGTGTCGGTAGCCCTATCTATTTTGGGGCAATAGTTTGTTTCCTTTTTGCGCTGGGTTTGGTGTTTTATAAAGGGGGTGATAAATGGTGGATACTTGCTGCAACTATACTGAGTATTATGCTAGCATGGGGTAAGTATTATTTGCCATTAACCAATTTCTTTTTTGACCATTTCCCTCTCTACAATAAATTCCGTTCTGTACTTATGATATTGATGATTGCAGAGATTGCTTTCCCGCTGCTGGGCTTTATTATCTTAGATAGATTATTGGCACGTAGAGAAACAATTAAAAATAATATCAAACATTATTATGCAGTGTTTGGGGTGATGGCGGGGATTGCCCTTATAGTTTGGATAATGCCGGGAATTTTACCGGGTACTGCTTTTATGAAACCCCATGATGGGGATAAAAGGCAGATGGAACAGATGGTGCGCAACAGCCTTTCACCAGAACAAGCAGAGCAGTTTATGAAAAGCGGACAAGGGAATAATATCCTAACTGCCCTTGCAGAAGTGCGGGAAAATATTACCAAGGGTGATGGGATGCGTTCTTTCTTTTTAATACTATTGGCAGGTGGGCTATTGTGGGCTTGGGGTAAATATGATTTCGTAAAACGTGAGTGGGTAATTGCTGGTATAGGACTTTTGATAGCAGGGGATTTAATTCTCATTGACCGCAAATTCCTAAACTCAGAAGACTTCAAACCAAAATCAGCTATTACTACCCCAGCTGAGTTTATCCCTAAAGCATCTGATGAAGCAATACTAAAAGATACTGACCCCAATTATCGCGTATTAAATATTTTAGTTGACCCCTTTAGTGATGCTACTACTTCGTACCTCCATAAATCTATTGGTGGTTATCATGGTGCTAAAATCCGTAGGTTCCAAGAGTTACGAAGCAAGTTTTATGACCCATTTGTAGGGATGGTACAGGGCAATATTCAAAAGATTCCAGGAGGTCCATTATTAGATATGATTCAAAGAGATAACCTCATGGGAACAATTAATATGCTTAACACAAAGTACATAATCACCAGTGCTGACTCCCAAGGTGCCGTGCTAAATAAATATGCCTGTGGCAATGCATGGTTTATTAAATCCATTAAGAAAGTAGAAACTGCAGATGCCGAATTAGCCGCATTAGATAAATTTAATCCTAAAGAATTAGCAGTAGTAAATACCAAACAATTCCCTGATTATATCACGACTGATAACTATGATGCTACTGGTGAAGTAAAACAAACCAAATACGCCCCTGATGCTGTTAGTTATACTTCTAATTCTTCTGCAGAGCAGTTTATTGTGTTCTCGGAAATCTATTACAATCCTCATAAAGATTGGAAAGATGCCGACTGGAAAGTAACTGTTGATGGCAAACCATCTAACCACATCCGTGTAAACTTTATGCTTAGAGGGATGAAGATTCCTGCCGGCAGCCATACCATAGAATTTAAGTTTGAACCCCCAACAGTTGCCTTTAGTGAGAATATTTCTTTGGCTTCTTCCATAGCAGTTATTTTATTGGTGCTGGGCTCTATATTTATGGAGGTGAGGAGAAAAGATACACCCGAACCAGAGGATGCCTAATGAGGTAATCATCATCACGTATTACTGGCCACCAAGCGGTGGCTCTGCGGTACAGCGATGGTTGGATTTTGCTAACCTACTTGCGGAAAGGGGATACGTTATCACGGTAGTAACCGTTGATGAAGCACACGCTAATTACCCATCAATTGATGAAACTTTGGTTAATAAAGTTTCACCTAAAGTAGAGGTAATCAAAACCAAAACCTCCGAAGTATTTTGGATTTATAAAAAGTTTGTAGGCAAAGGCAAAGCCCCTGCTGCGGGTTTCGCCAATGAAGGCAAGCCGGGGTTTCTGCAATTGGTTTCACGTTTTGTGCGGGGCAATTTCTTTTTGCCAGACCCCCGCAAAAGCTGGAATAAATATGCAATAGAAGCAGTAAAGAAACTTCTTTCAAATAAAAGGGATGTTACTATAAGTATGGGATATGATGCCGCTTTATTTGAAGATGTAAAGGATATTCAATCCCCAAGGGATGAATTCATATTAACCTATACGGGTACTATTGATGATAGCTACCACCCAGAAGTTTTATTTAAAGCATTGAGAAATCTTACCCTCCAAAACTCAAATATAAAATACAAATTAAGATTTGTGGGGATATTAGCAGAAGGATTAAAACGACAAATTGCTTATTACGGATTAGATAAAATTTTAGAAGTAACCGGTTATGTTTCCCATAAAAAATCTGTTGAATACTTAATGAATTCAACGGCAGTAATACTTGTGAGCCCACAAGTACGTACTGAGGAAATTATTATTCCGGGTAAGCTCTATGAATACCTTGCCACCCGAAAACCCATCATTAATATTGGGTCACTAAAATGTGATACAGCAAGAATAGTTTCACTTTGTGAGGCAGGCAAAAATTTTGACCGAACTATGGAAACAGAGTTAACCTCTTGGTTGCAACAACTCACCGAGGCATGGTTGCAAAACCCAGATACAACCTTAACCAATAGTAATACAACCTCTAAAAATTATAGCCGTAATCAAGAGGTGGGGCAATTGATTAAGCTCATTGGTTAAAAAATTATTTCAATCAATTTATCTATTTGCTTGATTCTGTCTTCAAAATTGAAGAGTAAAATATGGCCTCATAGTCTTCAATCAAAATAAATGCTCAAAGAACCCATTTTTGGAGTCGTAAGAATTTTTGTTTTTTATGTTATTTCTGCCTTCTGAAACAGCCTAAGTTTGTATCATAATCTTTAATTCAATTTAAAGGTTCATTCATAAGGCAGTTGTAGTTTTGATATTTTGGCAATGAAAAAGGCGGAACATTAGTTTCGCCTTTTTCTATTTAGGTTTATGCATGTGAATTCTATTTTGAGTTACTATCTTAAAACAACTTAGTTTTGCATCTCATTTGCAAAGCGCAAATAAATTCAAAATCAATTATGAAAACAACCAAACATTTATTTTTATTGTTAAGTCTTTTTTTAGCTAATGTAGCATTCTCTCAAAATACTCAGGGCAATAAAAAGCAAGAAGGGGATGACTGGAAATCTGCCGAGGATTTTAAAAAGGCAGAACCGAAAATTCTTGAGTATATAAAATGGTTGGAGGATAACCCAACTGCCAATCAGGATATTAAGCAACAAAAATCTCAGGTAGTATTAAGATGGTTAACGGCAGTGCCGTATTTAGGAGTAGTAGAAATTAACGGGCAATTTATTGAAAATGTTCAAGACTCTAAATACAAATATCCTAATGGGCTTTCAACAACTTATATGTTTGGTAAAGCTGCCTATTACTTTGAAAACCATAATATGGATGCAGTTAAATCTTCCACAAGAGGGGTGATTGCATTGATTACCTTTTATAAGAATATGCTTAAGGTGGATAAAACCGCAACCAATCCTATTATGGAAAAGTATATAAAATTGCAGCAAGAAAATAAGTTGGAAGAATTTGTAAAGGAAGAATTGAAGAAGAGTCCCTACTAGAATTATTAGCTACTTTTAAATAAAAAAGGAGCCCTGTTATAAAAGCAAGGCTCCTTTTTTATTATTGGTGTTTTACCTAAAACTCAATTATAATTTTATCATTCTTCCCCATCTTTTTGTTTTTGTGATAGTACTCCACTTTGTCAATCCTTACATATGGGTCATCCTCATGGCATTCTTTCCTATCTTCAAATCTAGAGTATCTGATATCAAAATTTTTGAGTGTATCAGAATGACCTGCCCCCCAATTGAAAATCAAATCGCAATTATTCCAAGGGCTTTGATGTGACGGGTATTTGTTGTGGTCAACAAGGTAATTTGAACCAGTTGTATCATTCAATAAAAATAATATCCTCTCCATTTGAAATGAATCTATAATTTTATGGCTGGAGTCTAGGGTTTTATAAACCCTAATTGAACTATAGCTATTTTTTGGAAAGTTCTTGAACTGAATTGGCAACATAAACGCTTCTCCCTCAATGTATTCTAAAGTGCATTCCTTTTGACAAGCATTTAAGACGGCGAGGGCAATTACAACTAGGATTAAATAATAACTTTTCATTTCATCAAAACCTATCTTTTCTGACAACTGAAAACTTCCTCCCTACACCCCGACTCCAGCACTTTTCCTTTGCTCTTCCCTGATTAAATTCAGTGCGCTGCCTGCTTTAAACCATTCAATCTGTATGTCATTATAAGTATGGTTTACAGGGAAAGATTCACTGCTTCCATCTTTATGGTTGAGTACAATTGTCAAAGGTTTTCCTGCGGCAAAAGAGGTTAATCCAGTAATAGAAATTTTATCGTCTTCCTGAATTTTAGTATAGTCATCCGCATTAGCAAAAGTGAGGGCAAGCATGCCTTGTTTTTTGAGATTGGTTTCGTGAATACGTGCAAAGGATTTTACCAATACTGCCCTTGCTCCTAAGAACCTTGGCTCCATAGCAGCATGTTCTCTTGAAGAACCTTCGCCATAGTTTTCATCACCCACCACAATGCAGTTTTTGCCAGCAGCTTTATAAGCACGGGCAGTATCAGGCACGGGTGTATATTCACCCGTCATCTGGTTTTTTACTGAGTTTGTTTTTTCTGTGTAAGCATTAGTTGCACCTATCAAACAATTGTTGGAAATATTATCCAAATGCCCTCTGTATTTTAACCAAGGGCCAGCCATAGAGATATGGTCAGTGGTACATTTTCCTTTTGCTTTAATGAGGAGATAAGCATCCGTAATATCATTGCCATCCCATGCCGCAAAGGGTGAAAGTAGTTGCAATCTATCTGAAGTTTCTTTTACTACTACTGAAACATTTTGTCCGTTTTCAGCAGGCGCTTGGTAGCCCGCATCTTCTACATCAAAGCCACTAACTGGGAAATCCAAACCTTTGGGTTCATCCAATTTTACACTTTCGCCGCTGGCATTTTTTAATGAATCTACTAACGGATTAAAACTTAAACTACCTGCCAAAGCAAGCGCCGTTACAATTTCCGGCGAGGCAACAAATGCATGTGTGTTGGGGTTGCCATCATTGCGCTTCGCAAAATTTCTATTGAAAGAAGTGATGATAGAATTTTTCTTTTCAGGATTGGTGGTATGCCTGCTCCACTGACCAATACAAGGCCCGCAAGCATTCGCCATTACTACACCGCCTACGTTGCGGAAGGCATCCAGAATTCCATCTCTCTCTGCAGTATATCTAATCATTTCAGAGCCCGGAGTGATAATGTATTCTGACTTAGATTTGATTCCTTTATCCAATGCCTGACGTACTACTGAGGCAGCGCGTGTCATGTCTTCATAGGAGGAGTTGGTACAAGAACCAATCAACCCGACTTCTAATTCATCAGGCCAATTATTGTCTTTGACAGCCTGTGAAAATTTGCTCAAAGGCCATGCAGCATCAGGGGTAAAAGGCCCATTGATATGCGGCTCTAATTCTGATAAATTTATTTCAATAAGCTGGTCAAAATAAGCAGCCGGATTTTCATAAATTTCTTTATCAGCACGCAGATGTTCACGGATAGAATCTGCTGCATCTGCTACTTCAGCACGGGAAGTATTGCGTAAATATTCACTCATCTTTTCATCATATCCAAAGATGGAAGTGGTAGCACCAATCTCAGCGCCCAT
>JAPLCZ010000313.1 GCA_026391915.1 Bacteroidota bacterium | reverse complement strand
TACTAAAACGGAATTGCCAAGGTCGCGTAATCTCTTCAGCACCACAATCAATTTTGCAGTATCTCTGGAGTGCAGCCCAATACTCGGTTCATCTAAAATATAAAGTGCGCCAGTAAGGTTGCTACCTAGGGAAGTTACCATTTGTATCCGCTGAGATTCACCGCCTGAGAGGGTGCGGCTGGCTCTGTTTAAAGTCAAATATCCAAGCCCCACATCATTCAAAAATTCAAGGCGGTTATTGATTTCAATCAGCAATCTTTTGGCGATGCCTTCCTGATGTTTATCCAGTTTTAAATCCTTGAAAAATTGCAATAATTCAGCGGCTGACATCAACACCAAATCCGCAATACATGCCCCATTAATTTTTACATAATTGGCATCTTGGCGCAGGCGTGTGCCGTTGCACTCCATGCAGTTTGTTCTGCCTTTGTAGCGGGCAAGCATTACACGATATTGTATTTTATAACTCTTACTTTCCACGTACTTAAAGAAATCATTAATTCCCTCAAGTTCCTTTTTATTTCCTTTCCAAAGGAGGTCTTTTTCAGCACGACTCAGTTGGTTGTATGGGCGGTGAATGGGAAAATCATACGCCACTGATTTTTTAATAAACCACTCCTTCCACTCCGTCATTTTTTCACCTTTCCAGCAAGCCACTGCATCCTCATATACAGAGAGGCTGGTATCCGGAATTACTTTGCTTTCATCAATGCCAATCACATTGCCAAAGCCCTCGCAAACTTTGCAGGCGCCATAAGGATTATTGAAGGTGAAAAGATTTACAGAAGGCTCCTCAAAGGTGATTCCGTCCAACTCAAACTTATCAGAAAACAAATTCTTTTTGGGTGATTTGCCTTCTTCAAAAACCTCAATAATACAATCTCCCCTGCCCTCAAAAAAAGCTGTTTGTATGGAGTCAGCCATGCGGCTGCGGTTGTCCTCATCTGTTTTGGTGGAGGTAATTCTATCAATTAATAAGTAGGCATTTTTGGCAAGTAACACCTCATACATTTTTGCAATTTCTTTGAGGTCGTCATCAATTTTTCCGGTATTGGTAAAGGTGATGATGTCTTCAATCTGCACCACTTTGCCACCTATCTCAATTCTTGAAAATCCTTTTTGCAGGATGATACCCAACTCATCTTTCCAACTGCGTTTTTCTGTTTTAAAAATAGGACAAAGGATTTGAATCTTTAATCCTTCCTCTAAATTTTCAATAAAATTTACTACAGTAGTAACGGTATCCCTATTCACCAAATTGCCGCTTACAGGTGAGTAAGTTTTGCCCACTCTTGCAAAAAGTAATTTAAAATAATCATAGATCTCTGTGGCTGTGCCCACCGTAGAACGTGGGTTTACAGTATTTACTTTTTGCTGAATTGCCACCGCAGGGGATAGCCCTTTGATGTAATCCACAGCAGGCTTTTCTATCTTGCCCATAAACTGCCGGATGTAGGAGGAAAGGCTCTCCACATAGCGCCTATGCCCTTCTGCATAGAGTGTATCAAACGCCAAAGAAGATTTACCGGAACCTGAAACCCCTGTTATTACCACCAATTTACCTTGTGGTATGGCAAGCGAAATTCCTTTTAAATTATTCTGCCTTGCATTTTTTACAATGATGAATTCGCGGGAGTCAAGGTCTTCTATTCTGGTAGTTTTGGTCATGATATTATTGCAGCAAATTTCAACAATAGAAAATAAAAAACCCCGAACTTTTTATATTCGGGGTTAAGGTTTGTTTGCGATTTGGACGGGACTCGAACCCGTGACCTCCGCCGTGACAGGGCGGCATTCTAACCAACTGAACTACCAAACCGTGCTTTGTAAGCGCTGCAAAGATAGGGGTGCTATGCGTTTGTAGCAAAATGGAAATTGAAAAAAGTTGAGATTAATAAAATGAGCCGCAACGCAAAAAAAGAAAGGCGAGTTTAAACTCGCCTTTCTTTTTTTGCGTTGCGGC
>JAPLCZ010000076.1 GCA_026391915.1 Bacteroidota bacterium | reverse complement strand
TTATGGCGGATGAAATACAAACAGGATTGGGCAGAACCGGGAAACTTCTTTGCGTGAATCATGAAGATGTGCGCCCCGATGTGGTGATACTTGGTAAAGCCTTAAGCGGTGGCATTATGCCTATCTCTTGTGTGCTTGCAGATGATGATATTATGCTTTGCATACAGCCCGGAGAACACGGTTCCACCTTTGGCGGCAACCCCTTAGCAGCAAAGCTTACGGTGGAAGCTGTAAAGATTATCATAGATGAAAATATGATAGAAAACTCTTACCGTTTGGGTGAAATTTTCAGAGAAAGAATGCTGGCAATTCAATCCCCAATTATAAGAACAGTACGCGGCAAAGGACTATTTAATGCCATTGTAATTGATAACACCATCACCAAAATTACGGGCTATGATATCTGCGTAAAATTAATGGAGAACGGTCTGCTTGCAAAACAAACCCACGGTAATATTATCCGCTTTGCACCGCCATTAGTAATTACAGAAGAGCAGCTACATGATTGCTGCGATATTATTGAAAAAGTGGTGAGAGAAGTTTAAGGTTTAATGTTGGGTCAGCACTTTAACTTGAAACTTTTCTCAAAAAAGAAATCATGTTAAATTTAGGAAAATTGGAAACCCTACACTTGCCGTAATTATTCCTTATAATAAAAATTAGCTATTCTTATAAATCAGTGCTACGCAGTAAGCAGCAATACCATCTTCTGTTCCTACAAATCCTAACTTTTCAGTGGTGGTAGCTTTTATGGAGATACTATCTTCATCAACCTTCATCACAAGGGCAAGTACCTTTTTCATCTCTTCCACATGCGGGTTTATTTTTGGTTTTTCCAAACAAATAGTAGCATCTAAATTCCCTAATTGATAGCCTTTGCTGCGGATAAGTTCCATGACTTTATGGAGTAGAATTTTGCTATCAATTCCTTTATAAGAATTATCAGTATCCGGAAATTGGAAACCAATATCTCTGAGGTTTGCTGCACCTAAAAGGGCATCACAAATTACGTGTATTAATACATCAGCATCCGAATGCCCAACAGCAGATTTGTGTGAGGGTATTGAGATGCCCCCAACTATCAGCGCATCTCCATCTTTGAGTTGATGGACATCATACCCAAACCCAATACGAGGAATATTTTGCATTAATTATTCTGCTATTGGTGTAAGCCCGGGTGCAAATTTTTTGAGGCTTCCTTTCTTGCCATCAAAATTAAATTGAAGTGAGAACCGTAAGGTATTATCTAATGGATTGCGGGTAGTAGTTTTTTGCCCATTGGTAGCAAAAAGGTAAGAAAAATCAATAGTAAAAACATTATACCTAACGGCTAAACCAACAGTTGCATATTGGCGGCTACCTTTGGTTGGATGCTCATAAAAATATCCTGCCCTGCCTGCAAATTGTTTATCATACCAATACTCAATTCCAATTGAAGGATTGTACTCTCTAAGTTCTTCCCTAAATCCACCGGGGGCATCATAAAATGATTGTAGCATCCCTTGAATTACGGGTTGTTTTGGGTCTCTGCCATGTTCAATTACTGGTTGACCTTGGGGGTTTCTTTTTATATTGCCCAAGGAATCCAGTGCATAAACAGGATTAGTAGGCACTAAAAGTTTGTTGAAATCTAATGCAATGGCAATCTCATTAAATTCATCAATATGATAATTTAGATAGCTACCCAAGCGCATATTGATTGGGATAAAATCTCTTTGGGTTTCATTGGTATATGTTACTTTAGGGCCAATATTAGAAATGTTAAATCCTAAACCAAGGTCAGCTTTTTTATCCTGAATTTTAATGGGGCGGGCATAGTAACCTGAGAAATCTCCACCAAAACCAACAGCTGGTTTTGTAGTAGAGCCATTGCCTATTGGGGTTTTTCCGGCAAGGTCACTATATATAAATCTCCCTGCCACACCAATAGAAAAGTAGTCGCTAAGTTTACGTGCATAGGCAAGGTCAGTAGCAAATTCATAAGGGCGGTAGGTCTTAATATCATTCCCAAAATTATCTGTGAATTGAATATCACCCAAAGAAAAATAACGCAAAGACCCTCCAAAACCAGAGAGCTTATCAATCTTATAATATCCCGAAATATAAGAGAGGCTAATGTCTGGTACAAGACTCCTAAGCCATGGCGTATAGGAGATTGACATCCCACCATCATGTTCCATAAAAGCAAGTTTTGCAGGATTCCAATGGATGGTATTTGCATCAGGGCTAATGGCAACTCCAACATCTCCCATTCCACCACTTCGGGTATCAGGAGTGATGATAAGAAATGGAACTGCGGTGGTAATTACCCTTCTGCCAGATAATAATTGATTGTAGTCTGTTACTTGTCCAAAACTGTTAAAGCCAAATGCTACTATTAGCAAGGTTAGAGAGAATGCGAAATTGTTTTTTTTCATAATGATAAAGTTTACAAATCTAAAAAAATAAGTGTTTGTTTGTTAAAGTTGTTTTTGGGTAAACGAAGATTTTTTTAGAATAGTATTTTTTTGAGGGAATTATTTTTAAAAATTATTTAATGATTACAAGTTTTTTTGTTTCAAATGCAGTTTGTCCATCCTTGGTTTTTGCGGTGAGGCGGTAGAGATAAACACCGGATGCCATTGGGCCGCCAGTATCATCGCCACCGTTCCAAGTGATGGTTGCCACTTTCGTTCCTAAACCTGCATCTGTGGGTTTAGTAAGGATATTTTTTACGTTTTGTCCTTTTAAAGAATAGATATTTATCTCCACATCCAAATCATCATTAGTGGCGTTGTGTTCAAAAGTAAAAGTAGTTTTATCTGTAAATGGATTGGGGTAATTAAACACTTTTAAAATTTTAAAATTCTTAGAACTCAGTACCACAAAATCTATAAAATCCTCAGCAGAATTATTTGCCACATCCCAGACTTTTAGGTTGAGGCGATATTTTCCATCTGCTAAATTAGCAAACGGATATTGCACTTCACCTTTGCGGTAATCATTAAGGCTTGCCTGATAATAATTATTCATCACTACTGCGTCTCCTCCATTTAATCTACCTGTTATATCATGCCCAATACCGTTGCCGGAAGTATTAATTCCAACATCATCATAGAGGCGGGCAATAAGTATTGGGTTTTGATTGGTTAAGCCGCCGCTAATAAAAGTAGTATCGTTAATCCACATTTCTATCTCAGGTCCTTTGCCGTCTTCTGCAAAATGATTCTTTGAAAAGCCACCTATTATAATATTAGTGTCATAGCCCGCGGCATCTACATTTTCTGTATTGGCGTAATAACTTATTTTGCCTTTGCTATTGGTGAATGAAATATCTTTAGGCATAATAAAAGAAAACGTGAATTTACCATCCTTCACCAATGCCTTCCCTTTATAAATAATATTTTTTTGCATCTTGAATTGCTGCTTATAACTCGCAGGGTCATTGGCTAAGGTTGTATAGATTTTTTCCTTATCAAAAACGGTGGGGTAAATCACCCCATTAAATGTTTTATCAATATTTAAGGTGTCTTTATAATTGCTCACATAGCCCTCTACCGTCACCTTTGTTAGCGCATTCAAGGTATCAACTTTTTGTTTTGATGTATCCGTATAAATTCCTGAAGTATGTACTTCTTTTTCTGCAATTCCAATTCGCAAAGCCGGGTCGCCAAGCAGTGTAAAACAAATAGTATTTGGATTAAGACCTGTTCTGTTTTTGGCAGTTCTAACTATATCCCCAAATCTCCTTGGCTTGTCATCATCCCTGCTATAAATATTATTGAAAAATACGTTGTTGGTTAGTGCTGCATTCTGGCTTGCCTCTACGGTTCTCACTGTAGTTAGCATGGCAACTGCTCCACCTTTGGGGTTTAGAATTACAAGTTCCCCAGCAGAGATTCTTGCAGGGTCATCAACCCTTGCAAACTCACAAGTAGCAGTTACAAAAACAGCAAGTTTATTATAATTACTCCAAGTGTTAATGTCATCAATTTCAACAACTCTTTCATGCGCTAGCCCATTTTCTCCTCCATGTCCTTGATAGGATAATGAAAGAGTCCCAGCATTCATTCTTTTGTTAATGGCATCTTGAACATCCGGGTAGCGTGCCCCGCTGGGGGTACTTATTTGTGGGTAAGCATCCAAATATAATTTATCTACATTTACTACCGGATGTCGCTTTTTAATATTATCAAACCCATCATTGGTTATGTCTTCACATGCATTTAAGTAGATATTAGAATCTTCATCATCGGCTAAAAAGGTGGCAATATTTTTCCAATCACCGTAGCTTTTATTGCTTGCATAATTGATGATTTTATTTGCCATATCATTGGCTTGCTCTAAGGTTCTTACCGGCAATCTGCCTATGCCAACATCCATCAAATCTTGTGAATTTAGGTTACCTTCTTTGCCATCCATAAATCCAAAGAAATCATCAGTGCAATAAGCGCCTACGGAGCCAATATATCCAAAAATATCATAAGGAGATTCATAGATTGGGATGAAGTTGGTGTTTGATTTAATTCTGTTCTTGGGGTCATAAGAGGCGTCGCCCATAAACATCACATAGCGTGGGGTATCACTACCTTCTTCAATAGCGCGGTCATAAAGCATTTTTGTGAAATCACGAATGGCAGAAATATCCTGAGCCCCACCAGAGAATTCATTATAGATGGGTTGTGTTGTAGTAACAATCACATTCATGTTATCCTGCTTTCTATGGAAGTCAGCAATTTTATTAGCAGCTTCTTTAAAATCAGGATGGGTGATGATGATGAATTTCGCAGGAGCTAACCCGTGTAAATCTTGATTGGGAATTTTAATACTTGAAGTTGGAGTTAAAAAACTTGAACCATCAAAAGCAACAAACTCTTTTAAGTTGTCAGCTTCGGTAATAAAACTGAGGTCACTCCCATTTAAATTTGATTGTTGGGTTTGCACATTATGGAAGTTGGTAACATCCCAAATTGTAACATTACTATTAGCATTGGAGATAACAAACTTATTGGTCTTGCCAACCCCAATTGTAGTTGCATCTCTAAAACCAAATTGCCCACCATTGAAGTTGAGATTGCATCTTGCATTCAGCTCAATATAGTTGAGCCAAGCAATAGAATTTGTGGAGGGTTTGTTATAAGTGGTATTAATATTTATAGTATTTGATGACACTAAAAAAGAAGAGTCTCTCACGTCGTCAATTGCATAATCAAATAAAAACTCTTCCCTGATAGGTTCAATTAAAGCCTTATAAATTTTATTATTATTTACAGTAAAATCAATTCCACTTTCAATAACTGACCGTGCTGCGGTTCTTGTCCTCATATATATAGGGTGGCTTTGGTCAAGGTTAGTAAACCCAAAACTAAAGTCATAGGAGGTAACTTTATCGTACTCTTCCCCCCACCATTCTCTGCCAGACTTTACATTTTTATTTATCTCGGTAAGTTGGTCTAGTTCATGGTGTGCATAGGCATCGTATTTAGTAATAGTATTATCTGGTATGTTTGTTAAAGAATTCTTTACACCCACCCTTTTACCTTTGGTAGAATTGGCAGTTATAAAATAATAAGTAGTATCCGAGTAGTCATTTATTTTATGATGGAAATGTTTGTCAGAGTTAGAGAATGCCCAACGAGTTGGCTCTTGACCGTAAAATAAAATGTAATCTCCTTGGTCAAATTTACCATCCGCTTCGCCAACTATTGTTATTGCATTTTCTACCAAATCCGAATCGCGGGCTACACTAATAAGTTGTGGAATAATTCCATTGGGTTTACCATAAATATGAATATTGGTTGGGTTAATATTATTCATATCCAACCCAAGATTTTTAAGATAATTATAATCCAATTTATAGACTCCGGTTTGTTCAACGCCCAACTTATACCAAGTGCCATCTTTAAGTAAAGAAGTCTGAGGCCCTTTTTTATTTAATGTGCGAGTAGATTTATTTTTCTCAAAAGGAGTAAGTTGAATTTCTATGGTTGCAGAAACTAATTTTTCCGCCATGCCTGTTTGAATATTTTTCCTTAGTGGGATAAGTGAGGCAATGGCAATGGCATTTTTATTTTCAATTCCAATAACAGCATCAA
>JAPLCZ010000034.1 GCA_026391915.1 Bacteroidota bacterium | reverse complement strand
TAGTCCTATATAATTGGCCTCTATGGGTAGTTGGCGGTTGTATCTTCTATCTACAAAGGTGAGGAGTTCCACGGTATTGGGTCTGCCGAAATCAAGTAAAGCATCCAAGCCAGCGCGGATGGTTCTGCCTGTGTAAAGCACATCATCCACAAGGATAATTTTTTTATCCTCAATAGGGAAATCAATACTCACCGCAGAAGGAATATGAATCTGGTTTCCACGCCTGAAATCATCCCTATGGAAGGTGGCATCAAGGTTACCGTAAAGGATATTTTTACCAATGATTTTCTCTAGCAATAGGTGCAATCTTTTGGCAGCATAAATCCCACGCGGTTGCAGACCAATGATGGCGGTATCCTCAAAATCTCTATAGGTTTCTATCAATTGATAGCATAACCTCTCAAGAGTTATCTCAAACTTTTTGCCCTGCAATAATACTGTTGAATCCATTTTGGTTTGCTGATTTTACTACCGCAAAACTACATTTTTTCTGATAGCTTTAGGATGTAATCATATTGTGCTTTTGTTACGGGCTGCACACTGAGGCGGCTGTTGTTCACCAAAATCATATCCTTTAAAAAGGCATCTGCTTTTATGGTTTCTAAGGTGATGGGTTTGCGCAAAGGCACATCAGGGATTATCTCCACAGAAAGCCACTGCGGGTCATCGGAAGAGGGGTCAGGGAAATGCTCTTTCTGCACTTTGCAAATACCAAAAATGGCTTTGCCCACATTGCTGTGGTACAGAAAAACAGTATCCCCTTTCTTCATTTCTCTTAGGTGGATGCGGGCTGCATAATTTCTTACCCCATCCCAAATTGTTTTGCCATCTCTAACTAAATCATCCCAACTATAGGTGTCGGGTTCCGTCTTCATTAACCAATAATTCATAATAGTATTTGTTTGTGTTTAAGTCTTAGTTTTGTCAGCGCTTGCAAACCTAATTAAATTTCCCGATGCTCAAAAGAATTTTATTTGTTTTCGTCCCCATCCTATTGTTATTATTGGTTTCGTGTTCAGAAAAAAAGACAAAGGAACAGCTTCTTATCCGAAAATGGAAGATTGAAGTTTTAAAAGATGAAGGAAGAATTACTCCTACCAACAAAGTGGATTTTATAGCTTTTACCCATGACCACAAATTTATTATCAATACCAAAGATGCAAAGCTGAAACATACAGGGCAGTGGTATTTGGTAGGTGATTCCCTAACTTTAAGTTTTACTCCTCCCCCAAATAATGTAGCGGCGGATTCATCAGTGGTTAATATTAAAGGGGATGAAAATTCGGTAACCCTATATAATAACCATGAGGTAATTGGTAGTATTGATAATGGGGCGGTGCATCCGTTTCAGAAAAAATCCACCTTTCATATTTCTAAACTTGATAAAGAGAAACTTGCTTTTGCCACCACCAACCAAGAATGGAATTTAATTTATAGAGAAGAAAAACTTATAGGCACCGGCTTCTCATGGGGTGGCTTTATGAATGGTTTTATTGGAATACTTGGGCTCACTTTAATTGGGGTGATGCTCTCAGCGCACCGCCGCAGAATTAATTGGGCACTCATCATCAAAGCGGTATTGCTGCAATTTCTTTTTGCTTTTTGCATCCTCAAAATCCCTGCTTTTGGGTATGTGTTTGGGAGTATTGCAGGGTTCTTTGTTACCATATTAGAGTTCACCCGTGCCGGCTCTACCTTCCTTTTTGGAGGATTGGTTTCCAATGTTAATAGCTATGGGTTCATCTTTGTTTTTCAGGTGTTACCTACTATAATTTTTGTGGCTGCTTTTACCTCAGCCCTGTTTTACCTCAATGTTTTGCAACGCATTGTTTTTGGTTTTGCATGGGTGATGAAAAGGGTAATGGGCCTCTCAGGTGCTGAGAGCCTCGCCTCTGCCGCGAATATTTTTGTGGGGCAAACAGAAGCTCCTTTGGTGATTAAACCTTACATCCCAAGTATGACCCGCAGTGAAACTATGGCATTAATGACTGGAGGAATGGCGCATATTTCAGGCGGTGTGTTGGCGGCATATATTGGTTTCCTTGGTGGCGCTGACCCAGAACAACAACGTCTCTTTGCCACGCATCTTTTGTCAGCTTCCATCATGACGGCACCGGGTACTTTCTTCGCCGCAAAACTGATGATGCCGGAGACGGAGGAGTTTAATAAG
>JAPLCZ010000195.1 GCA_026391915.1 Bacteroidota bacterium | reverse complement strand
CTCTCTCTATTCCCTACTTGAAAATAAAGGGGGCTATCTTTTTAACAGAATCAAAAAAACAACCTCTCAATTGTTCTGTGGTGGGTTTTTTATATCCACCAAATGTTTACCGGACAACAATAGTCGGAGACTACGCCAAACGGGGCAACTGCCAAAGTATTGATCAAAATTTTACCATTCGTATGAAAAGGAGTTTATATAATCATCATTGCTGACTATAAAAAAATAATATGTTGTTTCTGTTGAACCAAAATTATTTAATTGAGTAGTAATAGTAATTTTAATTGTTGTTGTTAAACCCTTATATATTTTTATAACATCCCCATCTTTAATTTCAGATTTGATAAGCGTACATCCGTAGGATTTAATTCTAGCAAGATAATTATTATACTTCTCCTTAGATGCCACTTGTATACCTACTCTATATACCCCTTCGTCATAATAATATGTAATGAAGGATTCAGCTTTGTCATCATAATAACTCTTATGGAAAGTAAAATGAGCTTCCCCCATTTTCTCTGATGTTGGTTCAGAACCAGATTGATAATTCCAATTTCTACTTGATAAATACTCTTCTAATTCTGCTAAGTTTTTCTTCTTTAGACTTATTACTTCATCAAGTGATAAGTTTTGGGAATAGCCATTTGAAGTAATCAAAAAGAGTAGAATGGATAGAATTGTTTTTATATAACTTATATCCCTGTTACCCCGAATTTTCTTAAGGGCATTTGGGTGTGTAGATAAGTGGGGTTCTCCAGAACGTATTTTTTCTTGATTAGATTTTATCATGCAACAAAGGTATTTATAAAATTAAATTTGCCACCTCTGATATTTCCCTTAGTTTAGCAATTGATTTCTCATTAAAACGATTTCCTAAGCTGTGGTTGGTGGCACACCAAACACTTATTTTTATTCACTTTTTATTCCGTTTGGTGTGCCACCAATCGGGGCGTTAGAATTATTACCACAATTCCTTACCTTCATCATTATTAATCACATTTCTCACTTCAGTTGATTTCCTCCTATATTCAATCCTTACTGTACCGTTTTCAAACCCAACTAATAGATCCTCACCTTGGACAATAAGAACATTAATATTAAATTTTAAAACTGGTCTACTCAAAGTGTCAAGTTCAACAGAATTATTTTGATTTATTCTTTCCTTGATAAAAACTATTGTTTTGTTTCTGCTATCATAGTAGAATTTACTAATACTAAATGTAAGTTTCCTTTCACCAAACTTTTCCAGAATATAATAGTTTCCATTTTCAAGAAAAACATCTTCTGCACCATTAAAATCTTTATTATAAGTATCGCTATATGTATTCGTCCAGTAACCATTCAAGATTGAAACATTGAATAACTGATTTATAAAATTATTGCTTTCAGTCAATTGTTGTCTTAACCCATTTGCCATTGCCTGACTTTCCAATAACTTAGTACTTTCTTGCTCAAATTTATTAGCCATATTACTTTCTTTTGCAATTGTTTCTTCAAGTATTGCGCTTCTCTTATCATATTGATTTCTCAATTTGATATACCTTTCAAATGGGACATTAGCTTCGCCAGTTATGCCTAATACCCAGTTATCACCGAAAGTAGCACACTTAGCGTAAAATGCATTAATACCAATTTTGACTATTGGCATAAGGCCAGTATAGATAACTGCACATAATAATGGATACCATAAATTATCACAGCTATCAGTTTTATCAATAATAAAATTGAATATTGAAGACCGACCTGTCTTTTCAATTTGTGCTGGGTCGTACCAAATGAGGCTAACAACTATTTGCCAATTAATAACTAACCAAGAACAGAGAAATGAGAATATTAATGGGTTGGAAATCCTATCATTAATGTTTTTAAAAATGTCCTTTATTTTATCCATGCTTTTTTCAACAAACTTAAACCAAAAACCCCCAAACATTTCTGCTTGGGGGTTTCATTATTAATTATTAATTGTTCATTCCCCCGCCATGGTTGGTGGCTCACCAAATATAAAACAAACTTACTCAAAATTCCCCAATCTCACCCCCCCGTCATTCTTTAAGAACCCCCTTTTCGGCGGGCTTTGTACAGTCATAATTTTGTGATTAAATTAATTTGTATAAATGTTACTTGAATGGAAAAGGAATCCTTTCAAACTCACTAACTATCAAGCCTGATTTTATTGGTGTAAAAACTGACAAATCAGATGTATACCTATATTCTATATATTTAAAAACATCGGTTAAATGGGGCGATATCTTTTTCGATTTAGTACCTTCTGGACCTTCATACATAAAGTAATAATAGTTTCCTTTATAATAATAAACAACCTCTCCATCCGATGTCTCACCAAGTAGTAAAGAATTCTTTTTAAAATCTTCCCAATCTTTATGAATTTTTTTTAGTTTATTAAAAACTGTGTCCACTAATTTATAATTGTATGCTTCTTCTTTCAACCAATTTTCATTAAAGACAAAAGCCCTAAAGGGGTGATATATCATAAAGGATTCACCAAGAATTCCTTCACCAAATTGACGAATAAATTCTTTGTAATCCTCTGGAAGATTTTTAAAAAAATGAAGCCCTCTTTCACTCAATAAATACTGATTCTGTTCTTCTAATACGTAGAATGGGTCTTCCTTACTGTTGTAGGGCACTACTTTTATATTTTCAAACATTGCTTTTTCTTTCATCCTTCGCCATGGTTGGTGGCACACCAAACATTCAACAAACTTAAACCAAAAACCCCCAATCTCTCAACTGGGGGTTTCATTATTCATTATTAATTGTTCATTCTTCTTTACCCTACCCTCACCTCATACTGTATCCCATCTGGTGGGAAATCCAAAAACTGGATATTGAGGTACTGATTGGTGGCGGCGTTGTAGCCAAGGTCATCAGTGTTGGAGTTCATGGTATCGCCACCTGCTGTATCTACTGTTAGCGGACCAACGGGGGCTATGGCGGCAGCACTGCTAAAATAGGCTACAAAAGCAGGGGAGCCTGCTGTTAAATTCTTGAACCTTAGCGCCACACTTGCTGCAAGGTTGGTGGCGGGGATGTTTATAATAATAGCAACGGGCTGTGTGCCATCAAAAGTTTGGGCGCTGCTGCCACTGGCAGCATCCAAGATGCGGCGCGCAATGGTGTATTGCAGGTAAAAAGTAGGATTTGCCACAAAAAACCTTTGGCGCATGGCAATATCAAGGCTTGTTAAAGTAAGGCGGATGGCATCCACATCCAATGGAATTTGTGCTGTGGCAGTAGCAGAAACCACTGCGCCAAGGCGGGGTCTGGCTTTCCACAGATAGAAATCGGCATATTTAACCAAAACCGCGGCAAGCATAGGTGCCGTGTAGCCATAGGTAGCCAGCAGCGCCGCAGCGTTGGCAGTGCCAAGTATATGTAAGTTTTTAGCCCCGGTTAAGAATTTAGTATCGTCTTTAGCATCCAAATCAGAGAGGGTTTCATCTACTTTAGCTTGCAAATCGCGGTTGGCAGTGTCATCTGCCAAAGCTGTTAGGTTATTCGTTAATATATATAAATCGCCACGCAACGCCAGCCTGCTTTCTGCCTTATCCACTGCAAGGCCTGTGTTATCAAAATCCTGCACCCCAAAGTGTGCTTCAATAGCGGTGATGCCATTGCCCAGCCCTGTAACCCTGCTGCTAACATTAGCAAAACCCGTCCATAGCCCAACATTGGTATCCATTAGTGCTTTGCATACCACAGCCATATTATAATATGCCCTTGTTATATCATCCATAGTGTTTGTTTTTTTATGATTTCGCAGCCAAATTATGGCTAACACCTTTACTCAATTTCAGTTAATTGTGTTTAATTTCTGGCGATGTAAATATGTATTCCGTTGGTGATAAAATGTGTTGGTTTGGTACTTTTTATAGTTGCGCAATAGTTATACTGATTGGGGCAATCATCAATAAGAAATACGTTGATGTTTGTTTGCATTCCGCTACTGCTTATTGTAATTGATGCCGTGTTTGTTTGTATTCCGCTAATGTCAGTATGTATTCCGCACAAATAAAATTATATAAGCAGCAGTGCATTGCACAAAAGCAGTTGCGGAATTTCAATAAGCATAGAAGTTTTACATAGTAGCATTAGCGGAATTACAATAAGCAGTTGCGGAATACATAGTAGCAGGAAAGTAATTACAATAAGCAGCATGGTGATACATAGTAACAGTTACGGAATACATACAAACAATATAGTTATAAAATGCATATTATTAATAGGTTAAAGATAAGAAGCCCGGTACTATCCCTCAAAGTGTGTAAGTAGAAAAAGTTATTCTAAATTTTTTTGAGCCCTTCATAGCTCAGAAAAAAATTTGGAAATAACTTTTTCGGTCTACTTAAATTACCAACAAA
>JAPLCZ010000064.1 GCA_026391915.1 Bacteroidota bacterium | reverse complement strand
CAAGCCCAGTTGTGTTTTTCCCGGCAACTTTGTCAGTTTTGGGTGAGGGAAAGCTGTTTTAGGTGAGGGGGAGGAAATTTTTGTCTTTTCAGAATCTTGTTGGAGATAGAAAAAGAGTGCTAATGCGCGGCAAGGTTCCTCCTGCCAGCCCGAAAGAATTTTTCGTTCTGGCGGGAATGATGGTAGTATTACCTTTGTTTTGGGAAAGGATTTTTACTGCTTACAAACTCCTCTTCATCTCTGCCTCATAGAAGATAATTCCTGCCGCAACAGATACATTTAAGGAGGATATTTTTCCTTTCAAAGGGATTTTGATATGGTCAGTACACATATCCATTAATTGCTCATTAATACCATCCCCCTCTGAGCCAAAAACAAAACAAGTGGGTGCACTTACGTCCAAATCACGAATGGTTTTTTGTGCCTTCTCAGAGCAAGCAACAAGGTTTACCCCAGAATCAATCAGGTAATTAATGCCCTCAATAAAATTGATAGGGCGGCAAATAGGTATTTTATGGATAGCGCCGGAGGAGGCTTTCACGGCCTCTGAATTCATAGCTGCCCCGCCCTTACTTGGGATGATAATGGCATCAATCCCAAAACACTCTGCACTGCGGGCAATGGCTCCCATATTTCGTACATCAGTAATATTATCAAGGATAACAAGCAAAGGAGCTTTTCCACTTTCAAAGATGGCAGGCAGCACATTTTCTATGTCTTGAAACTCCACATAAGATATTTGTGCTACAATGCCCTGATGACTTTGCCCCGTCATACGGCTCAACTTTTCACGCGGCACAAACTGAAACGGAACAGCGTTGTCCTTCATCAAATGGATGAGCTCTTTGAGCCTATCATTATGTACATCCTTTTGTATGTAAACACGGTTAATAGGAGTGCCGGCATTTATAGCCTCAGTTATAGGGTGGATTCCGTAAATAATTTCGTCCTTCAAAGCAATGTTATTTGCAGCAAAGTTAACCTAACCCTTATAAAGGTTCGGAACCTTTATAAGGGTTGCTGTGCTGTCATTTTTTGGTAAATAAATGCAGAAATAGTTTGCATTGCTTGCGTAAGAGAGGCCATATCATGCCCTTTCGTCATCACCCCCAAAAAGTATGTTCGCTGGTTGAGATACACAATACCGAAATCATGAAACTGATATCCTTCAGCGGTTTTCCATTCTCCATATTTATGGGATACTGTGATGTTGGCAGGCATTCCCTTTACCATTCCTTCCACAAAATAACTTTGGCTAAGCAGGCGAAGCGCATAATCACTTTTATCTTTATCCAAATACTTTGCATTGTAAAGTGATGTTAAGAATTTCATATAATTCACCACATCCATGTTATCCGTATTCGGGTAATCTTCCTGCCCTTGCATCCCAAAGTCCTTATAAAATTTACCTTGATATTGATGATCTAAAAAATTGATTTGTAGCAAGGCATTGGCGTCATTATCACTATAAACAATACTGCGTTGCAGCATATCTGCTGCTGTGTATTTATTGCCAATTGTCATTTGGATTGGGATGTTATTAGGAGCACCAAGGTTTATGGGGCGAAAGGTAATGAGGCGATTTTGGATGTTAGGAGAGTCAATTGCCTTTTTCAAAAATGCCATCATGATAGGCAACTTCATTAGGCTTGCTGCATGGTATTTTTCAGACTGGTTAATCAGCAATTTAAAACTTGAAGAAGGCTGATAAACACAAATACTTATGTCCTTCAGCAACCCATTAGTTTTCAGTTTAGTTATGACGCCATTTAGCTCAGCATCAAAAGATTTAATTTTGGTAGCCTCAGTACTATAAATAATTCCATTTATTTCTGGAGAAAGAAAACGATATTTAGCAGAAACAACAACATCGGTTTTAGTTGATTCTGTACTTGTGTCTGCACCAAGGTGAGAAGTAGTACTCTTTTTATTCTCACATGATAACAGGAGAAAAAGGGAAAAGAAAATTGGGAGAACAAAAATCCTATTTTGGCAAATAGACTTTTGAAAGTGGAAAGCAGTATAATTTTTTGCTGGCATTGCGTTTAAATAATTTCTAAAAACCTCTTGGGCAATTTGGTTCAGGAATTATTTCTTGACGGTGCCTATAGAACTAAGTTATTGGTAAAAGTTTGGTTTATATTTTTAAATTTTAGCGCAAGTTAAATATAATATGTTGGTACATGGAAATTAAATCTTTAGAAAACCTCCAAGGTTTCCAAAACCTTGGAGGTTTGATATAAATTAGAATTATCTATTAATCCTGAAATCAATAGGTATCCTGATAATTACCGGGACGGCTTTACCATTATGGCTTCCGGGTTTCCAAGGGGGCATTTGGGCTACCATTTTTAAGGCAGCATTTCCGCAACCTCCTGCAATGTCTTTTCTTAAATTAATATCTGAAATGCTGCCATCATCTTTCACCACAAATTCAACATAAACTTTTCCTTGCAAACCCATTTCAAGGGCAAGAGAAGGATACTCAAGATGTGTAGCAATAAACTTACTCATGGCACCTTCACCACCCGGGAACTGAGGCATTACCTCTGCCCATTCTCTTGGTTTATCTGGTATCACAACTGTTGGTATGGGGGTGGCTTCTACAATGATAGTTTTTTCATCCTTCCCTTTTTTATCATTATCGCCAAAATTGGTGGCAGATTCCAAATCTTTTTTGGTGGGTATTGGGTCAATCTTGGTTTGTCTTTCTACTACTACAGGCGTTACATTCCTTTTTGCAGATGTCTCTGGTGCTTTGATTTCTTCAACCTTTGGGTCAAGGATTTTAGGTAGGATAGGAGGTTTAGAAATAATAATTTCTTTTCCCCAGGTGTCCGGCTTATCAATAACTTTATTCTGATTCAAATACCCATCAATAAATACCCAAAGGGCAAAAGCAAATGCCATAGAAAATGCAATTGCAGTAGCGTGGGTAAGGTTTTTAGTGTAAGTAGCGCGGATGTTATAAGCGCCATAATCATGGTTTCTGTTGCAGAAAATTACATCATCTGCAGTGGCTAAAATCAAGGTTTGAGTTTTCATAATTTGTGTCTCCTTTTTATTTTTTGTTTTTGAGTTTATGATTTCTTTGAGGTGTGCTTATCTATATTTGCCCACAGGTTTTGTGTTCATATTTGGTAAACGCTAAAAGTGAATATAAAATTATAATTTCCAGTACTGAGGTGCAAAAACAAAAACCCACCTTTATCGGTTTATGATGAACAAACTCTTTCGCAAAAAAAACATTGGGCGCATTATTATAGATGCCGAAAAAGACTTCTGGGAACAGGAACATTCTGGCTCCCTCAAACGCAGTTTAAAAGTAAGAGACCTTGCCGCTTTTGGTATTGCTGCAATTGTAGGTGCAGGTATTTTTAGTACCATTGGCAATGCCGCGGCTAATGGTGGGCCTGCCGTTTCTCTGCTCTTTATTTTCACTGCTATTGCCTGTGCTTTTTCTGCTTTATGCTATGCCCAATTTGCCTCAAGCATACCCGTGGCGGGTAGTGCATATACCTATGCTTATGTGGCTTTTGGGGAATTAATAGCATGGATTATTGGTTGGGATTTATTGCTTGAATACGCCATTGGGAACATAGTAGTAGCCATTTCTTGGAGTGATTATTTTACCGGATTAATGGATTCTGTGGGCTTGCATTTCCCCGAATGGATGTGCACTGATGTGGTATCTGCCTTTAAAGGAAATAATAAAGTGCTGGACTTATTAGCCCACGGAAAAAGCCTTGAAAGCCTCTCTGCCGGATTGCAGGAAAGTTATAAAGCATGGCAAGGCGCACCAACTATTGGGGGCTTGCATTTGGTGCTTGATGTACCCGCTTTTGCCATTGTTATTTTTATAACATGGTTGGTTTATACAGGCATTAAAGAATCCAGAAACGCTACCAATCTAATGGTAGGATTAAAACTCCTTGCGGTTTTATTTGTGATAATAGTAGGGGCATTTTATGTAAAGACAGAAAACTGGCATCCCTTTGCGCCACATGGTTTGGCGGGGGTGATGAAAGGTGTATCCGCAGTGTTTTTTGCCTACATTGGTTTTGATGCCATCTCCACCACCGCAGAGGAATGCGAAAACCCCAATAAAGATTTGCCACGTGGTATTTTTATTAGCTTGATTGTTTGTACCATTTTATATGTGGTAATTACTTTGGTGCTTACGGGTATTGTGCAATATAATACCCTTGCCGTGGGTGACCCACTCGCTTTTGTTTTTCAACAAATAGGGCTTACAAAAATTAGTTGGGTGATTGGGGTAACTGCAGTAATTGCAATGGCATCTGTGCTGCTGGTTTTCCAGATGGGGCAACCAAGAATTTGGATGAGTATGAGCCGTGATGGGTTGCTGCCTAAGGCTTTTGCCAAGGTGCATCCTAAATATAAAACCCCATCTTTCGCTACCATAGTAACGGGTTTTGTGGTGGGTGTTCCGTTATTTTTTATGAATATGAATGACCTCACCGACCTCACCAGCATAGGGACTTTATTTGCCTTTGTGCTAGTGTGTGGTGGTATTTTATTGATAGATAAAAAGGAGTTTGAAACAGGCAAAAAACATTTTACCGTGCCCTATGTAAATGGAAAATTTATAGTGCCTTTGTTCTTTATTATTGGGAGTGTTTTGGTGTATCAACTCAACCCTGTGGGGCTTGATGATTTTATACATGGTAAGAAATTAAAAGACAGAGAAACCTTTGTGGAGGGCTTCACCAATCAGGAGTTGGTGAGCCTTAAATTGGCTGCCAATAAAGATTCGCTTAACGCAATGCTGGATGCCATCCCTTCCCAAAATCTTGATAAAGTACTGCGTGCTTTGCCTATCCCGCAAGACAAAATTTTCCTCTCAGGCTGGGATGCCAACAAACATTATATCCCCCTTTGGTGCTTTTTGATTTTGTGCCTGGTGTTGGTGTTTTATACGTGGGTGCGCAACTACTCACTTATACCCGTGTTGGGTTTGGTTTCCTGCTTTTATTTAATGACGGAACTTGGCTACACCAATTGGCTGCGGTTTGTTATATGGCTTTTGGTAGGCTTGGTGATTTACTTTTTCTATGGCTATGGAAATAGTAAGTTGGGGAAAGAAAAGGTTAGTGAAAACTAAATGCAGAATCAATGTGTGTTTGGGGTGCTAGCAACCATGGCAACGACAATTGAAAAATGGCGTTGTAGCTTTGTTAAAAGATTTACAATGAAAAAAACATTAATTCTCTTGTTAGTTTTTACTTCTGCTTGTAATACGCGCTGGGCAAAAAAGGTAACTCAAAAAGAGGAAGACTCTTTAACATTTGTCTTCCAAAAAATGATTGATACTGCAAAGGCTAGTGATTTAATTGAATACGGAGTTGATGACAGTTTAAGAAATAAGTTTTTTCGAAGTTTGAATGTATCAAAAGACACCTCAATACTTTTTTTGTTAAACGCAAAAAAGGGGATTATATATACAAAGTATCTTAAAGATTCAACATATGCGGCAAAGCTTAAAAACTCTGCATCTTTAAGAAAGAATTTTGATTACACTTATGATGAGTTTAAAAAGGAGGGATTTTATACCCATAAGAGATTTGGCAGATTTAATATATTAGGTCGTAAAACCATTTATGCCTACTTCAATACATCTGGAGACCTTTTTTTGGTAAGCCAATATTATGCTCATGAATGGTTATTTCATACCAATATTGAAGTGTTAGTTGATGGACATAAATATCAATCAGAAGATATACCTACTCATAGTAGTAGTAACGAAAGTGATAATAATGGTGATTATGTTTGGGAAATCATTACCTATTCAGGTTCAAATGATATTACTTCCGCAATTGCATCTCCATTAACTAAAAGTGTAAAAATACGTTTCAACGGAAGGCAACATTATGATGATGCCACGCTATCATCTATTGATATAAAAGCCTTCAAAGAAACCTTTGAGCTTTATAACTTACTAAAGCGAAAATAAATTCTGGTTGGTGGCAGGGTTAAGCGATAACTTTGTACGTCATAAAAGGTATCATAAAAAAAATACAGACATGAGAAAAGTTTTATTATTATTAGTGGTTTTATCCGCTTGCACACACCAACCCTCAGCAGAGGAGAAATTTAAAACGGATATTTCAACCTTCGTAAAAAATAGGTGCAATGATGCGGAAAGTTATGAGGCGGTTGAATACGGAAAACTTGACTCGCAGTATTATATGTATGACCAAACACCAGAAGGCAAGAAGGAACTGTTAAGGTCAGATTCTATTGATAAAATCTTTGATAAGCCTATTGAAAAGGCAAAGGATGATTATGATGTAATGCTGCAAATTAAACTTGAAAGGCAAAAAAAAGAAGCATGGAAGGCTCTTGATTTAAGCGCAAAAGGTGATGAATATCTTAAGCACCGCAAATGGGATGGCACTTGGAAAATAACTCACCTTTTCAGAACAAAAAACGAATATGGAGCTAAGGCAGTAAACACCGCCGTTATTTTACTAGATAAGAATAAAAAGCCTGTTGAAATGGTGATTGCAGAATCAAAATAATCTGCCCCGTTTGGCGTAGTCTCCGACTATTGTTGTCCGGTAAAAAAATAAAAAAGGAGGATGTAAAAACACCCCCCAAATG
>JAPLCZ010000112.1 GCA_026391915.1 Bacteroidota bacterium | reverse complement strand
TATTATCAATCGTTTCCCAATCAATAATGTTGACATCCTCAAAAGGCTTATCAATAGCTGTTTTTACTTTGATTGGATATCGCAATAAATTATAAGTTCGAAGATTGGCTTGATATAAGGTAGTTCCTGTTGTTTCAGCAGCAGTTTCTAAATGTAATAATGCTTGTGATATTTGGGCATCAGTATAACCTCTTCGTTTAAGATTTTTCTTGAGTAAATCGGCTTCAATGTTTTTATTTGACTTGCTACTCCAATCCCCCAAGTTCTCATATCCCAAACAATCTGGACGACTAGTATCGGTAAAGAGTTTTATGACTCTATTTTGTGTTGCTTTTTCTCTTCTCATAATAATCGTATTTTACCCGTTAGCAAAGCTTGCATCATGCCTTGTTTTTGATAGTTGAGTTTATCATTTCTTTTTTCAAGAATTACAATTTCTTTATCAATATCGCTCAGAATTACTCCAATTTCTTTCTGCGTTTCCAAATCCTCTGTAATTGTTAATTCAAATCGATTAATATCACCATTTAAAATGTGAGTTTGAGTAACACCGTCATCTAATTGCAAGAAATATTTATGTCGATTCAAAAGATAGTACAAGAAAATGGAATCAGCCCCCTTTGATCTCCAAATGCAAACTCGCTGGTTCACTGCATACAAATTATCCTTTTCGACAAGAAAACATTTCGCTAAAGCCTTTCCATTAGGAAGGTCACTTAGTACCGTTAGTATGTCATTTTTCTTTGCTGTCAAGAAGCTATTATTACTATATTTAACTACCTCTCCGTTTGAGGATATAAATTTTGAGTTAACTACTTTGAATTTTCCATCATCTACGATAAATTGTTCATGCGCTTTGCCATGAATGTAATCAACAATATCTGTAAATTTCCTTTTAACCCAACCCTCCTTAGGCTTTAGCAACTCTTGCATAACCCCTTGTTTGATGGCCTTCTTTTTATAAATTAACTTTTCTGTTTTTGAAATTAGATCATCTATATCTGATAAGGCATTGGCAATGGCGGTTTGTTCAGCAATGGTTGGTGGAAGGGGCACTAAAATAGACTTCACGTCATCCTTATACAAGGCTCCTAAAGTAGAGCTAGCATTTTTACTTTTTAATTGACGTTGTCCATAGTTAGAAATAAAATAATAAAATAAATATTTTGAATCTGAAATTTGATTCAGTTTAAGCAAATATAAATTAGGAGCAACTGTCGCTCTTTGTGTTTTCATTTCAAACAAATAAACATTTCCAATGTCTCCTCGTTTTAAAAATAAAAGTTCACCACCATTTAATGATGTTTTTTTCAAAAACTTGTATGACGACTCATCTACATACCTCACTTTGTCTAGCTTGGAATTATTTTCTAAATCAGTTGACCTAACATACCATGCGTATTCTTCATGGTCATATACATTTACATTTTGTGCAACCGATTCAAAGCTACCATTAGCATCATAATCTGTGAGTAAGTCAATTAAATCTTTCACTTTATGTATTTTCCATTCTTCTGGAATCAATCCTACTTCTGTTCTTTTATATCCTTTTACTATTTCCATACAAATCCCATTTTAGTAAGGTGATCATTTACTTTTTCTTCCAATTCTTTCAATTGTTTGTCAATAGCAGGTAAAGGCATTTCGTAGCGGTCAACAAGCTCTTTTATACGTCCAGCTAATTGTTGGCTGATGCGATTCATTTCGGTTTTAACGGTAACTTCAATTGCAGGTAACCATTTATCGTCTAGAACAATAGATTTTACCTCGGTTTCGGTTAGTTCAGGATATTTAGAAAAAGCTAAAACATCTAGCTCTTCTTCAAGCTTCTTTAATTCTGATTTTAAGACACTTTGATTACCTAAATATTGAATGTATGTAGCTACAACATTCAAATCGGATAGTCTTTCGGGTAATGGAACTTTTGCCAGTTGTTTTTTATAACTTACGTCAATTGCTGCAATTAATTCATCTGCCTTTTTTGATTTCTCTTTTTGAAGTTTGTCTGTATCAACAAACAATTGTAACGTAGTTTTCTCATCCCTATCTGTTGAAGAATCTAATTTATCTTTTACGGCTTTGAGCGTTAAGTTTCCTTTGCTATTTCGTAATGCAGATAAGTAATGATTTCCTTTTAAATCTTTCAGTTTATTATCTAATTCAGATGCTTCTTGCTTTGTACTGGTATATTTATTACATGCATTTTTATCGTCTTCATTCCACAGAGCAATAATTGCATTTATTACTGCATTTTCGGCTTCAGCTTTGGTTGAAACATCTTTCAAAATACCTTCATCACTACTGTTTTCTTCAACAAGAATTTCAAGGTCTCCATTAATTTGGTCTAATTCAGCTTGCTTTGAAGCAATAGCATCTTGTTCTGTTTTAAAATACCTGCCTACTATGAATTCTTTCGGAAGTAAGTCGCAAGTCCAACCTTTATCTTTTTTCTCCCCTTTGTTTTTTCCGCTTTTTACTTCTTCAATAACTCTTCTAGTTTCTGCTTTCCAACCATCTGCCGCAATCAAATAGGCATCATCTTGCATAGTTTCGTTCCAGTAATTCATCAAGTGCTGATATACATCATAAGGATTAAGCAGCTTGGCAGTTTTAAATTCATTCAGTAAACTTTCAGATAAAGAATCAATAAGCAATTTGGGTTTAGCTTCTTTATCAAATCCTTTTAATTCAGGTAACAGTTTTTTCTTCCAATTTTCGTAAATAGTGGTGTTTGCTTTTTGTAAAGTATGAAACTCCGTATTTTGATGAATGGCTGGTTTAATTTCTAATGAACTCAATTTAGCGTTTAAATAACCAGTTCTATGGGATGGTTCAAAGAGTGCATTTCTTAAACTTGGCAACACAGTCCAATAGTTTTGCATAGCATCCACATCACTCATTGGAATCCCACCATTTAAATGTGCGTCAATATCTTGTATATCTTCCTGCTCGGTTGAATCAATATACCTTGGGATATTTAGGTTGTAATCATTTTTAGGATCGGCAATTTCATCCAATGGTACCATTCGAGAGAACTTGTCTGATAGTTCTTGCTTTGTAAATGTGTCAACTATTTTATGGATGTCCTGTTCACGAAGCTTGTTTTTATTTCCGTCTTTTAGAAATCCTTTTGAGGCATCAATCATAAAAATCCCTTTGCGAGCTGCAGCATTTTCTTTGTCTAATACCAAAATACAAGCAGGAATTCCTGTACCATAAAACAAGTTAGCAGGTAAGCCTACGACACCTTTTAAAACACCTGAAATAATCAGCTGTTTACGAATACCTGCTTCAGCATTCCCTCTAAACAAAACACCATGGGGTAAAATACAAGCAGCTTTACCAGTACTTTTCATTGAGCGAATAATATGCATCAAATAAGCATAATCACCTTGCTTTGCAGGTGGCTCGCCCCATTCAAATCTTTTATAAGTATCGGCAGATGGTGTCAATCCAGTACTCCATGTTTTATCTGAGAAAGGAGGATTTGCAACAACATAATCGTAGGTGCGAAGATTAGTGCCGTCCAAGAATTTTGGTGAAGCAAGCGTATTTCCAGCCATTATTGTAGCAGTAGGAAAATCATGTAAAATCATATTCATTCTT
>JAPLCZ010000037.1 GCA_026391915.1 Bacteroidota bacterium | reverse complement strand
GTTTTTTTAAATTTCCTGCAAAGTAAAAATGTTTTTAGCAATACCACCCAAAGAAAAATAATTATTTTATTGAAAACATAAAATGCAGCGTTTTTAAAGGGGAAATGGCATTAAAAAAATATTAGTGTTTAAACCTTTTTAAAGGGGGTTTGCTCAAAGCGGGGCTTTTTTGGGAGCATGCTTTACGGATTGCTACATCATATGGTTGACTATTTAATTACATTTATGTAAGTTTGAAATCAAATTGAATTCTTCTGAAAAAGGCTAACAAAACATTGGAAAGAAATTTAAAAAAATCAAAACAAAGGAATATGAAATCAGTATCTACTTTTCTAAGCTCTAAAAACAAATTTATTAAAACCTGCTTTTCTAAACTAAATATTATTTTAGTTTTTGGGTTAGTTCTGTTTTTACCAAACATTTTATCTGCACAAACCTTCAACTGGGTTACTCAAATTGGTGGTGCAACCTTGGATGACAATGCTTATAGTGTTGCCTTGGATGTATCTGGAAATTCTTACGTAACTGGGAGTTTTAAGGATACATTTTATGATGGAAAAACAGTGCAGTTCACAAGTAGTGGTGGGGCTGATATTTACTTGGCTAAGTATTCCTCTGTTGGTAAACTTATTTGGTCTGTAAAGGCAGGCGGAAGTTCTGATGATGTTGGGAGAGCTGTTGCAGTAGATGATTCTGGAAATCTTTTTATCACAGGTTACTTTGGTAGTAGTAGCGCAACCTTTGGGAGCACAAGCCTAAGTAGAACAGGAGGCTTTGATATGTTTGTTGCAAAATATGATAATTCTGGTAACCTTATTTGGGTAAAAAGTGGAGGAGGAAGTGGTGCTTCAACAATAGGTAACGTAATAGCAGTTGACGCCGCCTTTGATGTTTATGTGGGAGGAAGTTTTACTTCAACAACATCGGTTGCCGGTACCTCTTTAACTTCATCAGGAGCCTCTGATATTTTCTTGGCAAAATATGATTATCTTGGAACTTCAAAATTGAGTAAAAGAGATGGTGGTACAGGGGAAGACAATTGCCAAGGGATTGCATTAGATAAATTAGGAAATTTTTATACAACAGGAAGATACGGGGCTTCATGCACTATAGCAGGTTCTTCACTAACCAATGCAGGAACCGCCACCGCAGATATTTACATAGCCAAGTATAAGACTTCCAATGGTGCAGGACGATGGTCTAAGGGCGCAGGAGGGACTGGTGATGAAAGAGGAACTGGGATAGCGATTGATGGTTCTGGTAAAATATATATTACTGGTTATTTTGGGAGTTCATTTACGTGGGGAACTACATCATTAACTGTAAGCGGAACAACTGATGTTTTTACAGCTAAATATGATAGTGGTGGTGCTTTTATTTGGGTAGCAACTGGTAGTTCTAATGGCTTGGATAAAGCCTATGGAATTACAGCGGATGTATTTGATAATATTTATGTAATAGGCAGCTATCAAAATAAAATATTTTTTGGGTCATTGAACCAAACTAGTACAGCCTCTGATGATGTTTTTGTAGTTAAGTATAGCGCAGGAGGCTCTCCTCAATCAGTAATTGTTGGAGGTGGATCTCACATAGATTATGGCTATGGCATAACCAATAATAACCAAAGTGAATTAAGAATTGTGGGCGTTTTTCAAGGACCAAATATTACCTTTAATGGCAAAAGTATAAAGAATAAAAGCGTATCTACCTATGATGGTTTTATAACCAGAATATCAGATAACAGTGCGGTTGCACCAACAATTACTGCATCTGGTCCAGTAACTTTTTGTTCAGGGGATTCAGTTGTTTTATCAACTCAGATTGCCCAAGGATTTACGTATCAATGGCAACTTAACGGAAGTAATATTTCAGGGGCTACCTCATCATCACTTATTGTGAAAAATTCTGGAAATTACAAGGTTACCGTAACTACAAATACTGGAACAAGTGCTACAACGGTTGCAACAACAGTTACTTTAAATACACTGCCTCCAAGCGGCAGAGTTGGCTCAAGTAAAACACTTTGCTCAGGAGCTACTGCAGTTGTTGGTATGAATAAGCTTACCAATTACCTTTATTCCTGGACAAGCAATCCTGTTG
>JAPLCZ010000227.1 GCA_026391915.1 Bacteroidota bacterium | reverse complement strand
TCATTTAATTAAGGCTTATTTTTGTTCAACCCCAACGGGGTTGTAGGTTTATAGAATATGAAATTTCTATAAACCTGCGACTCCGAAGGAGTCGTACTTCTCTTAACTTAATAACATTGCCTGTAGGGGCACGCCCAAAAGGTTATTGTTTTCTTATAATTCTGCTGCCACCAACCGAGGCGTCAAAAAAGCTACTTGATATTCATGATAAAAATCACCCCACCACCTGACCTAAATCAGAAACCGATTTAGCGTATAAAAAGAGTTTTGCCTCAAAGAAAAAAGGCAACTCTTGAAAGAGATTTTAGATAAGACTTTATGTTTTCATTGTGGGGATGAATGCCGGGGAACATTGATTGAACTGGGCAACAAAAACTTTTGTTGCAACGGTTGCAAAACCGTATACCAGATTATAGAGGGCAATAACCTTTGTGATTATTATCAATTAGATGCCCACCCCGGTATTCAACCACAATATGCTAATGATACCAACAAATGGCAATGGCTGGATGCTGATGGAATAGGAGATACTCTCTGCCAGTTCAGGAGTAAAGATTTAGCCATTATCACCCTGCATATCCCGGGGATTCATTGCGCTTCTTGCATTTATTTATTGGAGAAACTACCACACCTTGCAGTAGGTGTAATTGCCGCAGAAGTTGATTTTTTAAAGAAGACCATTACTATAAAATATAATCCTGCTATGAGGTTAAGCAGCATAGCCAATGTGCTAAGTAGGCTTGGCTATACGCCTGTAATCAGCATGAAGGATGGCGAAGAAAAATCCAATAAAAAATCGGATAGAAGTTTAGTTTATAAGATTGGTGTTGCAGGCTTTTTTGCTGGAAATATCATGATGCTAAGCCTGCCAGAATATCTGGATTCTACCGCCAATCTATCTCCTACATTCACCATAGTTTTTAGGGTACTGAGTGCTGTGTTTGCAGCCATTGTTTTAGGCTATGCGGGTCAGGATTTTTTTAAGAGTGCATGGGGCAGTTTGTGGGTAGGTAAAATAAATATGGATGTTCCTTTGGCTTTTGGGCTTGGGGCTATTGCGTTGGATAGTTATTATGAGGTATTCACCAATAATGGCAGTGGCTATTTTGATTCTCTATGCGGATTAATTTTCATGCTTTTGGTAGGTAGGTTTTTCCAGAAAAGAACATTTAATGCGCTTAATTTTAACAGAGATTATAAATCCTATTTTCCGTTGGCAGTTACCAAAATCCTAGAAGGGAAAGAGTTCAGTGTAAAAGTAAATTCTCTTGAGGCAGGTGATGAAATAAAAGTAAGAAACGGGGAGCTTATCCCAGCCGATGCTAAACTTTTATCCACTGCCACTGCTATTGATTATTCTTTTGTAACGGGAGAAAGTGATGCTCAACCTTGCATGAGGAATGATACCATTTTCGCAGGTGGCAGAAACAAAGGCGCAGCTGTAAGGCTTAAGGTTATCAATAAAGTAGAGCAGAGTTACCTCACCAAACTTTGGAATGCTGATGCCTTTAGAAAAAACAAAAAAGAGGGTTGGGGAAACTGGTCAGCAAAAATGGCAGAGAAATTTTCAGTTGCTGTTTTAACCATTGCGTTTATCACTGCCGGCTATTGGTATTTGGTGGATTCAACCCATCTTTTGCGCCCTGTAATTTCAGTTTTAGTGATTGTCTGTCCATGTGTTTTGGCGTTGGCTGTCCCCTTCACTTTTGGGGCAATGCACTCCATATTTAGTAAAAATGGGATGTATTTAAAAGATGCTGAAAGCTTAGAACAACTTGCCCAAATTGATACCATAGTTTTTGATAAAACAGGCACTTTGACTTTGCCCTCTGAAACAAAATCATCTATAACTATGGATGATTATGATATGGAGTTATGCGCTGCAGTGGTTAATAATTCTATGCACCCTGTTAGCATTGCTTTAAAAAATATTCTGCCTGAAAATATTATTCTGGAAGCTGATAATCTCCAGGAGATTTCAGGCGCTGGGATTAAGGCATTGGTGGATGGGAAATTAGTACGGATTGGCTTATATGATTTTGTATCCGGCAATCAAAATGCAACAGAAAAGCTTAGCGGAACTTATGTATCTATTGATGGCCAAATAAAAGGAAAATTTAACCTCAACCATAGTTTTAGGGAAGATGTAAAAGAGGTTCTAGATAAACTAAAAATCTCCAAAGAGATTTATGTTTTGAGTGGTGATAACACACGGGATAAGGAAATGCTATCTCAGTTTTTATCTGAGGGGAATATCCACTTCCACCAAGCACCGCAGGACAAAATGGATTTCATTTCATCCCTAAAAAACAACCACAAAAAAGTGATGATGATTGGGGATGGATTAAACGATGCAGGTGCTTTGCAGGTAAGCAATTTTGGCGTAACAGTGAATGATGATATCAATGCATTCAGCCCTGCTTCTGATGCCATATTAGATGCTAAATTTTTAGGGAGGTTGCCGCAACTTATCCGCTTTGCAGCAGCCACCAAAAGGATAATTTATACCTCCTTCCTTTTCTCAATACTCTATAATTCTTTCGGGTTATACTTCGCTGTGCAGGGCTTACTTGCCCCATGGGTGGCAGCGGTTTTAATGCCTATAAGTTCTATCACAGTAGTGCTTTACACCCAAGGATTGGTGAGGTGGGCAGCCTATAAAAACAAATTAGAAATCTGATGGAAATACTACTCTTACTGATAGCCATAAGCCTTGCAGTGGCAATTACGTTTCTGATAATTTTTATAAAAAATGCAAAGGCAGGTCAGTTTGATGATATGTACACACCCGCTATAAGAATACTTTTTGAAAACGAAAAAACAACCACAACAGATACACATGGAGATTCAAACAAACACATGCGAGATTCCGGCAAGGAATAGCTTAGAACGCTTTTATTACGACAACAAAACAGTCCGCGATTTTGGGATTGCCTGCGTGGCATGGGGCGTAATTTCTCTTTTGGTAGGAGTTATTATTGCCTGCCAGTTATTCCTCCCTAGGTTCTATCCTGATTTTGATTTAGGCCTTTCATTCCTAACCTTTGGCATGCTCATAGCCATCCATACCAAAGGGGCAATCTTCGCCTTTGTGGGCAATATGATTTTTATGGGTGTGTACTATTCTTTACAGCGTTTGTGCAAAGCACGGATGTGGAGTGATACCCTAAGCCGCATCCATTTTTGGGGCTGGCAATGTATTATTGCCTTGGCAGTAGTAACTCTTGCATTGGGTTATACCACCTCCAAAGAATACGCAGAATTGGAGTGGCCAATTGATATTTTAATCACCATTATTTGGGTGGTTTTTGGGATTAATTTTATGGGCACTGTACTCACCCGCAGGGTAAAACATTTATATGTTGCCATCTGGTTTTATATAGGCACTTTGGTAACTATTGCGGTGCTGCATATTGTTAACTCAATGGAGCTTCCTGTAAGTTGGATGAAGAGTTATTCTGTATATGCTGGGGTGCAGGATGCCTTGGTGCAATGGTGGTATGGGCATAATGCAGTGGCGTTTTTCCTTACTACGCCTTTCCTAGGGTTGATGTATTATTTCTTGCCCAAAGTGGCAAACAGACCAGTGTATAGTTACCGTCTTTCCATCATCCATTTCTGGTCATTAATATTCTTATATATTTGGGCGGGTCCGCACCATCTACTTTATACTTCATTGCCTGATTGGGCGCAGTCTGTGGGAGTTGTGTTTTCCATTATGTTGATTGCGCCTTCTTGGGGTGGAATGATTAACGGATTGCTTACCCTAAGAGGGGCGTGGGATGAGGTAAGAACAAACCCAATTTTGAAATTTATGGTGGTGGCAATTACTTGCTACGGCATGGCAACTTTTGAGGGACCAATGCACTCACTGAAATTTGTAAATGCACTTTCGCACTACACAGATTGGATTCCGGCACACGTACATATTGGCACGCTTGGGTGGAATGGCTTTATGACTTTTGCTATTCTATATTACCTTATTCCTAAACTTTATAACACCCAACTTTACTCAAAATCTTTAGCCAATCTTCACTTTTGGATTGGGACTTTGGGGATGGTTTTCTGGACAGTTGCCATGTATGTTTCTGGTGTAATGCAAGGATTAATGTTGCAGGATTTCAATCCTGATGGCACACTAAAATATGCTAATTTTTTAGAGACTACCATGCAGGTTTTACCCATGCATATCATCAGGGCAATTGGTGGAACTATGTATTTAACGGGTATGGTAATTATGGTTTACAACCTTTGGAAAACAGCCAAACAAGGAAGCTTTGTAGCCAATGAAATGGATGAAGCACCCGCCAAAGAAAGGCCTGAAAATGATGCAGCATTAACTGGCTATTTCCGCCACAGAATTGTGGAAGGCAAGCCAATGATTATGCTAGCGCTTGCCACTATTGTTATCTTGATTGGTGGCATGGTGGAGTTTATTCCTCTCTTTACTATCAAGAGTAATATCCCTACTATTTCTTCTGTAAAACCTTATACACCTTTGGAGTTGGAGGGTAGAAATTTATATATCCGTGAAGGTTGCAATGCCTGCCATTCACAGATGATTCGCCCATTCCGTTCCGAAACAGAACGCTATGGCGAGTACTCCAAAGCTGGGGAGTTTGTTTATGACCATCCTTTCCTTTGGGGCTCAAAAAGAACAGGGCCAGATTTGCACCGTATCGGTGGAAAATATCCGCACTCATGGCACTTTAGGCATATGCGTGACCCGCGTTCTACTTCCCCGGGCTCTATCATGCCATCATACCCTTGGTTGATTAGTAATAAGCTGGATACAAGGGATACCAGAGCATCTATAGTAGCTATGCGCAGGTTGGGTGTTCCTTATCCTTTTGGGTTTGAAAATGAAGCTGTGGATGATTTGCAAGCTCAGGCTTTAAAAATTTCTGATGAACTGAAGAAGGATAAAATTACCATCCCAGAGGATAGAGAAATTATTGCATTGATTGCCTATCTGCAAAGATTAGGAACTGATATTAAAGGAGAACAAACATCTGAAATTACTAAATAAAAAAGCAAAAGAAATGTTTAAAGATTTTATAAAACAGGATACAGGGATGCAGATTTATCCCATCCTATCACTACTGGTTTTTATAGGTTTTTTTGTTTTGATAATTGCCATGGCATACGCAAAAAAGAAATCAGAAATTGATGAAGCCAGCAGAATTCCGCTTGATGAAAATGACTCCATCTTAACCTTTAACAAAGAATAAATATGAACTTCAAAAAATTATTTTTACTAATAACAATAATAGCTTTTTCAGCAATAGCAAATGCGCAAGGCAGGCTAGCTCCATTGCCAAAAGATAACTCCGTGGAAACAGGGATGATGGTTATGATGGTGGTAGTTCTTCTGCTTGCTATCATCCTCTTTATTCAGATTCTGAATTTGAGATTATCTTTACGAAGTGCCATGAAATCTTTTGATAAAAAAGAAGCAGTGGAGGCAGCCCAACCCATAGAAAAAAGAAGCACTTGGTGGAATCTTGTTTACCATACCGAGGCGGGTACCAACCAAGCCATGGAAGGACATACCTATGATGGTATTG
>JAPLCZ010000203.1 GCA_026391915.1 Bacteroidota bacterium | reverse complement strand
AAACCTCGTAGGTTTTAAAAACCTACGAGGTTTGGTTATTTAGGTCTCGTTATTTTTAAAAACCTACGAGGTTTGGGATTATCAAGGTCTGTATTCAATATGTTTTTCGTTATGAAATTGAATGAAATTATCTCTACCACCAAACCATTCTATTACCTCATCACGCTTTAGATTAGTTTTACCTAAAGACAATATGCTTTGATATGATGAATGCGGATACAATTTAAAATCATCAATAAAGCCATGCTTTTGTGGGTTTGCATGGATGTAGTAAATTAATTGAGTATAGTAAATATCACTTTCAATCTTCTTTCTCTTAAATCGTTCTTCAAAGAGTTTACCTGTTCGGTTGTATTTTTTATTAAATGCTTTGGCGTATGCATTAAAGAAATTAGAAAAATGTTGTTCTGCATTATTCATTCTACCTGTTTTATTTTCATCCGTTTCTGGCAAATCTTCCTTAATTCTTATCATAGCATGAAAATGATTTTTCAATAAACAATAGGCATAGGTATCCGCAATTGGCATAATGTGTTTTACCCAAAGTTTTAAGAAGTACTCATAATTTATCAACTCAGGAAAAATATCTTCCCTGTTATTCCCTCTGTTATAGATATGATATATACAGCCGTTCTCTAAAGGGATAGTTTTAATCATAGTATTTGGGCTCTACCAAACCTCGTAGGTTTTTAAAACCTACGAGGTTTCTTAAATTACCTATTTCTGTTTCTATAAACCTTCAACCCCAATGGGGTTGTACTTTTTCTTTGTTTCTTTGCAGCAAAATTAAAGGAGTATTATCCTAAACCTCGTAGGTTTTAAAAACCTACGAGGTTTACAAACGAAGCAACAATGAATTTTACAGAAATAGACCCCAAGTGGCAGCAGTATTGGGATGAGAATGAGGTTTACAAAACCACCGAAAACCCCAATAAACCTAAGTATTATATATTGGATATGTTCCCCTACCCTAGTGGTGCGGGGCTGCATGTTGGGCATCCGCTGGGGTATATTGCCTCGGATATTATAGCGCGATACAAACGCCATAATGGTTTTGAGGTGCTGCACCCCATGGGTTATGATGCTTTTGGTTTGCCGGCAGAGCAGTTTGCAATTGATACGGGGAATCACCCCGCGGCTTTTACAGAGAAAAACGTAAAACGCTATGAACAGCAATTAAAAATGCTGGGATTATCCTTTGATTGGAGCCGTGAGGTAAATACCTCCGACCCTAAATTCTATAAATGGACGCAGTGGATTTTTATGCAGCTTTTTAATTCATGGTTTGATAAATCAGAAAATAAGGCTAAGAAGATTGATGCGCTTGAAGCTGCTTTTATTAAAGATGGAAATTCAAACACCCATGCTGCCACGGATTATGAAAAAGTATTTACAGCAGCAGATTGGGCAGGGTTTTCATCCACGCAAAAGCAAGAGATTTTATTGGATTACAGGATGGCGTATATCGCCGAATCAGAAGTGAATTGGTGTCCGCAATTGGGGACGGTGCTTGCCAATGAGGAGGTGAAAGATGGTTTCTCAGAACGCGGTGGCTACCCCGTGGAGAAAAAGAAAATGAAGCAGTGGGTGCTGCGCATCACTGCTTATGCTGATAAATTATTGGATGGCCTCAACACCATTGATTGGCCTGAAGCTGTAAAAGAAATGCAGCGCAACTGGATAGGGAAAAGTGTGGGGGCGGAGGTTAGTTTTGGGATTATGACCTCACCCCAACCCCTCTCCAAAGGAGAGGGGCAAGAAAACCCCGGCTACATAACCAACTCGCAAAAACAATGGAGTACAGTTTCCCCTTTTGCCAACAAAAACAGAAAAGATTCAACTGAGGCAGAAGACATCCTTTGGCAAGCAGTGAGAAACAGGCAAATTGATGGATTTAAGTTTAGAAGACAGCATCCTATAGAAGGTTATATTCCTGATTTTGTTTGTTTGGAAAAAAGATTGGTTGTAGAAATTGATGGAGGATATCATTATGAGAAAGACCAAAAAGAATTGGATGAAGCAAGAACACTTCATCTCAATAGTTATGGATATACTGAAATAAGGTTTTCTAATGAGGAGGTAATAAATGATATTGATGGAGTGGTTAGGAGGTTAGGGATTGCCCTAAAAGAGACCTCACCCCAAGGAGACCTCACCCTAAATCCCTCTCCAAAGTAGAGGGACTTGAGCTCCGAAGAATCTGACAATACATTGAGAAGTGACATCGAAGCTTCCTTCTCCTTTGGAGAAGGTGCCCAAAGGGCGGATGAGGTCATCACCGTCTTCACCACCCGCCCTGATACCATCTATGGCGCTACCTTTATGGTGCTTGCGCCGGAACATCCAATGGTAGCAGAACTCACAACAGCAGAAAATAAAGCCGCTGTTGAAGAATACATTGAAGCTGCCAAACGCAAATCAGAACGTGAACGCATGGCAGAAACCAAAAAGATTTCGGGGGTGTTTACGGGGGCTTATGCTGTCAATCCTTTCTCTAATGAAAAGATGCCCATCTGGATTGCAGATTATGTATTGGCAGAATACGGCAAAGGGGCAATTATGGCCGTGCCTGCCCACGACAGCAGGGATTATGCATTTGCCAAACATTTTAATTTGCCCATAAAAGAAGTTGTAAAAGGTGGCAACACTAAAGTAGAAAGTTATGATGCCAAAGACGGCGAACTCATAAATTCCGGCAACCTCAACGGACTAAAAGTAAAGGATGCCATCAACAAAATAATTGATGAAATAGAAGCCAAAGGCATTGGCAAACGCAAAGTAAATTTCAGATTGCGGGATGCCAATTTCAGCCGACAAAGATATTGGGGAGAGCCTTTCCCGGTGGTGTATAATGCAGAGGGATTGCCACAACTTTTGGATGAAAAAGATTTGCCTGTTGTATTGCCTGATGTGAAATCATATAAGCCTATGGGCACAGGAGAATCTCCTTTGGCATCCGAAACTGCATGGGTGAATTTGCCCAATGGCTTTAAACGCGAAACCAACACAATGCCCGGCTGGGCTGGGAGTTCATGGTATTTTTTAAGGTATATGGACCCTCATAACCAAACCGAATTTGTAAGCAAAGAAAAAGAAAAATACTGGGGGCAGGTGGACTTTTATATTGGCGGTGCAGAGCACGCCACAGGGCATTTGCTCTACTCCCGCTTCTGGAATAATTTCTTATTTGATATAGGATTGGTAAGCCATGCAGAGCCTTTTAAGAAATTGATTAATCAGGGGATGATACAGGGGGTGAGTGCGTTTCTTGTTACAAAAGGAACAACTAAAGGTAAGATTGAAAATGCACCTGTTGTTTTAGTTTCCAGAGGAATGGAATCTCAAAGTCAAACGAATGAGAAAATAAAAGCTGGACTCTTTAAGTTGAATAAAAATTTCATTCCACCTGATGATGGAATTGTCCATAACATAAATGAAAAAATTGTGCGCTACTTTAATGTGAAATTTGTTCACTCAGATAACAGCGTTGATATTCCAGAATTAGAAGAATGGGCTAAATCTTTCTATCAAACTGAAAATATAATAATTGTAGAATCTGAAGACGGAAAGTTCTATTGTCACCGTGAAGTTGAGAAGATGTCAAAATCTAAACTCAATGTTATAAACCCTGATGACCTCATCACCAAATACGGCACAGATACTTTCAGGATGTACGAAATGTTTTTGGGACCTATAGAGCAATCCAAACCTTGGAACACAGAGGGTATTGATGGGGTTTACCGCTTCCTCCGTAAGCTATGGAATTTGTTTTATGACAGAGATGGAAATAAAATTATCTCTGATGAAGAGCCTACCAATGAGGAACTAAAAATCCTCCACAAAACCATCAAAAAAGTAACTGATGATATTGAGAGATTCAGCCTCAATACCTGTATCAGCAGCTTTATGATTTGTGTGAATGAACTCTCTGTAGCTAAGTGCAGCAAAAGAAAAATTTTGCAGGAGTTAGTAGTGTTGATGTCGCCTTTTGCACCACATATTTCCGAAGAACTTTGGCATAGAGCATTGGGTAATTCCGCTTCGGTAACTAAACATACTTACCCAAAACACAATGAGGAATATTTGGTAGAATCCAACTTCAACTACCCCGTTTCTGTAAACGGAAAATTGCGGGCTACTATCTCGCTACCACTAACCTTATCAGCCAAAGAAATAGAAGAAAAAGCCCTTGCCATGGATGAGATTATTAAATGGACAAATGGCAATCCACCCAAAAAAGTAATTGTGGTAGTGGGCAAAATTGTAAATGTTGTGGTGTAGAGAACCAATCTTAAAATTTGGTTATATATTGCAACTGTTTTTATCTGAAATTAGAAACAAATTAAACACAATAAACAAACAATCCAAATGAAAAAAACAGTTAAAATTTTAGTACTATTTGTACTTTCAAGTTTTGCCTTTATGGCATTCAAACCAGCGCCAATGGCAGCCGGACTCTCAAGCATTGTTGAAAATAAATGCTACCTTGGGTGTAGTGGTGTTTCTACACCTTGTTCACCTTTTTGGCATTTTGGCACCGGAGGCAGTTCAGTACAGGTGTATTACGTTCCAAGCAACAGCCCAACACCTGGTTCTAGAACTAACTGCGGATGGGCACCTTGTACTTACTCAGGAAATACCATTACCTTTACAGCAAATATCCCTTCCACTGCGGGAGGTGGAACAATTGCTATAACTGCCACTTATAATAAGTTTACTGGAGAATTCTCAACTACTCAAACAACCACACAAGCTGGACGTGTAGTTAGTCGTGTAACTTCTACAATGGCATTAAAACCTGGTTGCTAAATAGCAAAAAATAAAACAATAATTTTCAAAAGCCCTTGTAGTATTTCTGCAAGGGCTTTTTTATTTTAATAAATCCCTTAGCTTTGAACCTCAAATTATAAAACAAATGAAAAAGATTTATTCAATACTTGCAGTAGCGGTTTTACTCTCAGGCTTTTTATCTTCTTGCGAAAAAGAGGAGTCAGAAATTGTTGTTAAGAACATCAACGTAACACTAAATACTAATGAAGCCTATAGCCTTGATTTAGGTAAAATTGAAAAGGATGAAGCCCCATCAATTAGCTCTGAGGCATCTCACTTTTCAGTAAGTATGCTTGATAAAAATGCATCAGGAAATTCAATATATGTTTATACCCCTGCGTTGGATTATGCTGGTACAGATAATGTTCAAATTAAAGTTAGTGAAAATGAAGAAATGGAACATCACCATAAAGATGCTGACCACCACAAAGACCCTAAAGATAAAGCTGATAAAGATAATCATAACGACAAAGACCACCATGATTGTAATGATGAAGATGATGAACAAACCATCTATAATATTACCTTTACGATTAATAAATCGCAGTTAGTAAAATAAAAATATTTTCGTTGATAAAACAAAAAAAGCAGAAAGGCAACTTTCTGCTTTTTTTGTTTTATACCAACACTGAATATTTTCTTGAGAAGGAAAACTATTGAGGAGACAAATCTCTCTCAAGCATATTTTTAATAAGAAGGATAATGAATAGGCATGCAGCCCCAATAATAACCATCATTTTTCCTTGTTTGCGTGAAGCATCATCATAGGTAAAATACTGTATCCCTTGAGGTGTTAAAGTTTTACTCATCATAATAAGCATCCCTAATAAAATACCAAACACACCACCTATTAAGGCGCCAAGATACCCAGCTAAAATCAGGTTTTTATCAGCCGCCTTTTTCTGAATTCCTCCATCATTGTTTGTGGGTTCGGGCCTCATGGCAGAGGTAGCACGACCCAGATTTTCCGGTGCAATGTATATCACATAATCTGTCTCACCAGAAAATGGATTTGGCTCCTTTAGGGTGAAATCTAAATTGTTCTTTGTAAATACTTTGGTAAGTTGAAACGCTTCTTCCTTGTCTTTAGTTTGCTTAATTATAAGCGTGTGATTTTCGTACATAATTTTGTTTGATTGGAAATTTCAATTGCAAATATAGAATTATTTTCACACAACAAAAACCTCAGCGAAAGACAACCAAATAAGGGCGTAGGTGCTGCCTTTTTTGGGTACTACAAAACCAAATTTACTGAGTCCGCAAAATGGTATCAATACCCTGTATGGCTGCTAATGTTGTTGCGGTTTATCTCCGTGAGTTTCCTTTCTTTTTTGTTGCTTGCACCAGTGCTAAAGAGCATCTTTAAAAAGGTAGAAAAGCCCGTTATAGTATTGGCAATGGATAATTCGGAGTCTATCCTGCTCTCCAAAGATTCTGCTTTTTACCGCAAAGAACTTCCTAAAAAATTAGAAGAACTCACTGCAAAACTTTCAGGTGATTATGATGTGAGGCTATTTAGTTTTGGGAGTAAAGTAAGTGAGAAACCCAACATCAACTTTAAAGAAAAAAGTACTGACATAGCAAAGGTTTATGATGAGGCTTATAACAGATTTTATAACCAAAATATCGGTGCTGTTATCACCCTTACAGATGGGATTACCAACCAAGGGCAAGACCCTGAATTTTCTGCACAAAGGTTCAACGCACCATTTTATTTTGTGGCATTAGGTGATACGCATCATCCACGCGATGTGGCTATTAGAAACGTGAGATATAATCAGGTTGTGTATTCAGGCAACATCTTCCCGATACAAATTCAGTTGGGTGCAAATGGGTATAAAGGTAAGAATGTTCAGGTGAAAGTTAGCAATAAAGGCAATGTGCTTTTTTCGGAATCTGTAGCCATTGATAAAAGAAATTTCTACAAAGAAATAGAAGCGAAAATAGAAGCAAAATCCAACGGAATGCAGCATTACGTTATTGAGGTTTCACATCTGGATGGTGAGATAACTTTTCAGAATAATGTGTATGATGTTTTTATTGATGTGCTGGATAGCAAAAAGAAAATCCTGATTGTGGCAGAGAGCCCGCACCCTGATGTGGCAGCACTGAAAAAGAGCATAGAAAGAAACCAATACTATGAGGTAAAATCTTATGTGTATTCTGATTTTGTGCATGACATTGGGCTGAATGCAGAGAAGCTCAGAAACTATCAATTGGTGATTCTGCATCAATTGCCGGGGGTGCAAAACAATGCATCTCAGCTTACTTCTTTACTCAAAGAAAATGAAATTCCGGTGCTGTTTATTCTGGGTTCGCAAACCTCATATCCAAACTTTAATAGCATTGATGCAGGGCTAAATGTAATGAGTAACGGCGGCAGACTGAATGATGTATTTGGTAGCCTGAACACGCAATTTGGCTTGTTTACTTTGTCGGAAGAACTCAGCCGCAATATGGCAGAATGGCCGCCCTTAGTAGCCGCTTTTGGAGATTATAAAGCAGATGACAGGCAGAATATTGCCCTATACCAACAGATAGGAAAAGTGAAAACAGAAATGCCTTTGCTGATGTTTGCTGCCAACAAAAATCAGAAAACAGGAATACTTTGCGGCGAAGGAATTTACAAATGGTTTATGGCAGATTACGCCAAAAACCAAAACTTCAAAGCCTCGGATGAAATTATAGATAAGACTGTGCAATACCTTAGTTTGAAATCTGATAACAGGCTGTTTAGGGTGCGCACTTCTCATACTGTTTTCTATGAAGATGACAGAGTAAGTTTTGATGCCGAAGCCTACAACAGCAGCTATGAACCTCAAAAAGATGCTGTGATTGGGATGGAGATTATTAATGAAAAGGGCAAAGCGTTTACCTACACTTTCCAGCCCAAAGGCAACGCTTATTCTTTGGATGCGGGATTTATGCCTCCAGGGATTTACGCTTATAAATCTTCTACAAAACTCAATGGCAAAACCTATAACCTTGCAGGAGAATTTATGGTGAAGGCGGTACAGTTAGAGCATCTTGAAACCACTGCCAATCACCAACTTTTGCGCAATATCTCCAAGCAACAAAGCGGCAAAGTAGTGTATCCAAAAGATATTCTCAGCCTTGCAGATGAGATTGAGAAAAATGAAAATATCCATTCCCTTGCGTACATGCAAACTGATTTGCTGGAGCTGATTAATTTCAAATGGCTGTTCTTTTTTGTACTTATTATCATGAGTGCTGAATGGTTTTTAAGAAAGTATTTCGGCGGGTATTAAAATTTCACCAAACTAAATGCCTTAGGGAGAGAAAAACCACAAGCCATGAAAGAACTTAAAGCCTACCTCCAAACCAAAATCGCAGAAAGTAATCAACTTATTATTTCTTTGGCTGATGATGAAAACAGCATTGAAACTACACTTTATTGTGTAGAGAGAAATCCTAAAACCAATGAATGGAAATCTACCTTTCTCCCTATCTCCGCTATGATTGGTAAAAAGGGTTTAGCATGGGATTTTTCTCTTGCAAAGTACCTCCCGCAAGAAGAAACTTTTATTTACAAACGTGAAGGAGATGGCAAAGCACCTGCGGGTATTTTCACACTCCTAAAAGTATTTGGGAAACCAGAATTCCTGACTCCAAATATCAAACTCCCAACCCTACCTACTTCCCCAGATTTAATCTGCGTGGATGATGTGCTTTCAGTGCATTATAATGAAATTATTAGCCGTGAAGATTTCGCAATTCCACAATGGAAATCTGCAGAAGAAATGTACCGCGAAGATAAACTTTACGACCTTGGGCTTATAGTAGATTATAATTTCAGCGCACCTAAAGCAGGCCTAGGTTCCTGCATTTTTATGCATGTCTGGCGAAGCCAAACCCAAGGTACAGAAGGCTGCACTGCCATGGCAAAAAAAGACATTTCAAAAATTATTCGTTGGGCAGATGCTAAAAAAAATCCTGCGCTGATACAACTGCCAAAAGGGGTGTTTAAGGGGATGAGGTTAGGAATAATTTAAATGGAAACCTAAGGCTTCCAAATCACTTCCTCCCCACCTGCATCAAAACAAATTTTGCGGGAAAGCACAAACAAATAATCAGAGAGGCGGTTGAGGTATTGGATAATGATAGGCTCTACTTTTTCGGTTTCGCTGAGTTCTACTGTTAACCTCTCAGCACGGCGACAAACACAGCGCGCTACATGACAATAAGAGGCAGCAATATAACCTCCCGGTAATATGAAATTTATAAGGGCAGGTAGCACCTCATTCATCTTATCAATTTCCTTTTCAAGGGAAGTAACGGCAGCATCTTTTATGTCCGGCAATTGCATTTTATTTTTCTCTGGGTGCGCAGCCAAATGAGAACCTATAGTAAAAAGATTATTCTGAATTTGGTAGATAATTTCTCTTGCATTTGCCTCAGTGTACATATCCCTCACGATGCCCAAAAAAGAATTCAATTCATCCACAGTTCCATAAGCCTCTATGCGCAAACTCGCTTTGCTTACCCGCACTCCACCAATAAGTGAAGTCTTTCCTTTGTCGCCTTTTTTGGTATAGATTTTCAAATCAAAATCTATTTATACATGGGAAATTGTTTGCGGAATATTCACATTATCACTCTCCACCAATCCATCTTTCAGCCGCACAATTCTATGGCTTCTCCCTGCAATATCTGGCTCATGAGTAACAATAATTATGGTGTTTCCTTTGGCGTGTAGTTCCTCAAATAAATCCATTATTTCAAGAGAAGTTTTGGAGTCCAGATTTCCTGTGGGTTCATCTGCCAAAATAATAGAAGGGTTATTTACCAATGCCCTTGCCACCGCCACTCTTTGCCTTTGCCCACCTGAGAGTTCATTAGGTTTATGGTCAACCCTATCTCCTAATCCTACACTTTCCAGCGTGTGCCTCGCCATCTCCAACCGCTGAGATTTGCCAATGCCGGCATACACCAAAGGCAGCGCAACATTCTCCAAAGAAGTCATGCGTGGGATGAGATTAAAAGTCTGGAAAACAAAGCCAATTTCTTTATTTCTGATAGCGGCAAGGTCGTTATCACTCAACTCGCTTACATTATTTCCATTCAAAATATATTCTCCTGAGGACGGCGTATCTAGGCATCCAAGGATGTTCATCAGAGTAGATTTACCGGAACCCGAAGCCCCAATCAGTGCTACATATTCACTCCTATTAATGTCGATAGAAACACTTTTTAAAGCGGGGATTTCAAGTACCCCAATCTTATAAATTTTAGATACGTTTCGGGTGGTGATTATGGGTTGCATAGGGTATTATTCTCTATCCAAAAATTTAGGAACTTTAAAATAATCTGTATTTTTTTGAGGTGCGTTTTTCAGCG
>JAPLCZ010000307.1 GCA_026391915.1 Bacteroidota bacterium | reverse complement strand
TCTCTTAACAATTTCATCTTTGTGGGATTCAATAAATAGATTTTTCATACAGCAAATGTAGTAAAAGATGATGCGATTTTCATCCTTATTCTAATTCTAAGTGAGGCAGCCCAATAAAACAAAACCCCCAACTTTTTAAAGTCGGGGGTTTCAGTTTCAAATTTCAAATTTTCAATTTCAAATTTCTACGGATTCACTACCACCTCCACATCATTGTCTTCTTGTGGTAATATCGGGTTGTTCATTTGGTCAGTGGGGGCGTGTGGCGGGGCATCTACATGTATATCCACATTTTCGGGGAGGCTGTTGCCGCTAAAAGTTACTACACCTAAAGCATCCGTAGTCTTGGGTTGAAACTGTGGCGCATTGGGCAAAAGCACATTAGCACCCTCAATCAAAGCACCCAAAGCATCTTTAACTGTAATTATTAATTTGGTAATTACTGCGGCTACAGGCTCAGTGAGGCGGTATTGATTAAGTTTAGCACCATTGCCCTTAAACACCAATCCGGCACAAACATTTATATCCTGCATCCTGCCATAGAGTGCATTGTTGAGGATTGCACGCGTTTGGGTGCTTATTGGGCGCTTGCTTTGCGCATCCTTTTGCAACTTAATTTTAGTATTCAGGTTCTGGGAAATGGTAAGCAGATTATCAATCTCCCCTTGTGAGTAGCCCTTAGCAATTATTGCTGCTTTAAAAGGGGCTTGGTTTGCCAAATTATGAGCTTCTTCCAAGGCATCCACCATTTTATCAGCATCCACTTTGGCGGCTGCCCAAGTGTTTTGCCCAAAAATGCGTTGAGATATCAAATCTGTTTTGTAGGCAAGCTTTGCATAGCTATCCAAATCATCAAGGGCATCAGCCCCTTGGTCTTGCACTGTGCCTACATTAGAGGTAAGCAACTTAATAAAATTGGTCACCCCACTATCCAACTGATACGCCTTAGCGGTATCAATATCAGATTGGAAGGAGGTTACGTACCCAGCCGTTACGAATGGGAACTTAGGGGTAAAAAGCGCCAAATCATCATTGAGGTTATCATGCATGGTTTGGGCGGCGTTATGCAGGTCTTCATCCGGCATAGCATAGATTCTTTGAGTAGGGTCTGCCATATAATTGTTTTTAAATGTTACACCAAAGATAGTTATTATTTTACTGATAACAATAAATGCATATAAAATGATTGTATTATTTACACTAATGAAAGTTTGGATTGTTTAAACGTATAGATTAAATACATAAATGTAAAATATGGTTTATATATAATTTAATTAATGTATTTAAATAATCATTATTACTACTAATACTGATTAATTAAACCATAATACTGATTAATTAAACCATAATACTGCTTATTTAACTTATAATAATGATTAAATGGCTTCTTATAGTGTTTGTATAACTTCTTATACTGAGCATCTGCCTGCTTATAATGACTGTCAACCTCCTCATGGTGAGCATCAACCTGATGATGGTGTAGGGTAGCCGCCCAGTACTGCATAGCTGCCGCTTGATACTGCTCAGCTATGTACTTAAGGGCTTTATCAAAGTGTTAGGAGTGGGTATGGGTGGTACCAAAATGGGTTTTTGTGCGTATATTTGTTATACAAAAACAAAATACACTGCCATGCCAACAAAATTTATTACTAAAGAGGAAGCTGCAAAGCTCCACCTACGCCCTACTGGGCGCAAACACCCCGTACATGCTTTAATTGAACAAATGAAAGTGGGTGACATACTGCTAATAGACAAAGATGATTTTAAATGGAAAGGCCGCAGCCCTGCTATTTTCTACAAAAAAATAGTGGAAAGCCGCAAAGGAAAATTTACCTGCCTCAAAAATATAGATGGCGGCTGGGTAGTGGAGAGGGTGGAGTAGGGGGAGAGGTTCTTATGGTGAGATTGGTGCGTCACCAACTTCGGCTGAAATCACATCTAACGATTCTACAAATTTTTTGAATCCGGCATTATGCTGCGCTGTATCAATAATTTCCTCCTTCTTTTTCCAGTTTTTTAATGCTGTCTCGTAAGCTTTAACTCCATTAGGCTCATTCTTGTTTTCAGCTGTAATGATATGAATTTTCTTCTTTCTAAATGCTGTGTTAAGCGGCTTGAGGCAATTCAGCGTTTTTACTCGGTTACTATCTGTATAAAATAAAGGCAGCAACCAACACTCAATAGTATGCACACAAACT
>JAPLCZ010000136.1 GCA_026391915.1 Bacteroidota bacterium | reverse complement strand
TTGTTCATTGTGTAAGTTTATTTTGTTGGTAATTTAAGTAGACCGAAAAAGTTATTTCCAAATTTTTTTCTGAGCTATGAAGGGCTCAAAAAAATTTAGAATAACTTTTTCTACTTACACACTTTGAGGGATAGTACCTGGGTTTTATACCTATTTACTGTAAAAATTCTGTACACTACTGCAAAAACTCTGTAGCCACACGGAAAACTTCTGTAGCTATATGGATAATATCTGTAGCAAGCTGGAAAAATTCTGTTGTGATATGGAAAAATTCTGTACGCTACTGTAAAAACTCTGTGACTATACGGAAAAATTCTGTTGACTACAGATTAATTACAGTAAAACCTCCCTGCCTCGGTTGAGGATACACCAATCAGAAAAATCAATTTTAAATGAGTTCCATCCCTTCCAATATCACTTTGCAACTCATTTCAATTTCCTCTTGTGTGATGATGAGGGGTGGTACAAGGCGGATGCAATTTTCATTAAAGAGAAACCAATCTGTAATTACACCATTGGCTATGCAATAGTTTATAACAGTTTGCACCTTCTCAAAACTACCTACATCTATTGCCAATAAAAGTCCTTTGCCGCGGATGGTTTTTATATTTGGGTGTGTTAAATATTTTCTAAAAAGTGCCTCCTTCTCCCCTACCCTTTCTGTAATTTTTTCTTGCAGAATAATCTCTAAAGCCACCAGCCCCGCAGCACAACTAAGTGGGTGTCCGCCAAAGGTGGTTATATGCCCAAGCACAGGATTATGATTTAGGTTTTGCATCATTTCTTTACTGGCTATAAAAGCGCCAAGCGGCAAACCGCCACCAAGCGCTTTTCCCAAAAGTAGAATATCAGGTATCACATTGTGTTGCTGAAAATGCCAGAGACTTCCTGTCCTGCCAAAGCCGGTTTGTATTTCATCAAACACCAAAAGGGTATTGGTTTTTGTGCATCTTTCTCTCACTGCTTTTAAGAAACCTATTGCAGATTCCTGTGCCCCTGCCTCACCTTGCAAAGGCTCAATAAAAACTGCTGCGGTGGCGGTGGTTATCTTTTCTAAATCCTTAAAATTATTATAACGGATTTGGTTTGTACATGGCAATAATGGTCGGAAATTTTGTTTCAGCCACTCAGCCCCTGCAATGCTAAGTGCGCCTTGTGTGCTACCATGATAGGCGTTTGTAAAACTGATAATTTCACTTCTGCCAGTGATTCTTTTAGCCAATTTCATGGCACCTTCAGTTGCCTCACTGCCAGAGTTAGTAAAGTATACGCAATCCAGATTTGGGGGGAGATTATCAGCAAGCAATTTAGCCAGTTTTACTTGTGGTGCTTGGATAAACTCACCATACACCATAATGTGCAGGTATTTGCCCAACTGGTTTTCTATTGCCTCAATAATTTTTGGATGCCTATGCCCTAAAGCACTCACCGAAATTCCTGAAATTAAATCAAGATATTTTTTGCCAGCGGTATCAAAAATATAACAGCCCTCTGCATGGCTTACCTCAATACCAAGTGGGATGGGAGATGTAGGGGCAAGGTGGGCGGAGAAAAGTTGTTTAATGTTCAAGCTGGTGTTTCAAGTTATTCAGCAAAGTTCCTCCAATCTATGCTAAATAAGTTTGAAATCTTGCAAAAAACTTAGTTCATTGGGTAGCCTTTCTTCTCCCATTCTTCTGTAAGGCTCACTTTAATATCCATGAGGCGGATGTTTTCAAAGCCTTCTTCTTTTAGGATTTTGTATGCAGGTTTTAGGTTGGGGCAAGTAGCAGTGGCGCAGCATCCACAATAGATTACCACATCCTGTGTTTTAGGAAATTTAGAAACCTCTGCTTTGAACTTAGCTCTTCCATCAGCAGTGCCGGCACTACCCACATGTATTGCCATTTTGATATTCTTCATTGGGCCAATATTAAAGATTAAAGGTTTGGCATCTTTACCTTTTAAAATAGCAGCTAAATCTTTAGGAGAAATGAGTTCATTAGCACTCCAAGGTGCTGGCTCATCACCACTAGGTTTGAAACTTAATAATAAAGAAATAAGGACTGCAGAAAGCAAAGTAAAAACAGCGTAAGTAGTTTTATTCATATCTAAAATCGTTTGATTTTAGGCGCTTGCCAAAAATGATACCGTTGAAAGAAACTATAAACTATGAGTTATGAACTATTAGTGAGAGATTCCTCAATTCTACTGTAAAATTAGTTGATAAATTTTACCGGCTTTTTTGGGGCCGATGTTCTTTTGCCCCAGCACGTATAGCTCTCCTTTTTCATCTTCTCCAAAGCTATTTATATAAGGTTTGTCAGAGAGTTTATCTGGGTTAAGCTTTTGGCGTTTCCATTGAGTGCCAATATTTGATAGCATAAAAAAACTGCCCGTCCAGTCTGCAAATATATATTTCCCATTCATGGCGGGGTATTTTGCGCCGCGGTATACATAGCCTCCTGTTACACTCTTCCCCTCAGCGTGGTTGTATTCTGCAATGGGCAGTACGATACCATTCTCATTACAATTTGCAGAAGGATTATAACAGTGGTTTCCTTCCATTATTCTCCAACCATAATTTTTACCTTTCTCAATAATGTCAATCTCTTCCCATTTGTCCTGCCCCACATCTGCACAAAATAGTTTCCCTGTTTTTCTATCAAAAGAAAACCGCCATGGGTTGCGCAAACCATAGGCAAATATCTCAGGTTTTGATTGGGTTTTTACAAACGGATTATCTACTGGGATTTTATAAGATGTGGGAGTATTAACATCAATCCTCAGGATTTTACCCAGCATGGTTTTGGTATTTTGTCCGTTGCCAATTGTGCCATGCATATCACCGCCACCACC
>JAPLCZ010000017.1 GCA_026391915.1 Bacteroidota bacterium | reverse complement strand
CAGTAAGGGAGGTTAAGGGTAGAAGCCCAATCAGAATTGTGATTGATAAAGAAGGAAAGCTACCTGAAAACCGCAACCTTTTTGATGGCAAAGCCATGACTTTTGTTTTTAATGAAAACCAAAAACAGAACAAAGAAAATCTTAAATATCTTAAGGTGGATTTCAGCGAAAATGTGATTGATAAAGTCCTTGCAGAATTATATAATTCAGGCATTCAAAGCCTGATAGTAGAAGGTGGTGCAAAAACTTTAAATAGTTTTATCTCAGTTAATAAATGGGACGAGGCAAGGGTTTTTACCTCTAATGAAAAATGGGGTAGGGGAGTGGCAGCACCAATTCTATCAGCCAATAAAATCCAGGAAACAGATATTAGTGGTGATACTTTAAAAATCTTTTTAAATCATATTTTGTAGAGGCTTTGCCACTAAGAATAAAACTTTTACCTTTGACAAAAAATACAAAAACACACACATGAAAATTATTGCAAAAATTTTAGTTCTCGTTTTCCTTGCCTCAGGCATATTTGCTTCTACCTCTTGCAGAAGATATGATGATGGACCCACTATAAGTTTTAACTCCCCTACCAAAAGACTAGTGAGGAAATGGAAGAGTAGTAAAGTTACAAGAACTACCAATGGTACTGCCGCTGATAAGACATCTGATTATAATTATACTTATGATTTTCAGGAAAGTGGTGTTGCAATAAAATATGATAATCTTGTGAAAGCTGAGTATAAAGGCACCTGGGTTTTTGAAGAAAATGATGTAATCCTTAATCTTAAAGGTGGCGGTAATGATATTAAATACACTATCCTTCGTCTTAAAACATCTGAACTTTGGCTCACTTATGTGGATGGCCAAGATACATGGAAGATAGAAATGTTAGAATCCAAATAGATTTAATTGAAAATCGGTATAAAAAATGCCTCGCCAAATTATCAATTAGCGGGGCATTTCTGTTTATAAAATAGCATGGTTACATCTTTTAAAATATCTGTACTTTTTTTATTGCTTTTGGTTGGCAATAGTATTTATGCTCAGCAAGATTTTACTTTATATGCCATGCCGCATGTGCCTCAACGTATCAGTCAAAATCCAGCACTTATCCCAGAGGCGGATGTGCATATAGGGCTGCCATTAATTTCTGCTTTCTATGGTAGCGCTAGCAATACAGGTTTTAGTTTGAGCCAGTTAGCAACTTTTATAGCTAACCCCACTACTTATACCGGAGGTTATAATGCCGCTGTGGGAAGTTCAGGTATGCATTACCTTATGGCAAATTCCAAGACGGATTGGCTTAGTTACGGCGTGCATTATGAAGACCATTACATTGGCTACAATATCACTGAAAGGATAGAAGGGAATATCACTTATCCGAAAAATTTGCTTTCACTTTTATCAGGCAATTTGCCGGGTTATTCTGGTACCCGTTTTGGGTTGGATGGCTTTGGAATTAACTACCTACATTACCGCGAATTTGCCCTTAACTATGCTTACGAAATTGATTACCGTTGGACAGCAGGGGCACGCATAAAATACCTCTATGGTATGGAGAGCATCTTCACCCGCACAAGCACCCTTGGGGTAAATATTGATGCCTATTCCCTAAACCCATCAATGGCAATGGACGGCGCATTAGAAGTGAATACTTCCGGAGTTGCATTGAAAGACCCCATTCATCAATTTAATCTGAAAGATTATGTGAGCAAAAAGCAAAACCGAGGTGTGGCTTTAGACCTTGGTTTTAGTTTTAAACCCATAAATAGTGTGGAGTTTTCAGCTTCCCTTTTTGACCTTGGTTACATCCATTTTAAGCAAGATGTAAAAACCTGGATAGAAGAGCCTAACCAACTAAAAGTGAGTAAGGATGATCTTTTAAATATGATTAAGAATAGAGATTTTGATTTGGAAAAGATTGGTAAATCCAAGGCGGATTCCATCAAAGATGCTGTTGCCATTAAAACCAATACTGACCCTTTTGATGTGCCACTAAACTCCCGCCTTTTGATAGGAGTAAGTTGGAAGATTAAAGAAGCTATTGGACTAAGCGTTTTAGCAGATTATGAGTTCCTGCGCAAAGATGTGTTACCCGGTGGTGCTATAAGCCTTAACCTTCGCCCTTTTAACTGGATGAGTGCCTGCGTAAATTATTCTTTTTATAATAACAATTTTACAAATGTTGGGGTAGGGCTTTCCGCTAATGTTTACCCATTTTTGTTCTATGCCACCTCTGATAATATCCTTGTCCCTTTTATCCCTGAGCAAGCAACCAACGTACATTTTAGGCTAGGCACTTCCCTAATTTTTGGCAGAAAAAAAATGTACAAAAACTTCAAACTTCGCAAAGACCCTGACGAAGAAATCATCATTGATTAGGAAGATATAGCTTCTTAGTAAAAAAGAAAATCGCCACAGGTTTACAGATATATATATTATTAAAATAATCTGTGAATCTGTGGCGACTCTTGTTTAATTTAAACAGAGGTTTTTACTCCCTTATTTTACTATTCCTTATTCCATAACCAAAATAAATTACAAACCCAATAAGTAGCCATATACCGAGGCGTAGCCAATTTGCTTCTCCTAGCCCAAATATCATAAGTCCGCAAACAATTATTCCTAAAATAGGAACTACGGGTACGAATGGCGTTTTGAATTTGCGGGGCATATCAGGCTCTATTTTGCGCATGATAATAATGCCTGCACAAACCAACATAAAAGCAAAGAGAGTCCCTATACTTGTCATATCTCTAACTATATCTGAGGGGACAAAAGCCGCAAATAATCCAACAAATAAAAACAGAATCATATTAGATTTATAAGGGGTTTTAAAAGTAGGATGAAGCTCAGAGAAAACCTTTGGTAATAGGCCATCACGGCTCATTGAGTAAAACACTCTTGATTGCCCCAAAAGCATCACCAAAATAACAGAAGAAAAACCTGCAAGAATAGCCACTGTTACTAATTTGGCAAGC
>JAPLCZ010000134.1 GCA_026391915.1 Bacteroidota bacterium | reverse complement strand
AATCCAACAGCCGAAACAAGATTCCCTAACAGGCAGTAAGCACTACTTGGCAGTTCTGTTACTTCCACTGAGTTGCACAAATATAGCAACTTGTTCAGTGTCCTTCCTATAACTTTCCGCCGTGGCGGTTATAACTTCCCTTACGCAGGATGCGAAGGCGGTTTGCTTAAATCAGGGTTTCTAGGATTCCCAATTAAAGTCCTTTATTCAAAACGAAGGATTTCTTGAGAATATAGAGTTATAGAAGACCGTATTTTATAAGATTTTTACCTAATATATTAAGTTCATATTTCACCAGGGGTGGGGAGTTATTTTGTTCATTTTCCTTATGAAAATAAATAAAGTTATTATTAATTTGATCTTCCTCTAGTTTCATACTATAGACCCCAATTGAAACAAAATGTTCTTCAATTAGCCGGTTTACTCCTTTAATATATGGATGTGTTTTGAGTTTCTTTAAGTCAGGTAGAAATGCCTTCTGCACAATTGAAGAAAGTCTTAAAAAGCCCTCATAAGTTATATCCTCATTAATCGCAGCCATTAATAGCTTTCCAATTATTTGAGGTTTTTCAATATCGTCAAGCTGCTCTATAAGTATTATTAGCTTTTCACCAACCTTCTGCCTATACTCTTTATTCTCTTCAAGGTTATTAATAAACTCTTCCCTTTTTTCCTTAGGTATATCCTTTAGTTCTATTAAGAACTTAAAAACCTTTTTTGCAAATATGCTTTCTCTCAAACCAAACGCTGCTTTTGTTGCCTTATAGAGTGTACCAAAAAATGGAATTTCCTTTAATACACTTTCCTCCAAAAAATGGTCAATGGTAATTTCTGCACCTTCAACTAGTAATTCTTTTAAATTATCACCAGTCACTTCATTAATTAAAGAGACTTCTAGACTCGTCCTCTTTACTGCAATTGAATTATTCTGATTTGTCATTCTTAATTTTAGCTAATAGTTTCTAAGAAAAAATCCCTATACCACCCCACCTGATTGTAGATTTATAAATCTTCAATAATTTGCTTCAAAGAGATAATTTTTGTTTTCAAAATTTGAATTGCTTTATTAGAAGTTTTATCAAAGGCTATGGTGTCAATATATTCAATTAGGGAAGGTATTTCATCTTCTTTATTTACTATAATAAACCTAACATCAAATGGCTTAAAAATTAGTCTTAGCTTGCCAGTCCTAATATTAATAGCTCTTTTGATTTTTACCGAATCCGGTTCATTATTAAGGTACAATAATCCATAAATATCCTTTAATCCGACATCCTCAAGTTGCTTATTGGTTGGGACGAATCTCCATTCCTTTTCATTATAAAATTCAACTTCATCTGGTAGGTATTCACCGTTTCTAAAGCATTTCCCCTTATAAGGTTTTACATATTTAAAAATGGTAGAAATCTTACTTTTGAGTTCCTCAATAAGGTTATTAATTTCTTTCTTGTGGTCATATTCTAAATCACTTAATTTATTGTATTTATCAAATAATAAATCAATTCCTGACCTCACAATATTACCAGAACGTATAGGCTTATATTTATCATGTATATTAATGAATGAATCAATATTTGAACTTACTTCATTTAATAGTTCTGTTGCGGGAGAATTTTTATGAGTGTAGATAACAGGAGTCAGTTTATTTTGTATGCCCCATTCTTTGGTCAATCCAATTGCATAACCTCCATATTTTGATACATGTTCCTTAACTCTGGAAAGCGGAATATCACAGAAACAAATCATTGGAATTCCTATCTCTTCACCCCCATTTAATAATGCCTCATAACTCTCAACACTATACCCAATTTTAATACCCTTTGACATCATGTTTTTTAAGTTGGTTAGTGTAGGTGTAAAATGGAATAATGTATTTGCACTTAAATTTTCAGACATGTATTTTTCTTTTAAAAGATTATTTTATCACAATAAGCAATTGCTTCTGGGCAGGTGACAACAAATGCATCATTTATTTTTTTGCTTGAAAACCAAACAAGCCTATATTCTTTCTGATAACTGTATTTATCCAATTTTAAAAACAGCTCCATTCCCTGAGTTAGTTGTTGTAATATGACTTGGCTATTCTGGTTATTTTGAAAATCTAATTTTTGAAAATGTTTATCTGTCTGAATCTCCTTTTCAAAGAAATGAAGTCTTGAAGATGAATAATCACAATTACCTTCAAGTCCTGCTGTAACAAATGGGATTTTTTTTGCTAACTCAAGAGCAAAAAAATTAGGGTGATTAATTTTAATTGCACACTTTGCATCAAACGCCTCAATGATTTTATCATTTATCTCATTGGTTGTTGACAGGATAAAAGCATTTAGCCCAGCCTCATATTTTAAAAAGTGAGTATTGGAATCTTTATCATCCCAAATTAAGCCTGCCCCACCTTCTTCGGTATCACCCCTAATTTCGTCAGGATACTTTTTAAAGTTTTCAAAGCAACTTACCTTTATTTCGCCTTTGTTGAAGAAATCATCAAGGTATTTTACATCATCAAGTAATCTGTAGATTGGTTCTCTTTTAATTCGCCAGTCAATAGGCAACTGCATGGAGCCGTTTGAATAATTAAGCATAAGATTTATTAATTCTACTTCCCCACAAACTTAAACCAAAAAACCCCAATCTCTCAACTGGGGGTTTTCATTATTCACTATTCCCGCCTATGCAGGCGGGCAGTCGTTATTCACTTTCTCCCTACGGGTTCACCACTACATCCACACTGTTTTCTTCACCTAGCAGTAATGGGTTATTCATTTGGTCAGTAGGGGCGTGTGGCGGGGCATCCACGTGTATATCCATATTTTCGGGGAGGCTGTTGCCGCTAAAGGTAACCACTCCGGCAGCATCCGTAATCTTGGGTTGAAATTGTGGGGCATTTGGCAAAAATACATTCGCACCTTCTATCAAAACACCCAACGCATCTTTTACAGTAATTATTAAAGTGGTAACTACTGCTGCCACAGGTTGTGTGAGGCGGTATTGGTCAAGCTTAGCCTGATTGCCCCTAAACACCACATCAGCACATATTTTAATATCTTGCCTGTGGTTGTGCAAGCCGTTATTAAGAATAATACGCGTTTGGGTGCTTACTGGGCGCTTGCTTTGTGCATCCTTTTGTAGTTTAATTTTTAGATTCAGGTTTTGGGCAACCGTGAGTAAATTGTCAATAAAACCCTGTGTAGCGCCTTTGGCAATAATGGCTGCTTTAAAAGGCGCTTGATTAGCCATGTTATGGGCTTCCTCCAAGGCATCCACCATTTTATCAGCATCTACTCTGGCGGCAGACCATGTGTTTTGCCCAAAAACACGTTGTGTTACCAAATCCGTTTTGTAGGCAAGTTTGGCGTAGCTATCCAAATCATCAAGGGCATCGCCCCCTTGGTCTTGTGCAGCACCCACATTAGCAGTAAGTACCTTAATAAAATTCTTAACCCCACTATCCAACTGAAACGCCTTGGCGGTATCAATATCAGCTTGGAAGGAGGTAATATACCCAGCATTAATAAATGGGTATTTGGGCGTAAAAAGCGCCAAATCATCATTGAGGTTATCGCAGGTTGTTTGCGCATCATTGTGTAGTTCCTCATCAGAGGTGGAATAGATTCTTAGTACGTCTGGCATAATTTTGTTTTTTAAATTTTAATCAAAGATAGTTGTTGGCAATATGTAAAGCAAATAAACCATATATTAATTCATTATATTTACACTAATGTAAAATTACTATTGATAAATATACGTAAATTATATTTAAATGAAATTATAAAGGACACTATCCCATAAAGTGTGTAAGTAGAAGAATATGGTTATATTTTTAGTTTCATTCTTTCTTCAAAAATAATGATAAATTGGTTAAAAATAATTCCC
>JAPLCZ010000253.1 GCA_026391915.1 Bacteroidota bacterium | reverse complement strand
TGGAGGTCTCTAAAAAATGGACACAGCAGATAAAAGACTGGGGAATTATTTTTAACCAATTTATCATTATTTTTGAAGAAAGAATGAAACTAAAAATATAACCATATTCTTCTACTTACACACTTTATGGGATAGTGTCAATATGAGGGTGAATTGTTCTGAAACTACTTAGGCAAATTTCCATAATAGAATGTTCAATTTAGTCAGTGCATTAGATTACTTTATTCCTAAAATGAATTTATCCTGTGTTGAATTTTAATATCTCAACCTTGTTATTAAATCTTCTATTGGTTGATTGCATGGCCTTAATATCAAAGCATTTTTCGTCACCATTAAAACCCAAAATCTATATGTTGAACTAAAAAAAATTAATGTTGAATTAAATTCCATCCGCCGCAACGAATTTGACATTCGCCGCAATGAGTTTGACATCTGCCGCATTGAATTTAACATTAGCCGCAACCAATTTAAACTTTGCCGCAACGAATTTGAAACAGACCGCAATAAGTTTGACATCCGCCGCAATAAGTTTAACATTCGCCGCATTGATTTTGACATCATCCGCATTAAATCTGACAATTAATTTTAGTGCTTAAATCCGACTTTAGGGCATTAACAATCTCAACCCCAAACTTGCAACTTTAAACATTCCTTTAACTGTTTAACTTTGCGCCATGCAATTCCAAAATACCATTGCCTTTGCCCGCAGCCTTGATGCGCAAGACCCGCTAAGGGATTATAGAAATCAATTTTATATCCCCAAAAAAGATGGAGAGGATACAATATACCTATGCGGTAACTCCCTTGGTTTGCAACCCAAAGCCACGCGTGATTATCTAGAAGTGGAACTAAAAGCTTGGGAAGATTTTGGTGTGGAAGGGCATTTTATGGGAACTAATCCCTGGATGTATTATCATAAAATGTTTGCAGAACCTACTGCCCGCCTAGTGGGTGCATTGCCCACAGAAGTTGTGGTGATGAATAACCTATCTGTAAACCTCAATCTAATGTTGGTGAGTTTTTATAAGCCTACTAAGCAGCGCTATAAAATTATGATTGAGGGGGGGGCTTTTCCATCAGATTATTATGCGGTGGAACAACAACTAAAATTTCATGGATTTGGGGTAGATGATATTATAGAACTAACCCCCAAAGAGGGTGAATATAATTTGCGCACTGCGGACATTATTGCAGAGATAAATAAACACGCCGACTCCCTTGCATTGGTGATGTTGGGTGGTGTAAATTATTACACAGGGCAAGCTTTTGAGATGGCTGAGATCACCGTAGCAGCGCATAAAGTGGGTGCTTTGGCAGGCTATGATTTAGCCCATGCCGCAGGGAATCTGCACATGCATCTGCATGATTGGAATGTGGATTTTGCCGTATGGTGCACTTATAAATATCTGAACTCTGGGCCTGGTGGCACCTCAGGGGTTTTTGTGCATGAGAGGTGGTGCAATGATGCTACGTTGCCACGCTTTGCAGGTTGGTGGGGGCATGATGAAGCCTCACGTTTCCAAATGAAAAAGGGGTTTATACCTATGCAAGGGGCGCAGGGTTGGCAAATGAGTAATGCACAGATTTTACCTATGGCAGCGCACAAAGCTTCCCTTGATATTTTTGATAAAGCAGGGATAGAAAACCTGCGTTCTAAGAGTGATTTACTCACCGCCTATTGTGAGTTTTTATTGCGTGAAAAAGAAGGAGAGTTTACCATCATTACCCCTAAAGAAATAAAGCATAGGGGGGCACAACTTTCTTTATTAATGGGAGAAAACGGCAGGCAGATTTTTGACCGCCTCACCTCAAAAGGCGTAATTGCAGATTGGCGTGAACCCAATGTAATCCGCATTGCACCTGTGCCTTTATACAATACCTTTGAAGACGTTTATAGATTTGCTGAAATAGTTCATAACGCATAAAACCAATACATGAATATCCTTATTATTAACGGCCCAAATTTGAATATGCTTGGCAAACGCCAAACAGAATTTTATGGCCACATCAACTTTGATGAATTCCTAGAAAACCTCAAAAAGAAATATAAGAAAATTCATTTTTCTTTTTACCAAAGTAACCGTGAAGGAGATTTAATTGATGCCATTCATAAATCTGAAGATACTGTTGATTGCATCATTCTAAATGCTGGGGCTTATACCCATACTTCCATTGCTATCGCAGATGCTATACAAGTGGTAAATATTCCTGTGATTGAAGTGCATATTTCAAACATTTATGCCCGCGAACAGTTTCGCCATACCAGTTATCTTGCGCCTTATTGCAAGGGAGTAATTGCTGGTTTCGGGTTGCTGAGTTATCAACTGGCAGTTGAGTGTTTTATCCATGAACATGAGGCATATTAATTGTGAATACAGAAACCAACTCCCCACGTATTTATGAACTTTAAAAAAACTCTTTTCTTCCTTTTATCAGTTGCAATTTTATCTTGTAACTGTTCTTTTTTATCAGCGCAAACTGATGATAATTTATTACACAGTGGGCAGCAGTGAAACTTTGTATGCTATTGCCAGAAAAAACGAGGTAACTGTGGATGATATTAAGAAATGGAATAATTTAACAGACAAAAGTTTTATCCATAAAGGAGATAGGTTAATTGTAGGTTTGATAAGTTTAAAGAAGGCAAAACCAGAGGATGTAGTAACCATAAAATCTCCCGAAAAGATTGATACAAAAAAGCCCAAAAAAGATGATGATGAGGACTACATTGATGAGAAATATAAAAAGCAAAACAACAACAGTAAAGATAAAACCGAGACAAAAGAAATCTCCGAAAAAACTGTAGCAAGTTGGATTGATGATGGCACTTTGGTTTCTGCCAAAAGCCTTGCTTTGCACACCACAGCACCAGAAGGCACCATTATGAAGGTGACCAACATGATGAATAAAAAATCAGTTTATGTAAAAATTGTGGGCAACATCCCTGCGGGAGAAGAGAACAACGTCACCATAAAAATGACCCGCACTGCCGCTGAAAAATTAGGTGCTATTGATAAATTCTTCAGAGTAGAATTGCACTATGCGGCAGAGGTAATCAAAGACAAAAAGAAATAGCAGGTGTTAAAAAAACTAAGCCTGCAACTTCCACTTATTGGTGCATTGAGCATTGTTGCTGGGCTGGTATTTTCACCTGCCATGCAGAGCATTGGGATTGGAGTTTTGCTATTGGGCTCACTCTTGCAAATAAAAGAAAGGGGGTTTAGTTTGATGAATAACCCTTATGCCATTGTCTCTATTTTTTTCTTTTTCTTTTCTCTTATCAGTTATTCATATGCTGAAAACCATCATGAGTTTTGGGCAAAGATTCAAGTAAAACTTCCCTTCCTCCTTTTACCCATTGCGCTTGCAAATCCTGATGTTATTAGCAAGAGAGATTTTAAAATTATACTGAGAGTTTTTGTTGGCTCTGTACTTTTGGTTGGGTTAATTTCTTTTGTGAATTATGTAGTTAATTATGCTGCCATCAATGAAACTATTTTACACTCTAAACCCATCCCTATTTTGTTTGGGAAGGATAACCATATTTACTTTAGTATTCTTTTGGCCTTTGCAACTTGGGCTGCTTTATTTCTTTATTGGGATAGAGATTCTCACCATCAAACCACAGAAACAAATCGTCATGCTGAACTCCTGCCTGAAAACGAAAGTCGGGCAGGCATTTCAGCATCTCCTGATCTCATGCCGAGGAACGAGGTATCTCCTATTTTTAATCTACATAAACGTACCGAAAAAACAATTCTTCTCGCAGCCATTACCTGCCTTCTCATCATCATGCACACCATTTGTTCACGTACTGGATTGGTTGCTTTTTATGCTGCTTGCTTTGCAGCAGCAGTTTGGTTTGTAGTGGAAAAGAGGAGATTTTTCCATGGCATCATTGCAATAATTATTGCGCTTTTAATAGCCATTGCAGCCGTTGCTTTTATACCATCATTGCATAACAGATACGCTAATACCAAAGAAGATTTAAGCAAACTCACCCATAATCAAAACCCGAATTATTACTCCATCACCATGCGGGTAGAGGCGCTAAAGGCAGCAAAGAATGTTTACCTCAACCATCCAATTCTTGGCGTTGGGGAGGGAGGTTTAATAGATGAAATGGAGGCAGAATACACACGCCAAAATTCCATCCTGATGAAAGAGAATAGACATTTGCCACACAACCAATTTGTACAGTCAGCATGTACCACTGGCTTGGCAGGCTTGGCAATTATGCTGGTATTTTTTATCCTCCCGTTCTTTGAACAAAACATCCGAAGAAACCTGCCAATGCTTGTTTTCTTGGTGATTTGTTTTACTGCATTCCAAGTAGAATCTGTTTTGGAACGGCAGGTTGGGATAACCTTTTTCTGTTTCTTTTATTTGTTATTACCAAGTAAAACGGTTCAATAATTCTTTTATAGTAAATGCAAAAAAAATCGCCACAGATTAAAGTTAAATCTGTAGCGAAATTTATATTGTTCTATTATTTCTAAACCTTAAAAGGTCGCATATCTTTTACTATCCCAATCCAAGAAAAAATAGTGAGGATATAGAAAGTGATATCAATCTCCCACCATTTGTAGCCCTGCCTTACGGATGCCATGCTGTGATGGTGATTATTGTGCCAGCCTTCACCCAAAGTGATGATGGCAAGTATCCAGTTATTGCGGCTTTCATCACCAGTATCAAATCGTTTTGTGCCATACACATGCGCCAAAGAATTAACGCAGTAAGATGCCTGATATAGCATTATCATGGTAATTAAATATCCCCACACAAAAGCGGACAACCCACCAAAATATAAAATAGCAGCAGCAACAATTACTGTTGGCAACCAAAAGTATTTATTTAAGAAACGAAGCTCAGCAAATTTACTAAGATCAGCAACTTGGCGTTCATTATAGCCTTGAGTAACGGGATCAAAAACCCACCCGATGTGCGAATACCAAAACCCACGTTTTACAGGGGAGTGGATGTCTTCATCTTTATCAGAATAAATATGGTGATGGCGGTGATTGGCAGCCCACCAAAGAACCCCTTTTTGGCAAGAAGCCTGCGCCATAAAGGCAAGGATAAACTGTGGTATTCTTGCTAATTTATAACTTTTATGGCTGAAATATCTGTGATATCCGGCAGTGATAAAAAACATCCCAATGAAGTAATTAAGGAAGAAAAGCCCTACCATACTCCAGCTAAACGGAACAAAGAAAACAAGGACAAGAGGAACGATATAGATGAGCACATATAGATAAAAAGCCCATCCCATCTTAAGTAATTTTTTCATGTATTGGTTAAATTGCAGCAAAGATAAGAGATATATTTTCCTGAAAACAATAATTCAACTTTGCATTGCTGATATCAAAGACGTTATTGTTTTGATAATATTTGTTCTAAGTATTGATATGCCTTCTCAGTGCCCCCAATGCGTTGTTGGATGTAGGCAGCGGTTGCTTTGCCTGCTTCTGTTGGATTAAGCCTTTGCAGAATTTTTTCCAGAGAATCTGCATCAGTAAAACAAAAAGCACCGCCACAATTCATGAGTTCATGCGCCTCACGGAATTTATGGAAATGTGGCCCAAACAAAACAGGAATTCCAAAAGCCGCCGGTTCAAGGATATTGTGGATGCTCTTACCAAAACCACCACCAATAATTGCAAACTCAGCTTTTGCGTAAAGAGAAGAAAGCAACCCGACAGTATTTACTATTAAAATGTCAGAGTGGTTTTCTTTATTGTATTGGGTATAAAGCTGCGCTGATAGAAATAGCTTTTTAATGTTTGAAATATAATCATCACTGATATTGTGGGGGACAAGAATTAGCTTTTTGGTAAAGAGATTTTTCTCTCTTAACTGAGAGATGATATTGCATTCTTCCAAATAAACGCTGCCGCCGACAATGGCTTTTTCTCCACCCAAAAATTGATTGATAATATCATCCTCAAAAGTGCCTTGGGAGATTTGATGCACTCTATCAATTCGGGTATCCGGGATTACGGTGATGTTGCCAAAACCAATGGCTTGCAACATAGATTCTGATTGGTGGTCTTGCACAAAAAAGTGCGAAACATAGTCCAACATTTTCCTAAATAGCCCTCCATACCATTTAAAGAAAACCTGATTCTTCCTGAAGGTTGCCGAAAGAATTGCCAACGGGATTTTCTTTTTATTGAGTTGCTGAAAATAGAAATACCAGAAATCATATTTTACAAAAACAGCTATGGATGGATTAACAATTTTGATAAACTTCTTTGCTGCTGATGGGCTATCCATAGGCAGATAAAAAACATAATCTGCCATGGGGTAATTCTTCCTTACCTCATAGCCTGATGGTGAAAAAAAAGTGAGTAGAATCTTAAGTTTTGCTTTTTTATTATTGATAGCTGACAACCAAACCCCAATATTGTAAAGACATAAATACAATCTTTTAATTATAACTGAAAGAGAATGGATAAGTATTAATATTAAGTATTAGTAATACTCATAAGTGCCACCTGGGGTATGATAAACAGGGAAAAACCAAGTGAGCTTTAAGCCATAAAGCAAATCAAGGCGTTGCTTATTGTCGGTGGTGTTTTGGTCAAAATTATAAGACCGGCGGTTTTTGGTAAAACCTTCCATCACCTCTGCATCCAATGCAAAATTCACAAAACCACGGTTGCCAAAATACAGCAAACCCACACTCTGACTTGCCACAAAACCATTAGTATAGCGGTCATATCCTTTCACATAATTTCCGGCAAGTTGGGCAGGGGCTTCGCCAGTCCAATAGTAATGGATTTTATGTTCCATGTATCCGCCACCTACTTTAAAACTTATCCCCGAATTTGGATTATGCTTAAACCATGGGAACACTTTACCCAACTTGCCAAGGAGGATATGCCCCCTCTCAAATTGGTCAAGAATCTGAAATTCTCCATTGCCATTTATGATGTATCTATTACTCGCATCAGGGTCTTTGGTGGAAATGCCATCCAAGATTCCTTTCTCACGGATATCAGTTCCATAAAGGTAATTGTACTCCATGCCAAAAAGCCAGTTGCTGAGAGTTTTATAAAAAACAACAGCCCCAAAGGTTGAGCTGTTCCCAAACCTTTTTGCCATATCACCTCCGGGGATTTGGAAGCTATAATTTGCGCCAATCACCACAAGATTTATGGTATCCCTTATTGTTTTTTGGGCAAATAAATCTTTAGCTGCAAACAGAAAAATAATAGTGGCTAAATAAAAAGACTTCTTCATGGAATATTGTGCAAAGCTAAGAACACAGAAGATGGTTTTTACTTCTCATTTTCTCCTTCCTTCCCCTCTACTTTATAATCAGAATCTGGCTCATTTAGAATATGTTTTTTGGGAGATAGATTATAGCTGTTTTTATTATCAAAAAGCACCTCATAGTGCTCCTCAATATTGCTGTGGAAACTTTGTGGAAGCATTGCCCAATCCCTTAGCTCTACCAATATTGGGATATTGCTTTCCTTTATTTTTTCACAAAGTCCTGTATAAATTTCATAAGAAATTGGAGTTAGCTTTTGGGAACGAATTACCAAATCTAAATCACTGCCTTGGTGTGCTGCGCCCTTTACCCGGCTGCCATAAGCCCACACTTCTACAGGTATAGTGAGCTCAGAAAAAATCTGGCAAAGAGTTTCTTTATCCTTATCCCGCAACAACATATTAGTTGCTATTTTGTTGTTGAATTATTCTGGCTAAATCTGTAGCATCTATTATAAATTTTGGTAGCAGAATAAGTGTTTCTTCCGCGAAATTTTCGCCATAATTATGCGCTGTGCTATTGCGGTTATCTCTGTATTGCAACCACCTTTCACAGGCTTCATCCGTAATCATGTTACGCAAAACTGCATTGCGGAATACATCTTTAAAAACAAGTTGGTCAACAGCATTGGATGAATGAAAATAAGGCTTCAATGCCTTGCGAAGTAGTTTACCACTTTGTTCTAAAATTATTTCAAACTCCTTGATACAAGCAGAACGATACATATCATAATCAATGTTCTCAGGATTGGATTCTTTGAGTAAAGCCATAGCCCTATCCAAAGTTTGAATACATCTTACTAAAAATGCGGTATCTATTTTCATCTGTAATTTTTCTTTTGCAAAGCTAACAACACAACCCCCTCTTTATTTCATCATGGTGTTGCCAAACCTATAGCCAATGGCAATGCCGCATAATACATTAGGCAATACCCCAGCATTTGAACTACTAGGGATAGCTGTTGTACCATCACTTCTGGTCAATACCTCTTTCTTATTTCTCAACCCAACTCCTGCATAAATATCTGCTGTAAACCTACTGTCTAAATTAATCATAAATCCAGTTTTAACATTGAAAGAATAGACAGTTACTTTTTTGCTGACATTATTAACTGAAGGAAAAAACCCACTACTTACAGAAGGCTCATAATTTATTTTTACATCTTTATACATGGCATTAGGTGCTAAATAAAATCTCGCCCTTTTAGAATTGTATACGTAATACCTCAAATCCAAATGAGTTGAAAATCCAGTTTCTGAACTGATTGCCTGACTAATATCAAAAGTCAATCCTTGGTAGCCAGCAAAAATATAATTGATGTCCGGCACTAAACTCAAGTGCTCATCAAAAGGAATTTCCAAACCAAATCTTAATCCTCTATCAGGCTCTAAAAGAGTAAGGGGATAAAACCCAACATTCATTTTGTAGTACTCTGATGTGGGATAAACCACCTTAGGTTTTTCTACAATTTCTGTGGTAGTATCTTTGGGTTCACTCTTTCTTTCAATAGTCCTTTTATCAGGGGATAAATCCACAATAATGGCTTTGCCTTTGGCATCAAAACTTATCTCTTTTCCTTTATTGCGGATGTAGTCAATCTTTGCAATATCCATGTCATGCACACTGCCGTTTGCCACATATTCTATAGTGGTTTCATGGATGGCAAATATGGAGTCTATCTTAACATCATTACCCTTTTTAAGGCTTATGTAGTTGCCCCCAATTTGTGCCTTTGCCTGATTAAAAACCAGCAGGCAAAGGAGGCAAAATGTTATTTTATAAATCAGACTTTTCATGGCTCTTAGCTTATAAAATCTGTATGATTAATTACCTTTATTCTTGGAGTTAAATCCTAAGGTTATTCCAAAGCGGTAATCATCTTTACCAAAGCCGGCAAACACATTTATAGGTAAGTTCATGCTACCACTTTTAATGGTTTTACCTGCACCCACAATAAAGGAGAAGTCAGCAGCCAACTCGCCTTTTTTGTCAAGGTAATCTTTCATTTTATTAGGATTTGTTATCACTTCCCCTTGTGCATTTTTTACATCCCATTGGGTTTCTCTGTACCATTTTCCATCAGGGTTAGGGCCATAATTATAGTAGTACCCTCTTGAAGTTTTCACCAACCCAAAGCTGGGACCAAATGCTACCTCCCAACCATCAAGGTTATTCCTAAAGCCATTCATAAAAGTAAGGCTGGGCACAAATCTGCCTTGGTCTAATCCACTTACCATAGGCAAGAACTCAAACAATGCCTGGAACTTTCCTTCATTTAAATATTGGATTTCTTGTTGGTAACCAAAGATGGTAAATACAGGGCGGTTGAGCTCATAGCCACCAACATTTTCATCGGCACTTAGGCGTTTCCATGTTTCCCCTGTTACGCAAATTAACCCCATCCGTGGGCCACTGAGGCTAAGTTTTGTAATGCCGGGGTTATTCAGTTTACCATCCAAAGCACTCACTTGCGTGAGGCGGTTATAGTTCGCTTTATCCAAATCTCTACCCAATAGTTTTTGGAAAGAGAGCCTAATCATTGTTTGCAATTCACTTTGTGCATTGATGTATTCATCCACACTGCTTTTTTCCAATTGGCCATTGCTAATATTGTATAGCTTGTAAGAGATAATCACCTTCTCCCCAAACCTCTCAATCTTGCCCGTAAGCATATAGGTAGCATGTACTAAACCACCCGCCATAAAGATACACTCACGGCTAAGGCAGCTATCCTGGCTAATGCCCTTTTTATGTAAAGCTCCATTAACATCCTCGCGTGGTAGCACCTCATACTCCTGCGTTTTCTCAAGCTCCAGCGCTGTGAGGCTGGCGCATTGCTGGGCATCATATAATATCCCTTTGCTTTGTATTCCTATTACCCCTACGGTTGCTTTTTGCGCCTCTATATTTGTAAAAAATAAAAGGCCGATTACTGATAGAATTAAAATTCTTGAAATGGTTTTGGTTTTAATTTGTGTGTTCATTTTGTTTGTTTTTTAAAATTTATGAGGCAAATCTATCCTCACAAATTACTGCAATGTTAATTGATTATTGGGGTTGGGTTAATGACTTTTATTAGCTTTTGCAAACATAGACGCCCACCACCCCACAAAGGTTGGTAAACATTTGCAGTTTCTGAGGATGCCAATGGTGGAGTGGGAGGAATTGCGGAAAAGAATTTGAGAATTTGAAATGGCAAATGGAAAATTTTAAATTACGTCGCGGGTTGTACCTTCATTTAGGAGTAACCTTTAGTATCAAGTTGGTGATAACCCCAACATAGGCGGATAGCATCCTCCCATTTACAATTTGCCATTTTAAATTTACCATTTATTCTCTGCCTCATTTTTGTTTAATCTTCAACAAAAATTTTAAATGAAAAACGAAGAAGCAAAACAACTCATTAACCAAGGCACTGAATACATAAACCGACTTCATCAAATTGTTGAGGGCACTATTAAAGAGGAAGGATTAATTATTAATAACCTCCTGCACCCACCACAGGAAACCCTTACCCCCGGCCAAAAAATTTCTGACAAAGTTGCACGCTTTGGCGGTAGCTGGAAGTTTATTATTATGTTTGGGGTGGTGCTTTTTCTCTGGATTCTTTTCAATGTTTTAGCCCTCACCAAGTATAGATTTGACCCCTTCCCTTTCATCCTAATGAATCTGGTACTCTCTTGCCTTGCAGCCATGCAAGCCCCTATAATTATGATGAGCCAAAACAGGCAAGAGGAAAAAGACAGGATACGCAGTGAGAACGATTACCTCATTAATCTAAAGGCAGAAATGCAGATACGCAGCCTGCAACAAAAGATGGATTTATTGCAAGAAGAACAGTTAAAAACTTTGTTTGATTCCCAAGCAAAACAATTTGCTTTGTTGGAAGAAATAAGGGCGAAGTTGGATAGGGGAAATTAAGGATTCACCAACCCGTAATGCTCTGAATCGTAGAAGATGCCATCATAAAAATAGTCTTCTTTAAAATAAGCCTCTTTAGTGAAACCTTGCTTGAGTAATACCTGCCTTGAAGCATTATTTTCGGGGTTGATAATGGCTTCTATGCTATGCAACTTCATGCTGCTAAACCCAAATTTTACAAGAGCAGTTACTGCTTCACTCATTAACCCTATTCCCCAAAAATAGGGGTGCAACATATAGCCAATCTCTGCTCTGTAATGTTCTTTTACAACTCTGTGGAAACTTATGTGACCAATCAGGCTTTGGTCAGTTTTTAAAACCATTCCCCATGCAATGCCTTCATTATTATCAATCATCCCATCAATTTTTGTGAGCAGTGCATATACCTCATCAATAGTTTTAGGGCGTGCTTTGTTGATGTACTTCATGGTTCTATCATCAGTGCGCATAAACATTAATTGCGCTGCATCATCCTTAGTAAATTTCCTCAGGATTAATCTATCAGTTTCTAAAACAGGGAAGGGATTGAAGTTGAGTTCAAGCATTTTTTTATGTCTTGCCCCCTCTCCTTGGGAGAGGGGTTGGGGTGAGGTCTAATTCTTCTTTCTCTTCAACAAAAACACAGAACCCACGGTGGCAAAAGTACCAAATACCAATACCATCCGCAGCCAATTAATGGGGCGGAAGGTAGCAGAGATTCTAGCAAAAACCTCCTGCCTTGGCTCCGTGCTAAAGCCTTTGGAAATTACCACATCGCAGATTTGGTTAGCGAAATTTTCATGAGTATTAAAGAAGATTTTAATACCTAGCCAAAAGCCCCCTGTTATTAAAACACAGGCAATGGCAGTAGCGCCTAATCCGGTTTTCATACCATCTCGCAGGTTGATGGATTCGCCCATCTGAATTTGTTTTTCTTTTACAGCTTGGTACATAAGTAATCCTAAAATAATGGCTTGCAGTAGCGGGTCAATCACAAACATCATGATGCCATATTTTACCATAAGCATACTTAACCATAGCACAAAAGAGCCAGCCAAGCCGGCAATAATCCCATACTTAATTTGGGGATTGCTAAAAACATATTGGGTTGAGTTAAGGATTGTCTTGGTCTTTATAAAGTGAATCACTAATGCCCGGAATCCAGCCTTCCGGTGGGTTATTTTTTATAAAGGCAGAAACTATTAAAGAGAGGATAATCCCGAAAATAGCATAGCCAAAAAATCCACTAATTGCCATACCACCGGGGGAGGTCATCATCATCTGGTATGATTCAATTTTCTCTTTCTCCTTCTCTGTCATGTTCGGGTTTTTGTCAAAGATTTCTTCATTCTTTTCCCTAATCATGTTTTGGGTAGTTTTTATTTGGCTGTCATCAATATAGCCATTATAAAAATAAGTGAAAACACTTACCACAAAACCCGCAGCAAGGCAAGTTAAAAAACCTACCTTCACCCCTCTGCCATAGGTAAGGTAGCCACTCTCATTTTGTTTTACTTCCCGCAATGCCATTACCAAACACGCCACTGAAACCGCGACACTAATAACACCAACAATTATGGAAGTAAGGGTATTCATTTTAGCAGGGTCTGTACCTAAAACAAATCTGGAAAGGATGGTCATAACTATTGCTGCAATAGCGAATATTAGCCCCCATTTAAGTATTGTATCTCTCATAGTTTTTTTGATTTAAGCCGCAAAGTAATGCAAAAGAAAGGGAATAAAGTTGAATTGAAAATGATAACTTTATCAGGAGAGAATTTGATTGACAGTTACATTAAGATTTGCATTGGCTTCTACTTTTATTGTAGTTACTCCTGCTTTAATGCCAGCCTCCATATCTCTTTCGGTATCTCCAATAAAATAAGATTGGGTAGCATCAATATTATATTTTGCAATAGCTTTTTCCAACATCAGGCTATCTGGTTTGCGGCAAATACAATGGGATGAAATAGGATGATGCGGGCAATAATAAAGTGCAGTAATAAGTACACCTTTTCCCTTTAAACAATCAGTTAATCCTGCATTGATTTCGGCTAACCTTTCATGGGTATAAAGTCCTTTGCCAATGCCTCCTTGGTTGGTGATAATGATGAGTAGAAAACCTGCATCTTGTAACCTCAAAAGTGGGGCTGAAAGGTTGGGTAATATCACTACATCCTCCTCTCTAAAAGTGTATTCTCCATGCTCATGCAAAAGCACGCCATCACGGTCTAAAAAAACTGCTTTATTTGCCAATGGATTTAGGTGTTTATCTTTGCTGCAAATCTAACCACCCGTGTCTGATAGTTTAGTCATCATCCCAACTTACAACGAAATTGAAAACGCCGAAAACATCATCCGCGCTGTGATGGATTTAAACGCAGGTTTTCATGTTTTAATAGTAGATGACGGCTCACCGGATGGCACTGCCAATGTGGTAAAAAATCTTGCTGCCCATCATTTTCCCGGTAAAATATTTATAGAAGAACGTACTGGGAAATTGGGTTTGGGAACTGCCTACATACATGGTTTCCAATGGGCACTTAAAAATGGGTATGAATATATTTTTGAAATGGATGCAGATTTTTCCCACAACCCTGCCGACCTCATCCGCCTGCGCCATGCCTGCAATGAGGGCGGAAATGATATGGCCATTGGCAGCCGCTATGTAATTGGTGTAAACGTAGTAAATTGGCCAATGGGCAGAGTTATCATGAGTTATTATGCCTCCAAATATGTACAGATTATTACGGGTATGCCTTTTAATGACGCCACTGCTGGATTCATTTGCTATCACCGCCGGGTGCTAGAAACTATTAAGCCTGCTCATATAAAATTTAAAGGTTATGCCTTCCAAATTGAAATGAAATTCACAGCATGGAAGTATAAATATAAAATTACTGAAGTGCCCATCATCTTTACAGACCGTACACAAGGCACCTCAAAAATGAGCAGCGGTATCCATGTTTAATGTTGAAAAGGACCCACCAACTTTAAACTTTAAACATCAAACTTGAAATTTTCTTCCTCATCTCCTCATCCACCTCTAGCACTGCCATAGTGAGGGTGCTTAGGCAAACCAATTTTTCTTCCTGATTTGTAATTTCTATTTGCCACACATGGGTACGCTTACCTAAGTGTACAGGCTTGGCCTTACCCACTACAAAACTCCCGAAAAAAGCAGGACTTATATGGTTGCATTTTATCTCTAAACCTAGGGTATAAAAATTCTCTCTATCCACACTTAAATATGCAGCCATGCTTCCAACAGTTTCTGCCAATGCAGCAGATGCACCTCCATTTAGCATCCCTAAAGGCTGTGTGGTGCGGTGGTCCACAGGCATCTTTGCCACTAAGTAATCGGGGGTAATTTCTACAAACTCAATCCCCATATTTTGCCCCATATTGCCAAGGCTTCTTTTATTTAATTCATCAAGGGTAACGCGTGTATCAATCATATTTAGTGATATTTGCAGCAAAACTAATTAGATTATCCCCAAGTGAAAGAGATTTATTTAATACGCCATGGCGAAACAGAATTCAACCGTATGGGTATGGTGCAAGGATGTGGAATTGATGAGCCCCTAAACCTATTGGGTTTGCGACAGGCAGAGCTCTTTTACAAAGCCTATTTTCATCTGGAGTTTGATAGAGTTTATACCTCTGCCCTCATCCGTTCTCAGCAAAGTGTAGATAGATTCATTACCAATAATATTAGCCATGAGGTATATGCGGGGCTTAATGAAATTTCCTGGGGCGATTATGAAGGCAAGGTGATGAGTGAGACACAAAAAGCGAATTTTTTTGCCACCATCAACCAATGGAAAACTGGCGATTTGCAAGCCCGTCTACCTAATGGCGAAAGTGTTGTAGATGTAGCTAACCGCCAAAATGAAGTACTCAATCTACTCCTCACCCGTACTGATGAAGACCGCGTGCTTATATGCATGCATGGGCGCGCCATGAAGGTTTTCCTCTGCGGTTTATTGGGCAAATCACTTAATGAGATGGAACTATTCCCCCACAGCAACCTTTGCCTTTATATTTTAAAACTTAATGGCAATGGCAAATTTGAGTTGGTGCTGGAGAATAACACTGACCATCTGAAATAAATAAAAAAGCCCGCCTCAAAAAATTGAGGCGGGCTTTTTTATAATAAATGAATCTTATTATTTCACCATTAGCTTATCAGTAACAGTGGTGTTACCTGCTTTTAAGGTGTAGAAATAAAGTCCTTTGCTAACTTTATTTAGGTTGATATTTAAGTTGCTGGTACCTGTAGAAAGCGTACCATAGTTTTCCGCATAAACTATTTTGCCAAGGATATCCGTAACACTTACACTCACGTTTTGTGATTTATAAATAGAAACTGGAATGGTAACATCTCCTGTAGTTGGGTTTGGATATGCATCCCCAATGGCAAGAACTGGTTTATTGTTTTCCTCTACTCCATTTAAGAATTTATCACTTAAAATATCTGCAACATCATACTCAGCATACATAATATCATTAGGTGTGCTTGACTGTCCATCACCAGAACGGATTACAGTTCCTGGCTCATCATCTTGCTGCCAAATCAATTTAAGTTTACCACCTACTACATCTCTTGCTACTGATGGGAACAAATCTTCCTTACCTCTTTCATCATTTAATTGTTGTGCCCTTTTACTCCATGTTTTGCCACCATCTTTAGAGTATTTCACAAAAATCTTTCTGAAGTTTTGCAAGTCAGAGGCATCGCTACCTATCACATCACTATCACTTGCAGAGGTATAAACCAAGTAAATATAGTTATTTGAATCAACAGCTGCAATTGGGTAAGAAGTAACACTTGAATACAAATTTGCAGAATTACTGATAGAAGGAGTACCACTTGGATTTTTAGGCCAGCAAGTAGCCGTTTGGAAATTGTGATTGGTTTTGTCTGTCACAGCAAAAGTATCATAGCCCCAATAAGTAGGCATACGCGCAATAACACTTAATACTGTATCCTTATCATTCCAATATTTTATACCATCCATTACTGGGAACCAACCTGTATAAGACAAAGAAGTATCTCCTTTAAAACCTGTGTATTTGGCTAAACCAAAGAACACATGTGCAACACCCTTTTTATCAAGGGTTACATTCACGCACCCATCATTGGTTATTATGGTATCAGGTAAAGCTTGTCTTGGAGAATTTCTGATTTTGAAGACTTCTGTTTTTGACCATGACTTACCATTATTGGTAGATTTCCACAACATAACATTATTGAATTTGTCACCTAATAAAATGGCAACAGTGCTATCTCTTGCATCCATGCTATATGCATCTCCTGAATTGCCAATTAATATTGAAGTAGTATCATAGCCTGGTAATCCTATATCATAAGCCTCCCAAGTGCTATCACTTAGGCGCATGCGTGAGTAGGTATGAGGATAATAAACTCCATTACGAATTACGGTATCAGGCAGTGGATATGTAATCTGGCTATACACCCCAAAAATATGGAGGTAATCACTAGTTGCACCTTTACTAACTGTAGCACGTGGCCATAATAACCCACCCGGTTTCCGTAAGGTTTTTTCATCAAAAGAAGTCATACCAACACCATCATTTTTGTTTAAATATAAACCGCCTGATGCCGCAGTAGAACCTGAACCACCAGAAGAGTAATGCGAAATACTCATCTCTCTCAATTTACCACCTTGGTTAAATGCAACCAAATTAGGGAAACCAGTACGCACATTTTCAATCCTTTGTGATGTAGCATTCCAATTAGTACCATCACTTGAGTTGGCGTAAGCTGTACCCCTATCACCCCAAGTAGTTTGGCTGGAGTAAGTCCAAAGCGCTGTAACCTTGCCATCAGGGTATGCAATCACCCGGCGGTAGATGGATGCGTTTGTTTGGTTATCATAGGTGGTAGTTCCTATTTTGGTTTTGTTAACTGTTGTTTTGAAAAGCTGAGTTGGTTTCACCTTTTTCTCCTTAATAATTACCGGAGAAGTAATGATTTCTTCACCCCCAAGATTTTTCATTTTTGGGTTATAAGGGATAGCCATATTGCTTCCGTTATTAACCTTTAAACCCTGCGCAAAACCCAATACAGGTATTGCCAATGCAAGTAAAATTAATTTTTTCATGTTCGTTTTGTTTGTTCCTGATTTATTGTTTTAAGTATGCAAACTTAAAGAATAAATAATTTACTGCACAACATTCTTCTCAAATACTATCTAATCAATTGGTTTAACTTTGCTGCGTGAAAGTAGATGTTAGCTATACCCCTATTGATGGGCTACTCATTATCAAGCCCCAAGTGGTGCAAGATGAGAGGGGTTATTTCTTTGAAAACTTCCAGTTAGAGGAGTGGACTAAAAACAACCTCCCCATATCTTTTAAGCAAGAAAACAGGTCATCATCTCAATTAAATACTTTACGGGGTTTGCACTTTCAAAAGCCCCCTTTTGCGCAGGGTAAATTGGTGAGTGTACTGCGTGGTAAAGCATTGGATGTAGCTGTGGACATCCGCAAGAATTCTAAAACCTATGGGCAGCATTTCAGCATCCTATTGCAGGAAAATGATTTCACTCAATTCTACGTCCCTCCTGGCTTTGCCCATGGCTTTGTATGCCTGGCAGCAGATACCGTTTTCAGCTATAAATGTACTGAACTCTATAACCCCGCTGCCGAAGGTGGCATTATGTGGGATGATGCCGCTTTAGGAATTGAGTGGGGAATCACCAACCCATTACTTAGTGATAAAGATAAATTTTACAAACCCTTTAACGAGTTTAAAACTCCTTTTTAAAAGATGACGGAAAACACAGATAAAATTCTGGAATTAGTAGAGAGATTAAAAGAAAAATACAACGCAGATAACCAACCCGTAGAAGGATACCTTGAGGGATTTGCCTACCAAAACTATCTTGATTATTGGGATTACATACATGTGGATGCCCTCCTTAGCCTGCAAGCCATGCGCACCAATGTGCCTGATGAAATGATTTTTATTGTCTATCATCAAATCACTGAGTTGTATTTTAAACTCATACTTTGGGAGGTAAAACAAATTACCGATGCTGAGGGGATTACTGTAGAGGTTTTTACAGAACGCCTCCGCCGCATGAGTGCCTATTTTAGCAACCTCACCCGTTCTTTTGAGATTATGATTGACGGCATGTACCCTGACCAATTCCTGAAATTCCGCCTGAGTTTGCTACCTGCCAGCGGGTTTCAATCAGCGCAATACCGCAAAATAGAGATGGCAAGCACCAGCCTCATTAACCTTGTAGAGCACAGCCATAGGGAAGAAGTTGCAGCAGGCACTATTGAAGACCAATACCAATACATCTATTGGAAAAAGGGCGCAACTGACCTTGCCACTGGTGCCAAAACCCTTACCCTGCGCCGCTTTGAGGATAAGTACAAAGAAGAATTTCTCCGCTGGGCAAATACCCACAAAACCAAGAATATCCTAAGCCAATACTTATCATTAAATGATGAAGAAAGAGCCAACCCCGAACTCATAAATGCCATGCGCACTTACGATGAATTTGTGAATGTGCATTGGCCGGCAGTACATATGAAATCTGCGGGAAAATATTTAGGCAATACAGATAAAAATGCCGTTGCTGCCACCGGCGGCACTAATTGGCGCAAATACCTGCCACCCCGTTTCCAACGCAGGATATTTTACCCCACCCTTTGGAGTAAAGAAGAGGTGGAGGAGTGGGGAAAGTAAGGGGTGAGGTTTGAAATTAAGAAAGCCCCGCAGTTGTTGCGGGGCTGTCTGGTTTATTACTAATGGAAAAGCGGATTGTTTTATGCGTTATAAACGCATGTTAAAATAATCCGCGTTGCAAACGCGGACTATTGGGGGTTTATTTCTTCTTTTTAATTGAGTCTGTAATTTGGAGATTTGGCTGGGTGATATTGTTATTTTGAGAGGATGTGCAATCCAAATCAACCCTAATAACATTGTCAGTTTTTTGATTAGTTTTCCATGAAAAATCATACATAGCAGGCGCTAATGCTATCCATCCAACAGCTGGAAAAGGGGCAAGAAGACAGAAACCAAGGTTAGCCCAGTAGTATTCGTTTAACATTATTGGCATTTCAAGTTCTTTGGTTTTACAACCTTCCTTAGAAACCCTAATTAGCTTATTGAGGTCAGCCCTATTAATATCAATATACGTATTAGTAGTACCTATATCTTTTATGTTTAGCATAACCTTAGCACCATCAACATTTGATTCAAAGCGAACTCTTTGGTTTTGGCCAGAAAGTAATCTTGCACAACTTGTGATGGATAGCATTACCGCCATTAACAGAATTACTGTAATTAGTTTTTTCATTTGTGTTTATTTGTTTTAGTAAGTTTTATTTAATTGCAAAAGTTTCCCCCTTTACTGCAAATCCACTTCCCAATGAGCCTCTACTGTGGTGGAGATATTAGCCATATAAAGATGTCTTCTGTCATCAGCATAGTTAAGCTGTGCCATGCTTACCAATTGCTGTGTTTGAGGTGGCATGTGTACGTATTGGGCGCCCACTTGTTTTTGGTCTGTTAGCCCATTGGTAAAATAGCAATCTATTGGGGTATCAAAGGGGTTTATCAATAGTAAATGGTCTGTAGCAGGGTCAAATTTGTGCTTAAATACTTCTTTAATTTCTGATGGCTGCAATGTGCCTGTAAAAATTAATTGCTCATGGTTAGTGATGGCTTCCACATCATAAAAGGAGGCTACTGTATCCCCATCATTAGGTAATTGCATATTCATGGTGCATAGGTTCACCCACATTTGGGTCATCCCTGCTATGCGGGCTGCCTCTACCGCAGTAGAGTTTTGCAAATTTTGTTGTTGTTCTTGGCGGGCTTCATCCAACCCTTGATAATAGGAATGCACTTGCCCTTTGGTGGTTGCCAAGGGTACAATGTCTGTTAGATTTATATCTAAAGAACCAAAGGCAGAAATGCGTGATTCTATAGTGCCATTGGTATATGTCCTCCTGCCTTGCGGGAAGAAAGTGGCATACTCAGGGCTGGTTTTTACATACACCACCATAATGGCAGGCTCCCAAATATCCAATTTGGTTTTGCTTAGCCCCAATTGCTGATTCAGCGTAAGGGTGTTTGTTTTCTGCGAACTGCCTGATGCTTTCCATGTATTATACGCCAGCACTATGGCGTTATGTACGGGGATATAAGCATCCCTCATAGGGAAAAATAGCGGGTTGGTAGTTGCCATTAGCCTGTTGTAATGGAAATTGCTGATGATAAGCATCAATAAATAATTGTGCTCTGTGGGTTTTAAAAAGGGGTTTTTAACGCCTGACCATGTACTCATAAGTTTGTTTTTTATTGTTTTTAAAATGATTTTATAACACTGAAAACTGTTTGCCCCCAATTCTGCTGCAATGGGAGACAGGACAAGTGTATTGCCTCTGT